>CAZTRQ010000197.1:0-3501 GCA_964616245.1 uncultured Spirochaetaceae bacterium | reverse complement strand
GCCGCCGGGGTCGCCTTGAGGCGGCCGGCGCCTTCGGTGGTCGGCGGAGCCGAGGTGCCGGTCGCGGCCGGGGTGACACTCTCGGCCGAGGAGGGGGCCTCGGACGAGGGAGCGGTCCCGGCGTGGGAGGCCGGTCTGGTCGCGGCGCTCCCGGGGTCGGGGGCCGGCGACCCCCCGTCGGGAATCTGCTCCCCTTCGGCTCCGATCCATCCGATGGTCTCGGTTACCGGAACCTCTTCCCCGGCCTCTCTGGTAATGGCTAGGACAACACCGGAGATCTCGGCCTCCACCTCCATCGCGACCTTGTCGGTCTCTATTTCGAGGATGGCCTCACCGACCTCTACCTTGTCGCCGGGCTTCTTGAGCCACTCGATAATCTTTCCCGTCTCCATGGCCATGCCGGCCTTGGGCATAATAATCGCTTGTGCCATGCCGTCCTCCTAACGCAAGAGGGAGTGAACCGCCGCGGTTATGCTCTCTTCCGTGGGGACCGCGTTCTTTTCGAGGTTCGGGTTGTACGGAATCGGGACATCGAGCCCCCCGAGGCGTTTCGGCGGTCGGTCGAGGTAGAAGAAGGCCTCGCTGTCGACGATCCGGGCGATTACTTCCCCGCCGAAGCCGCCGGTCTCTACCGCTTCGTGGACCACGAGGACGCTCCCGGTCTTTGCCGCACTGGCGATAATCGGCTCCGCGTCGAGGGGAAGAAGGGTCCGGGGGTCGATTACTTCGATGTCTATTCCCTCGGAGGCTAAGTTATCCGCCACCGTCAGACACCGGGGGACCATCCGGCCCCAGCTCACAATCGTAAGGTCCTTCCCCGGCCGTTTTACGTCGGATTCAGAGAGGGGGATCCGGTAGTCCTCCTCGGGAATTTCTCCCTTCGTCCGGTAGAGCAGCTTTTGCTCTAAGAAGACAACCGGGTTGTCGTCCCAGATTGCCGACTTAAGGAGGCCCTTGGCGTCGTAGGGGGTGGAGGGAGTTACTACTTTTAGTCCCGGGACGTGGGCGTACCAGGCCTCCATGCTCGACGAGTGCTGAGCCGCCGCCCCGGTCCCGGAACCGGCCGGCGCCCGAACCACCATCGGCACGATCGCCTTGCCGCCGAACATGTAGCGGATCTTCGCCGCCTGATTGACCAACTGGTCCATCCCGATCGTGATAAAGTCGCTAAACTGTATTTCGGCGATAGGTCGCATCCCGGTAACCGCCGCGCCGACGGCGGCGCCGATAATCGCGGCTTCGGAGATGGGGGTGTCCCGGACACGCTCCTCTCCAAACTCTTCGAACATGCCGTAGGAGACCCCGAAGGCGCCGCCGTAGATGCCGACGTCCTCTCCCATCAGGAAGATGTCGTCGCTGGCGCGCATCTCCTCGCTCATCGCTTCCTTAATCGCTTCGGCGTAGGTTACTTCTCTCATCCTCTGTGCTTCCTTATGCGTAGACGTCGTCGAGAATATCCTCGAGCTTTGGTTCCGGGCTTCCCTCGGCGAAAGCCACCGCATCCTCGATAACCTTCTGCGCCGTGGCCTTTCGCTCTTCCAAGAGTTTTTCGTCGGCGAGGTTATTCTGCAGAAGATGTCGCCCCAGACGCTCGATCGGATCCTTCTGCCGCCACTCGGCAATCTCCTCCTTGGTGCGGTAGCGATTGGCGTCGCTCTTGGAGTGCCCCATGTAGCGGTAGGTTTCGGAGATGATGAGCATCGGGCCCTTCTTCTTGACGTGCTTAATTCCCTCCGCCGCGGCGTCGTAGACCGCAAAGACGTCGTTCCCGTCGACGCTCCGTCCCGGTATGCCGTAGGCCTTCGCCCGCTCGGCGAGGTCCTCGAGATTGATGCTCTTCCGGCGGCTCATCGACATGCCGTACTGGTTATCCTCGCAGACGAAGAGCACCGGAAGGTCCCAGATAGAGGCGAGGTTTACCGATTCGTGGAAGCTCCCTTCGTTGAGGGCGCCGTCGCCGAAAAAACAGACCACCGCCCGGTCGAGCTTCTTCATCTTGGTGGTGATGCCGGCCCCGACGGCGATCGGGATGCCACCTCCGACGATGCCGTTTGCCCCGAGGTTTCCCCGGGTTAGGTCCGCGATGTGCATCGAGCCACCCTTACCCTTGCAGTAGCCTGCCTCTTTGCCGAGGAGCTCCGCCATCATCCTGTTGATATCGATGCCTTTCGCGATAGTATGGCCATGACCCCGATGGGTGCTGGTAATGAGGTCTTCGTCGGTTAGGTTGGAGATAACGCCTACGGCGGTGGCCTCTTCTCCGACGTAGAGGTGGGTGGTTCCGTGGATCATACCCCGGGAAAAGAAGTAGGCGACTTTTTCCTCGAAGGCGCGAATGGTAAGCATCGTGTCGTACATTTGTACGAGCTTTTGGGCCGAAAGTTTTTGGGACGCCGGCATGCTGTCCTCCCGATTGAAATATCTTGCAATACGAGCAATTTATTGCTACTGACTACAGGAGAAGAGTACTGTTTATGCGTTTGAGCGTCAACGACGAAAGGATAGGACGGCGATGATGGGAGAGGAGAACTTCCTACGGAAGATCGCACGGCTGTACTACCTCGAGGGGCTGACCCTCCGGGAAATCGGCGAGCGCCTGAGTGTCAGTACGGCAACGCTCTCCCGTAGCCTATCCAGGGCCCGGGAGCTGGGAATCGTACAGATTTCGATAAACGAGGGGGAGGCGGATTACAGCACCCTCGAGGTCGAGGTAGCGCAGAAGTTCGGCATCGCGGAGTGCCTGCTGGCTCCCTCCGGAGAGAGCCGGGAAGCGGTCTACGGGAACCTGGCGGAGCCGGTATCCGAGCTTCTCTCCCGGATCGTGCCTCCTTCGGGGCTCCTCGGTGTCAGCTGGGGCCAAACGCTCAAGACGGTGGCTCATCGAGTCGAAGGCCGGAGTGCCCGCGGGATCGATGTCGCGCCGATTATCGGCGCCATGGGAACCATCGAGACGGGAATCTACCCGAACGGCATCGCCCAGTCTTTTGCATCGGCTCTCGGGGGGAACTCGTACCTGATCAACGCTCCCGCGGTCCTCGATTCCGCCGAGACCGCCGAAGGGGTCCGGAAGGACAGCGCCTTCGCGCCGATCGAGAAGCTCTGGGAACGCTTGGAGGCGGTGCTCCTCGGGGCGAGCGGCCTCGGCCCGGATACGAGCCTTGGCACGAGCGGCGTCTTTTCCGCCGAAGAGCTTAAGAGCATGCGGGACGCCGGGGCGGTCTGTGTTATCAATTTTCTGCTCCTCGACCGGGAAGGCCGGCTCGTCGAGCACCCGATCGCCGACCGTATTATCAACCTCTCCTCGGAGCAGCTGCGAAGCGTGCCCCATGTTGTGGTCGTGGCCGCCGGTACCGACAAGGTCGACGCCATCCGGGTGGCCTTAAAGAGCGGGCTGGTGAACACCCTGGTGAGCGACGTGGAGACGGCCGACGGGCTGATGGGGTAGGGATGAAGTGAAGGCCAGGCCACCGGTCGTCGATCCGGGGCGCCGGGAGTGCCCAG
>CAZTRQ010000196.1:0-3535 GCA_964616245.1 uncultured Spirochaetaceae bacterium | reverse complement strand
GCGCTTCCCGCGTCGCCTCAGCCGGAGGCCCGGCCGCGCCTTTTCGTGGTGGTAGACGACGTGGGAAATCGTCGCGAGGACCTGGACCCCTACCTCGCCCTGGATATCCCGATTACCTTTGCAGTGCTTCCCCAGCTCCAGTTCTCCGAGGAATCTGCGGGGCGCATCTCGGCCAAAGGTCAGGATCTTATTCTGCACCTGCCGATGGAGGCCGAAAGCGGAAAGTATCCCGGCCCCGGCACTATCTACGTCGGCGATTCCCGGCGGCAGATCACCGAGACCCTCCGGGCCAACCTCCGGAGTGTTCCGGGAGCGAATGGCATGAACAACCACATGGGCTCCAAAGCGACAGCCGATCGCGAAACCATGAGCGTCGCCCTCGAATTTGCCCGGCGAGAGGGCCTCTTCTTCCTCGACTCTCGGACGACCCACAACACCGTTGGCCTCGAAGTGGCTCGGGAAAAGCGTGTTCCAGCCGCAGAGCGCCACGTCTTTCTCGACAACGTCCGAGAGGTCGAGGCGATCCGCCGGGCGCTCTTCGAGGGCGTCGAACGGGCTCGAGACCACGGTTTCGCGATCCTTATCGGTCATGCGACCAGCCCGGAGCTCGCTTTCGTGCTTCGAGAAGAGGCCGCCGCGATAGAAGGCTCCGGGCTCCGGTTTTCCCATCTCTCGGCCTTGTTGGGCGTTGATAATGCTGGTCCTCGGGATTGAGACATCCTGCGACGAATGCTCCGTCGCCGTCGTCGAGGATGGCACCCGTCTCCGGGGAATGCTCATCGCCACCCAGGACGAGGTCCACGCGCCATACAGCGGCGTGGTACCGGAGCTCGCCTCCCGCCGTCACATAGAAACCATCCTTCCCATCTTTCGGGAAGCGATAGACGAAGCCCGCTGCTCCCCCGAAGAGCTGGACCTGGTTGCGGTTACGGTGCAACCGGGGCTCGCCGGTTCTTTGGCGGTGGGCGTCGCCTTTGCGAAGGCCCTCGCGCTCGGGCTCGGGCGCCCGGTCGTTGGGGTGGACCATATTCCGGCCCACCTCTACGCGATTCAGCTGGAGCGACAGGTCGATTACCCCTTCCTGGGTCTGGTCATTTCCGGCGGCCACACGCTAATCGCCCGGGTCAGCGGGCCGACGGAGCTCGAGGTCCTCGGGACAACCATCGACGACGCCTGTGGTGAGGCATTCGACAAGGTGGCTAAACACCTCGACCTTGGCTACCCCGGTGGCATTGCCATCGACCGCCTCGCCCGGCGAGGGGACCCGAAGGCTTTTCGCTTTCCGGTGCCTTCCCTCCACAAAGGCGACCACCGCTACGACGTCTCCTACTCCGGGCTTAAGACGGCGGTGGTCAACCAGCTCGAGCAGTTTCGCACCGCCGGGTACCCGGCTACCCCGGAGAATATCGCAGCCTCTTTCGAGGCCTCCGCCGTCGATATGGCCCTGAACCGACTTCGTCGGGCCCAAAGAGATACCGGGCTCTCCCGTGTCGTCGTCGCCGGAGGGGTTGCTTCCAATAGCTACCTCAGAGCCCGTCTAACGGAGTGGAGTGGGGGCGATGTCTTTATTCCATCGAAGCGCCTCTGTACCGACAACGGCGCGATGGTCGCGGGCCTTGGGTATCACGTCTATCGGGACCAGGGTGCGGGGGAGTTGGATTTGGATATTCTACCGAAGGTGGCGGCGTTTCGGGGAAACTATCCCTAAATGTGGCCCTGGGCCAAAGACTCTTCCTTGAGCTCTGCCAGTTCGTCGTCCGCCTCGAAGAGCTTCCAAAGCCCCGGTAACCGAGTTTGGATAATCCGTTCCGCGAGGCGTTGCACCGACTGGGAGAAGTCGCACTCCGGGTGAGTTACCACGACCGGCTTTCGTCGCAGTATCGACTCGGCAACCAAGGGGTTGGTCGGGAGATAGCCGATGTACTGCGTTTCCACGTCGAGATTCTTCTGGACGATCGCTTTTAGCTTCGAGCCGACCTGTAGGTCCTGGTCGGAGCGCCCCATGTTCATAACGATACGCGGCTTGAAGGCATCGAGGTGAGCCGCCGCGCGTTCGCCGGACTCGGGGTCGATCCGAGCCAGACCGTCCACCAAAAGCCGGAAGCTCTCGGTGCCACCCTCGAGGCGTTGGGAGACGAACTCCGATACGAACTGACGCTCCTCGCTCTTGCGGGGAAAGCTCCGGAAGAGGAGTCGATAGAGCGCCGTCTTGAGAAAGCTGTACGCGTTCAGAATTGCGGTGGTCTCTGGAATCACGACCATTACCCCGCTTGAAGTCGTCAGAAAGAAGTCGACGGTATTGTAGGAGGAGCCGGAGCCGAGATCCAGGATAACGTAATCGGCCACCAGTTCGTTTAGGCCTTTCAAGAGCCTGAGTTTCTGATAGTAGGGCAGGTTGGCCGTCCCGGGGAGTAGCGAGTCGCCGGGAATAAAATGGAGACGCCGCTCCTCGGTCTCGACCAAGAGCGATTCCAAATTGCTCTCCTGCTTGTAGATCAAATTCCCGATTCCCGCCTTGTTGTTCCGGATCCCGAGGCAGGTGTGGAGATTCGCCCCGCCGAGATCCAGATCGACGAGGACCACCGTCTTCCCGGCTCGAGCGAGGGCTATGCCCAGATTGGAGGAGAGAATCGACTTGCCGACACCACCCTTGCCGGAGGCAACGGGGAGGAGGGTAACCATACGAAAACCATAATAAGTCTAATGTATCCGAAATACAAGGTGGCGGGGGCGATTGACCGGCGGTGGTCACCTCGCTACTCTGTCGAGCGATGGACGCACGCACTCTCGATAAATCGATCCGCAAGGTTCCGGATTTTCCCCACGAAGGAATTCTCTTCTACGACATAACCGGGGTCCTTAACGATCCGGAGGCCTTCGGCTATTGCATCGACGAAGCACTCCGGCGCTACTCCGGAAAGGGATTCGGTGTGGTCGCCGGGGTCGAGGCCCGAGGCTTCGCCTTCGCCGCTCCGATCGCCCTTCGTCTCGGGCTCCCGTTGATTCTCGTACGGAAGAAGGGAAAGCTTCCCGGGGAGACGATCGAGGAATCCTTCGAGCTCGAGTACGGCAAGGCGATCGTCGAAATCCAGCCGATCGAGGTGCCGGAGGGCGCGAAGGTCCTCCTCGTCGACGACTTAATCGCCACCGGCGGGACCTTGAGGGCGGCGATGCGGCTCTTCGAGCGGGCAGGAGCCGAGGTTACCGACATTTTTGCCGTTATCGGATTGCCCTTCTTGGACTTCGCCGACCGCCTTACCGGAGTGGAAATCCAGACCTTGTTGGACTATTCCGGCGAGTAGGGCGCTCCGGGGCCAATCGGTCGAGCGTTACTTGACAGAACAATGACGGGACAATACTCTCTGCGGAGACAGAGCGATTCCCGGTTGTGTAATGGTAGCACAGCAGATTCTGGCTCTGCTAGTGGGGGTTCAAATCCTCCCCGGGAAGCGGATGGCCCCTTCGTCTATCGGCTAGGACGGTAGATTCTCAGTCTACAAAGAGGGGTTCGATTCCCCTAGGGGCTAAACTCTTT
>CAZTRQ010000195.1:0-3565 GCA_964616245.1 uncultured Spirochaetaceae bacterium | reverse complement strand
ACTGCCTCCTAAGCAGTAGGTCACGCGTTCGAATCGCGTCCGGGGTAACTCTCTTGGTGTGTGATATAATCCGAGGCACAGAACAATGAAAATCTATCAAAAAATTTCTTTACTCATCCTGGTCGTGTTCGTCGTAATACTTGCCGGTTTGGCGGGCCTCTTCCGGGTCTACTCCACCGATCGGTTCACCCAGCAGGTGCGCCGCGATTCGGTGGAGAAAGCGGAGCTCCTCGAGCTCGCGATAGACGAGCTTAGCGAAAAGGCGCTTCAGGTTGCCACGATCGTCGCGTCCCTCGAGCCGGTGCAGCGAGCCTACACCGCCCCTCGGGTCTCCGAGGGCCAGGTTATTCTTCGGGAAAACGTGGTCCCCGTCACCGACGCCTTGGCCCGAAACCTCGGCCTTGAAGAGTACCGAATCCACTTTCATCGTCGTCCGGCCGTCAGCTTTTTTCGCACCTGGACCGATCGAGCCGGAGACGATCTTTCGTTCTTCCGGCAGACTATCCTCCACGTCGAAGAGACCCAGACCCCCTTGCGGGCGATCGAGCTCGGGCGAGGCGGTTTCGTGGTTCGCGGCATAGCACCGGTCTTTGCCGACGGAGAGTTTCAGGGGACCCTGGAAAACTACTACGACAGCACCGACGTCGCACCCTTTCTCGACACGGGGGAGGAGTCGACAGGGATCGTGGTCTTGGTTAACGCGGAAAAGGCAGGTTCGCTTTTCTTCGAAGAGGACCTCGAAACGCTCTTCGGGGGTAGTGTCGGAAACAGCCTGGTTTCCGAAATTACCGCCGAATGGATCGACGTCGATACCCTCCTCCGGGGCGAGCTCGTCGACCGGGCGACCGAGACCGGAGAGCTAGTCGTCGACGTCATCGACGGCTTCTCCATTGCCTACGTCCCCATCGAAGACTTTTCCGGCACCATCGACGGCCATTTCGTTGTCGTAAGCGATCACACGGGCCTCCTCGCTCAAGATCGCCGGTACCAATGGTTGATGTATCTGATACTCGGTGGCGTCGCGGTAGTCGCCATCGCTGCTATCGTCGGCTTTTCCCGGCGTGCGGTAAGCACCCCAATCAACCGCCTCTCCTCGACGGTTGCCGAGATCGCCGAAGGCGGGGGAGACCTTACTCGGCGTCTTAACATCCGAAGCAGCGACGAGGTAGGCCGTCTCGGGGATCACTTCGATCGCTTTATCGGCACCCTGCAGGGCCTCGTCGATAGCATCAAGGAGTCAACGAGCCGCCTCGGTAGTACGGGTCACCAGCTCGAGGCAGAGATGACGACGACTGCCGAAGCGGTTCGATCGATCGTAGACCAGATCGACGGACTCTTTAACCGAATGGACACCCACGCGGAAAATGTCCAAGACTCGGTTACCGCGGTCGAGGAGATTACGAGGAATATTCAGTCCCTCGACTCTGTCATCTCGACCCAGGCGGCCAATGTGGAGGAGTCCTCGGCATCCATAGAGCAGATGGTGGCAAACATCAGCGCCATTCGACGTAACCTCGACAAGGTCGACGAGAGCGTCGGCGAGCTCGTCACTGCGAGCGAAGACGGTTCGGAGAAACTCGAATCGATGGGTACGCAGTCCCAAGTCGTCGCCGAACAGAGCGGACAGTTGGAGAACGCGAACACGCTTATCGCCAACATCGCAGCCCAAACGAGCCTTCTCGCGATGAACGCGGCGATCGAAGCCGCCCACGCCGGCGACGCAGGCAGGGGCTTCGCCGTCGTCGCCGACGAGATCCGCAAGCTTGCCGAAGACTCCTCCACCCAGTCGCGGGTCATCAAGAATCAGCTAAAGGACACGACCTCGACGATAAACGGGATGGTTTCCGCGGCGTCGATCGCCCGGGAGTCCTTCGACCGTATCAAGCGCCTCGTCGACAACGTCAACGACCTCGAGGCTGAGGTCCAGTCTGCCCTCTCGGAGCAGGATTCCGGGGGGCAGCAGGTTCTTCAGGGGCTGTCGCAGATCCGCGACGTAACGGTCCAGGTTCGGGACGGTGCCCGGGAAATGAAAGACGCTATCGAGTCGATTCTCGGGCACTTTACCGAGTTACGCTCTCTCAGCGACGGAATCAAGAGCGACCTCGAATCGGTGTTGAACAGCACGAAAGAGATCTCGGCACGATCGGAGAACGTCTCGAAGATTTCGGAACGGACGACGACGGAGATTCGTCAGGTAGAGGACGCCACCGGTCGTTTCATTACCTAAGGTCGTTTAATTACCTAAGGTCGTCGGGCTCAGCGGCCGGCTAAAACCGCCCCGGTAATGTACGCCCCGAGGCCACCGACAACCATACTGCCACCGCCGATCATCATGGTTATACCCGGAGAGACGGCGGGTTCGTAGCTCGCCGGCACGTCGACGAGATCCAAGGCGTAGTACATCGCGACCCCGGTCAGAGCCACAACGCTCCCTATTATCGCCACCCCGGTCCCTGCGCGTTTCCACCCCTCCCCCGTCGGCCCCTCTCTGTCGGAGGGCTCTTCTTCCGGCGTTTCTTCGGCCACCTCTTCGACAGGGGTCTCGATCATTTCGACGACCGCCATCGGTGGGGCGGCGAAGACGAAGGGCGGTAACGGCTCCAGGGGCTCGACGCGGAGCGCGTCTTCGTCAGGAACAGGGTCCGCAGCGGCAATCCCCGGGGTTAACTCGGCGACTTGTGGCATGTCTCCTGGGGCGGACCGAAAGGGATGGGCATCCCAGAAGTCTCGCACTTCGGTCGTGATAGTCGACGGTGGTCGCGATAGGGCCTCCTGGAGATTCCCCGCGACGACCGTCGAGAGAGGCAAGACGATCATCTGGCCGGGTTGGATCGTCGTCTGAGCGGAGGACCGGGATATGAGCGAGGCACCCGAATCCGCCGAAGGACTGGCCTCGGCAACGACCACGCTCCCCTCGAAGGTGTAGATCTGCAGAACCGGTTCGCCGGTCCCCCGGGGAGTAACGATAATGTCGTACCCGAAATCCGTTCCCCGAACCCCCGCAACGACGCTAAGTCCTCGCATCTCTAAAAAGGTCCCGGCGGCGACGGCATCCACCTTCGCCCGAACCCGGCCGTAGGTAAGGTCTAGTCGGGAGCTACCGTCTTCGCCGGAGTGATCGAGGCGAAAGCTCGTGTTCTCGGCTATCTTAAAGAGTGCACCGCTGCCCGTCGTTTGGATCTCGAGAAAGGTACCGTTTCCGGTTTGAACGAGATCGCCGGCCTCGAGAGGGAGCCCGAGAACATCGTCCACGCCTACGCTGAAGTACTGTTCCTGACGTTGGTGTATTACGCTGAAATCTCCGCCTTCCGCATAGACGATACCGGCATTCTGCGCCTCGAGGGGCCCTCCAAAGAGGAGGCCGAAACCGCAGAGCGAGCCGACCAGGACAAATCGACGGAGACTTTTCAACATAACTTTAACTCTACCTCAGGTTGTCGGGGATAACAACAGAGCTTCTCCGGGTGGATGATGGGGACAAGAGCGCCGACCGGCCGGTTAGAATTCGCAGGCTTCCCGACACGTCAATATCCCCGGCGGAACCGTGACGAGAACGCGCCGAGGC
>CAZTRQ010000194.1:0-3611 GCA_964616245.1 uncultured Spirochaetaceae bacterium | reverse complement strand
CGGCAGGATATCGAAGAAGTTCGGCAGCATGGGGGGCGAGTCATCATTGCGCAGCTACCAAATATGATGTAGTTCGACGCTGTCTATGCGCTATTTCCCCAACAGGTCGTGCTCGAGGAAGCTGAAGTAGCCGTTCCGCGAGAATACAACGTGGTCGAGGAGGCTTACCCCCAGGGTCTCACCCGCGGCGTAGAGGCGCCGGGTTACCTCGCGATCCTCCGGGGAGGGCTCGATGTTTCCGCTCGGATGATTGTGGGCCACTATGATGGCCGCCGCCCGGTCGACGATCGCTTCGGCGAAGATCTCCCTCGGATGCACCAGCGCCCGGTTTACCAGGCCGACCGAGACGACCCGGCAGGCGATAACCTCGTGGGCTCCGTTTAACGGCAGGGCGAGAAAGTGCTCCTGCTTCCGGTCGGCGTAGTGGGAGATCAAGGGCATTACGTCTCCGGGAAAGGTGATGCGGTGCCGGGTAGGGCAGAGGACCCGCCGGGCAATTTCGAAGGCAGCGAGGACGAGGGTGATTTTGGCCTCCCCTAAGCCCGGAATCGCCTCGAGGTCCCGGATCTCGAGCTCGGCGCCCCGGCGGTCGATTGCGGCAACGACGTCCTGTGCAACCGTGTCGACATGGCGACCCCGGATTCCCCAGCCGAGTAGAATGGATACGAGCTCCCGGTCCGAGAGGGCTTCGGGGCCCCGGGCCATCAGGCGTTCCCGGGGCCTAAGAAGTAGATCGTTCGTAGTGTCCATCGCTACTTATCATGACGGCACTGGATTACCTGGCCATTGAGGGCTTCGGCGGAAATGTTGACCTCCGGTACCGGCTGGAAGTATCATTTGACCGTTGGGGTGCCGAACAGGCTGAGATCATACCCGTTGAACCTGAACTGGATAATTCCAGCGGAGGGAGCATGATGATCCGTAGACTACCCGGGGCGGTCAGCCGTCGAGGTAACCCCAGCTATTCTGTTTTTGCAGGGGTGTAGCTATGGATAATCGAACCCGCAATGTTTCCGTACAAGTCCTTCCTCTCACCAAAGACGCGATCCCGGTGGTCGATAAGGCTATCCGGGTTATCCAGGAGAGCGGTGTCCGCTACGAAGTCGGCCCTCTCGAGACAACCTTAGAGGGTGATGACCTCGACGAGCTCCTCGAAGTTGCCAAGGCCGCCCATCGGGCCTGTTTCGACGGTGATGTCGAGACGGTCGTCACGGTTATAAAGATCGCCGACTCGGTCAAGGGGACCACGATCGACGGCAAGACCGCGAAGTATCGGGGCGGCGAAGCGAAATGAATCTCCGGACCGCCGGGCCCCCGGCGACGGTCGTCGTCGGGGCGGTAGCAGCCTGGCATCTCATCGTCGTCGCGACCGGGCTACCGCCGTTTATCCTGCCCTCTCCGGTGCAGGTCGTCCAGGCGGGGGTCGAAACCTGGGGGTTTCTCGGTCCGGCGATACTGACGACCCTGTTGGAAACCGTGCTTGGGCTCTCTATTGCGATAGTCTTTGGGGTGGCCTTTGCCGGTGCCATGGACCTCTTGCCGCTCCTCCGGCGGGCGCTCTATCCGCTTCTCGTCGCCTCGCAGACCGTTCAAATCCTCGCCGTCGCGCCGCTTTTGGTCATCTGGTTCGGCTTCGGGCTTACTCCCAACGTTATGGTCGTGGTTCTCTTTACCTTTTTTCCGATGACCGTCGCCACGGTGGACGGCCTGACCTCCACCGATCCCGACTATATCCGGCTTCTCCGCTCGATGCGGGCGAGCCGTCGGCAGATTTGGCGCACGGTGCGACTGCCGGCGGCGCTGCCGTCCTTCTTTAGCGGCTTGCGCCTCTCGGTAACCTACAGCGTCGTAGCCGCAACCGTCGGTGAATGGGTCAGCGGCTCCGGCGGGCTGGGGCTGTACATGCTCCGTTCCAAGAACGCCCTCGAGACCGACCAGGTCTTTGTCGCCATGTTTATTACTACACTCGTGAGCATCGGGCTCTTTCTCGTGGTTTTCGCGATCGAACACCTCGCCCTTCCCTGGTATTACACCACCCAACGACGGGAGCAGTGGGAAGAGCAAGGGATCTACTAATCTTTTTCTGTGTGGAGGTTTTCCATGCTTCGTAACAGTTTCTTTGCGAGTCTTTTGATGATGCTTACCCCCGTCCTTCTGTTCTCCGCCGGAAGCGCCGAAGAGGCCGGTCGTGAGGTGACCTTTATGCTCGACTGGGTGCCGAACGTAAACCATGTAGGCATCTTCGTCGCCGAAGACCAGGGCTACTTTGCCGAGGCCGGGCTGGAGGTGGAGATCGTCCAGCCTGGTGAGGTCTCTGCAGAGGCTGCGGTTGCCGGTGGCAGGGCCGATTTCGGGGTCGGGTTCCAGGAGAACCTGACCCTGCTCCGAGCCGACGGCGTGCCCCTGGTCTCCGTCGCCGCGATGCTCCAGACCAACACATCGGGCTTCGCCGTTCGCGCCGAGGAAGGGGTCGAAACGCCGGCGGACTTCGAAAACCTGAGGTACGGGACCTTTCAGTCCCCCTTCGAGGAGCCGACCCTCGCGACACTTGTCCGGTGCGTCGGCGGCGACCCCTCCACCATCGACTTTGTCCCCGCGGGCACCGAGCTTCTCGCGATGCTCCAGCAGGAACAAGCGGACATCGTCTGGATCTACTTTGGCACCCAAGGCTTCCAGGCCGAGCGGGTGGGAATAGACATCACCTACTTTCCTCTCAACGAGTACAGCGAATGCATTCCGGACTACTACACCCCGGTCGTCATCGCGAGCGAGTCTACCCTCGCCGAAGATCCGGAGCTGGCCCGAGCGTTCCTCGGCGCGTTGAGCCGGGGGCATCGATTCGTCATCGAGAACCCGACGGAATCGGCGCGGATTCTAAAGGCCGCCGTGCCGGAGCTGAACCAAGAGCAGTTGCTCGACAGCGTGCCCTGGCTCTCCGAACGAATGGTAATGGACGCTCCCCACTGGGGATACCAAGAAGAAGCGATCTGGAGGGACTACGCCGACTGGATGAGAGAGGTCGGGGTTCTCGAAAAGGAGTTCGATCCTGCCTCGGCGTATTCCAACGACTACCTCCCCGGAGAAACGGGTCGATAGCACGATGAAGACCGCCACCGTCCCTCGGCTCGAAATCGACAATGTCTCGGTGACGTTTCACGGCGAAGGCCGTAGCGTCCCGGCGCTCCGGGAGGTCTCGATGGACGTGCTTCCGGAGGAATTCGTAACGATTATCGGGCCGAGTGGAAGCGGCAAAAGCACCCTCTTCAACGTAATCGCAGGGCTGCTTCAGCCCGAGGGGGGAAGTATCCGGATCGACGGAGAGACGGTCGCGGATCGAACGGGGTCCGTCGCCTACATGCCCCAACGGGACCTCTTACTGCCCTGGCGAACGGTTCTCGACAATGTTATCTTACCGCTAGAGATCCAGGGCGCAAATCTCGGTGAAGCCAGGGAGCAAGCCCGGGAGCTGATGCCGCGCTTCGGTCTCGAGGGCTTCGACGGCTACTATCCCCAGGTGCTCTCCGGGGGAATGCGGCAACGGGCGGCCTTTCTCCGGACCGTCTTGAGCGGCCGGGAGACGCTCCTCCTCGACGAGCCCTTCGGGGCCTTGG
>CAZTRQ010000193.1:0-3648 GCA_964616245.1 uncultured Spirochaetaceae bacterium | reverse complement strand
ATCCCTTGCGGATTCTCCCAATATCGGGTATGATATCGGTGTAGAAAATCCAAAATATCCAAGATGCCCGTAACGGCCCCCGGGCCCATCGAGCATTTGCACCTCGCCGCGAGACCACACTTGCCGCGGGGAATCCACGAAACGAGGTCGTTCCACATGGCTAGCAAGAATATGGTCACCATCGACGGTAACACCGCGGCGGCTTACACCGCCCACGCTACCAACGAAGTGATCGCAATTTACCCGATTACCCCTTCCTCTCCCATGGGAGAGTTATCGGACCAGTATTCCGCCCAAGACCGGAAGAACATCTGGGGTTCTATCCCTCACGTAGTCGAGATGCAATCGGAGGCGGGAGCCGCCGGCGCCGTCCACGGTGCCTTGACCACCGGTGCCCTGACCACGACGTTTACCGCGTCCCAGGGTCTCCTTCTGATGATTCCGAACATGTACAAGATCGCAGGGGAGCTTACCCCGACCGTCTTCCACATCGCCGCCCGGGCCGTCGCAAGCCAGGCCTTGAGCATCTTCGGCGATCATTCGGACGTAATGGCTGCCCGGTCGACCGGTTTCGCCCTCCTTTCGTCAAACTCTATCCAGGAAGTCATGGACTTGGCGCTCATCGCCCAGGCGGCGACCCTCGAGAGCCGAATCCCCTTCCTCCACTTCTTCGACGGCTTTAGAACCTCCCACGAGATTCAGAAGGTCGAAGAGCTTCCCTACGAGGTGATGAAAGAGCTCATCGACCCGAAGTCGGTCCAGGCGCACCGGATGCGGGGTCTCAACCCGGAGAATCCTGCGATTCGCGGGACCAGCCAAAACCCCGACGTCTTCTTCGCCGCCCGGGAGAGCGTAAACGAGTACTACGTAAAGACCCCGGGAATCGTCCAGGACTGCATGGACCGCTTCGCGAAGGCTACCGGCCGGCAGTACAAGCTCTTCGACTACGTCGGGGCTCCGGACGCCGAACGCGTCGCGATTATGATGGGTTCCGGCGCCGAAACCATGGACGAAACGGTCCACTACCTCGTGGGCAAAGGCGAGAAGGTCGGCCTCTTGAAGGTTCGCCTCTTCCGCCCCTTTAGCTACCAGGCCCTCGCCGACGCCTTGCCGAAGACGGTAAAGGCCATCGCGGCCCTCGACCGGACCAAAGAGCCGGGAGCCGTCGGAGAGCCGATGTACGAAGATGTCCGAACCGCCATCGGTGAGCACATGTCCGACGGAAACTCCAAGTTCTCCGGCTACCCAATTGTCGTCGGCGGCCGCTACGGCCTCGGATCCAACGAGTTCAACCCCGGAATGGCCAAATCGGTCCTCGACAACCTTTCGGAAAAGAATCCGAAGAACCACTTTACCGTCGGTATCTACGACGACGTAACCCACACCAACCTCGAGTGGGACGAGAGCTTCCGCACCTCCCAGGAGGGCGTCCACCGGGCGGTCTTCTACGGCCTCGGTTCCGACGGAACCGTCGGCGCCAACAAAAACTCGATAAAGATTATCGGAGAGGCGACGGAGAACTACGCCCAGGGCTACTTCGTCTACGACTCGAAGAAAGCCGGCGCGACCACGGTTAGCCACTTGCGCTTCGGTAAGGAGCCGATCAAGAGCACCTACCTCATCCAGACCGCCAACTTCCTCGCCTGTCACAAGTTCAGCTTCCTCGAGAAGTACGACATGCTGTCGAAGGTAGAAGACGGGGGAACCTTCCTCCTCGCCTCCCCCTACGGCAAGGACGAAGTCTGGAACCATCTTCCCGTCGAGGTGCAGAAACAGATTATCGACAAGAAGCTCAAGTTCTACGTCATCGACGCCATGAGCATCGCCGAGCGAATGAAGATGGGAAGCCGGATCAACGTTATCATGCAAACCGCCTTCTTCAAGATCTCCGGCGTGCTTCCCGAGGACGAGGCCGTCTCGCTTATCAAGAAGGCGGTAGAAAAGACCTACGGCAAGAAGGGGCAGGACGTCGTAGACCGAAACATCGACACCATCGACGCGGCCCTCGACGCCATCGAAGAGGTCGACTACCCGAAGTCCTCCTCCGGTGACCTCCACATGGCCCCGCCGGTTCCCGGCAACGCGCCGGCCTTCGTCAAAGAGGTAACCGGAGAGATTATCGCCGGCCGGGGACAGCTGCTCCCTGTATCAAAGCTTCCGAACGACGGAACCTACCCCCTCGGAACCACCAAGTACGAGAAGCGAAACATCGCCGAGATGATCCCCGTCTGGGACCCGGAAGTCTGTATCCAGTGCGGAGACTGTTCGGCGGTTTGCCCCCACGCAACCATCCGGATGAAGGCCTACGACGAAAAATACCTCGCCGACGCGCCGGAGACCTTCAAGTCGATCGACGCCATGGGCAAGGACCTCAAGGGCCTTAAGTTTACCATTCAGATTGCTCCGGAGGACTGCACCGGCTGTGTCGCCTGTGTAAACGCCTGTCCCGCCTTCAAGAAGGTCGACGGCGAGAAGACGGACCACAAAGCCATCAACATGGCAGACCAGATCCCCTTAAGAGACCAGGAAGCGGAGAACTGGGAATACTTCCTTAAGATCCCGAACACCGACCCTGCCCTGATCAACCGCCGAACCACCAAGGGAAGCCAGCTCCTCGAGCCGCTCTTCGAGTTCTCCGGGGCCTGTGCAGGCTGCGGAGAAACACCCTACGTCAAGCTGATGTCCCAGCTCTTCGGCGACCGGATGATCATCGCCAATGCCACGGGATGCTCCTCCATTTACGGCGGAAACCTCCCGACGACGCCCTACACCACCCGGGCCGACGGCCGCGGACCCGCATGGTCCAACAGCCTCTTCGAGGACGCCGCAGAGTTCGGCTTCGGAATGCGTCTAACCTCGGACAAGCTCCGGGAATACGCTCTGGAGCTCGTAGACCTAATGCTCCAGGAAGGCAAGGGCTCGGTCGACAAGGCCATCCTTCAAAAAATTAAGTCCAACCCCCAGTCGACCCCGGAAGAGATCGAAGAGCAAAGGCTCTTGGTTACCGAGCTCAAGAAGCAGCTCGACAAGGGTGGCGCCGGTGCCGAGCTTTCCTCGGTAGCCGACTACCTGGTACAGCGGTCGGTCTGGATCCTCGGTGGAGACGGCTGGGCCTACGACATCGGCTACGGTGGGCTCGACCACGTTATCGCCTCCGGGCGCAACGTCAACATCATGGTCCTCGACACCGAGGTCTACTCGAATACCGGCGGCCAGATGTCCAAGGCGACGCCGATCGGCGCCATCGCAAAGTTTGCCGCCGGCGGAAAGAGCATCAAGAAGAAAGACCTTGGAATGATGGCGATGAGCTACGGTTACGTCTACGTCGCCCGAACCGCCATGGGATCCAACCGAATGCACACCATCAAGGCGTTACTCGAGGCGGAAAGCTACGACGGACCGTCGATCGTTATCGCCTACTCCCACTGTATCGCCCACGGTATCGATATGTCCCGGGGCCTCGACCAGCAGAAGTCGGCGGTTACCAGCGGCCTCTGGCCGATGTACCGCTACGATCCCCGCCTGAAGGACGAGGGGAAGAATCCCTTCCAGCTCGACAGCAAGGAGCCCACGACCCCGCTTTCGGACTATATGTACAAGGAGATCCGCTACCGGTCCCTCAAGCAGAGTCAGCCCGAAGTTGCCGCG
>CAZTRQ010000192.1:0-3672 GCA_964616245.1 uncultured Spirochaetaceae bacterium | reverse complement strand
CCGTCGACGCCTGCGGATTCGAGCTGCTTCATCATTTCCAAGGGGCTCGTGTAGAAGGCGCTCAGCTTGACCGAAACCGGAATCTTTACCGCCTTCTTTACCGCCTTGAGAGCGGCGATCTGGTCTTGCTCGATGTGGTCCGCCGACTGGTCGAAGCGCATCGGAATGGAGAAGAAGTTGAGCTCCAGGCCGTCGACGCCGGTCTCGGCGAGACGCTTGGCCCAGGTGCCCCAGGTCTCCTCGTTGACGCAGTTTAGGCTGGCGATAACGGGAATATCGAGGGCTTCCTTCGACTTTTGGACCCACATCAGGTGCTCTTCGGGGCCGGAGTGCTCCATGTCCGGGAAGATGTTCGTCATCTCTGCGTGCCAGTCGTCGTACATCTCGATGTCTTCTTCCATCTTGTACTTCTCTAAGAGGATCTGCTCCTCGAAGAGGGACTGGATTACGACAGCGCCGGCTCCGGCGTCTTGCATCTTTTTTAACGCGTCCATGTGAGCGGTCATGCTACATGCACCGACGACGAAGGGGTTTCGTAGGGACAAACCCATGTAGGTTGCTTCTAGATTAGCCATGCATTCTCCTCGGGCGGATGTGTATCTGTGGATCTCCTTACATCATAGTGGGGGAGGTTCCCGCCGTCAATGAACCTTGATTTAGACTACCGCGTGCCGTAGTATGGAATTACACCCATGATTACCCCCAGCGCACGGGGAGCCTGGCAAGCGACCGGCTTTCCACAGATTCTAGACTCTCTTGACAACTACCAAGAAAAAATCCGAGAGCTTTCGGAGATTATCCTTACCAATCTGGTGATGATTGCCGAGATCCCGGCCCCAACCTTCCAGGAACAGCGGCGGATGCAGTTTCTCCTCGAACGCTTTAACGAGTATCAACTGTTGAACTGCTCGACCGACGAGGTGGGAAACGCCCTGGGGATTATCCCGGGGAGCGAGGGTGATCGGAACATCATGGTCGTTGCCCACATGGACACCGTTTTCGAGGAAACCGAGGACCACACCGTTCTTATCCAGCCGGGGTCCGTCACCGGGCGGGGGGTCGGGGACAACAGCATGGGAGTCGCGGCGGTCGCGAGTCTTCCGATTATCCTCGAACAGCTCGGCATCACCCTCAAGTCCAACGTCATTCTGATGGGATCCGCCCGGAGCCTCGGCCGGGGGGACATCGAAGGTATGCGCTTTTTTCTCGACAACAAGGAGATCCCGGTTTCCGCGGGGATTCTGGTCGAGGGGGTAAAGCTCGGGCGCCTCAGCTACGCCTCGATCGGCATGATCCGGGGAGAGATCAACTACCAAGTACCCGAGGAGTACGACTGGACGCGCTTCGGCGCGGGAGGCGCCATCGTCAACATGAACGACGTTATCAACCGCATCCTGGAGATTCCCCTTCCGAGGCGACCCCGGACGACTATCGTGCTGAACTCCGTCGAGTCCGGGGCATCCTTTAACACCATCCCGACTCAGGCCTCCCTTCAGTTCGAGATCCGCAGCGAGAGTGGAGAGTTGGTGCAGGAGCTCGGGGACCAGATCGGGGACATTACCGCCGAGGTCTCCTCCCAAACCGGGGCAGATGTCGTGTTCCACGTCCTCTCCCGGCGACAGCCCGGGGGCTTGAAGTTTTCCCATCCCCTGGCGGACCACGCCCGGAATATTTTGAAGCGGCTCGGGGTCGTAAGCCGGATAACGCCGAGCACCTCGGAGCTGTCGGCCTTTATCGACAAAGGAATCCCGGCGGTGACCATCGGGATTACCGACGGGGACCACCTCAACGACGAGAACGAACGATTGGATATCGACCCTATCGAAAAAGGTATCGCCCAGCTTCTCGGCCTGCTTCTCGCCCTCGACGGAGGCTGTTGTGAAGAAAATTAACGAGTGGATAAAAAACAACACCTTTCACCACTCGGAGTTTCGGGACCTAAAGGCGCTGATAGAGGCGAAGGAGAAATCCGGGCTGACGATCTCCCTCTGCATACCGACTCTCAACGAAGAGTCTACGATCGGAAAAGAGGTGGTCATTTTTCGTTCCGAGTTGATGCAGCGCTACCCCTTACTCGACGAGCTCTCCGTTATCGACTCCGGTAGCACCGACAAGACCCTCGAAATTGCCCGATCCTTCGGAGCCGATACCTACCTCGCGGCGGACATCCTCCCGAACCTCGAACCCAAGCGTGGTAAGGGGGAGAACCTGTGGAAGGCGATCCACCAGCTCGAGGGGGACATCGTCGTCTACATCGACGCCGACATAAAGAACATCCATCCCCGCTTCGTCTACGGCTTGGTGGCTCCCCTGATCTACCGGCCGGAGATGAAGTATGTAAAGGCCTTCTACGACCGCCCCTTGGCTTTCTCCCACGGTATCCGCCCTTCCGGCGGCGGCCGGGTTACCGAGATTCTCATACGGCCGCTGTTTTCCCTCTTCTTCCCGGAGTTAACCGCGATCGTACAGCCCCTCTCCGGGGAGTACGCCGTCCGGCGGGAGGTTCTCGAGGCGATCCCGTTTCCGATCGGCTACGGGGTCGAGACTTCCCACCTCCTCGACGTCTACACCCGGTGGGGGATGGAGGCATTCGGCCAGACCGATCTTGACCAGCGGGTTCACCGGAACCAGTCCACCCGGAGTCTCGGCCGGATGGCCTTCGGTATCCTCCAGACCTTCTTGTCCCGGGTTCAATCCTTGGAGGTTGTTCCGGAGCTTCCGGAGCTGAGCACGGTGCTACGGCAGTTTCAAGTAAAGGACGAGGAGTTCGAGACCGTCGAGTATCAGATAGTCGAAGAGGAACGGCCCCCGATGGACACCATCGACGACTATCGAAAGAAGCGAGGACTTCCGGCCCGGGCAGCGGCATCGTCGGGCACCTGACCTTTCGTTCCCGGGACGGCTCTGCTATACTGTGCACAATTCCAGGAAGGAGTAATAGATGAACCTCATAATCACCGGCGCAGCAGGGTTTTTGGGCAAGAAGCTCACGAAGGCCCTTCTCGACCGCGGATATCTGGTCGGTTCCGAGGGCCGGAAGAACGAAATTTCTTCGCTAACGCTTCTCGATATTACCGAACCCGAGGATCTCCCGGCAGACGAGCGGATCCGGGTCCACACCGGCGACATCTCAGACCCTTCGGTTACCGCCGAACTAATCGGCCGGGATACCGACGGGGTGTTCCACCTCGCCGCGGTTGTCAGCGCCGATGCAGAAGAGAACTTCGACCTCGGTATGCGGGTAAACGTCGAGGGTATTCGGAACATTCTCGAGGCCTGCAGGCGGCAGGAGCAGGCACCCCGCCTCGTCTTCGCTTCGAGCCTGGCAATCTTTGGGGGAGAGCTGCCGCCGGTCATCGAAGACAGCTTTAACGTGACCCCCCAGAACTCCTACGGTACCCAGAAGGCGATCGGCGAGCTTCTCGTCCAGGACTACACCCGGAAAGGCTTTGTCGAGGGACGGAGCCTCCGGCTTCCGACGGTGGTTATCCGCCCCGGAAAACCGAACCGGGCGGCGAGCACCTTTGCGAGCAGCATCCTTCGGGACACGCTCCAGGGGGGGACAGCGGTCTGTCCCGTGGGGACCGACGCCCGGATGTACATCGCGTCTCCTCGGCGGATTGTCGATGGATTTATCCACGGCTTCGAGCTAAGCCCCGAAGTGGTGGGTAC
>CAZTRQ010000191.1:0-3812 GCA_964616245.1 uncultured Spirochaetaceae bacterium | reverse complement strand
TTTCCCACGACCCGGCCCAGCGGCTCCGGTGCACGACGCACCGGATGGTCTTAGAACCGGACCCGGCGGGGAGCCGGGCCCGGATCAACCCTTGAGAGCCTGCATTCCCTGCATCGCCGCCCGCAAGGACGCCCCGATAATTTCGATGGGATGGTTGCGGATTTTCTCGTTGGCCTCTCGAAGGTCGAGGTTGTCCGTCTCCACGACGTCGTAGGGCTTACCGATTACGTTGACGTCGATGTCCTTCATAAAGTCTCCGAGAAGGGGAACGCAGCTGTTCGCGAAGAGGTAACAGCCGTATTCCGCGGTGTCGGAAATTATCCGGTTCATCTCGTAGAGCTTCTTTCGGGAGATAAGGTTCGCGATAAGTGGCACCTCGTGGTGCGACTCGTAGTAAGCGCTCTCGGCCTTTATGCCGCTCTTTACCATGGTCTCGAAGGCAAGCTCGACACCTGCCTTTACGAAGGCGACCATCAGGACCCCGTTGTCGAAGTACTCCTGCTCGGGAATCTCCTCGGAGCGCGCCGGTGTCTTCTCGAAATCGGTTTCCCCGGTTTCTTTGCGCCACCTCAACAGATTGACGTCGTCGTTCGCCCAGTCTTCCATCATCGTGGAGGAGAAGGTGCCGTCCATAATCTCGTCGATGTGCTTCTCGAAGAGGGATGTCATAATCGTCTTGAGCTTTTCGGCGAGCTCGAAGGCAACGATCTTTGCCGGATTCGACAGCCGGTCCATCATTAAGGTAATGCCACCGAGCTTTAGGGCCTCGGTGATGGTCTCCCATCCGTACTGCACCAGCCGGGAGGCGTAGCCGGCGTCGATACCCCCGGCGGTCATCTTGTCGAAACAGAGCAGCGACCCGGTTTGCAGGAGTCCGCAGAGAATCGTCTGCTCTCCCATCAGGTCGGACTTTACTTCCGCTACGAAGGAGGACTCGAGGACTCCGGCACGATGCCCGCCGGTACCGTAGGCGTAGGCCTTCGCAATCTCTAGGCCGTCGCCTTGGGGGTCGTTCTCGGGATGGACCGCGATAAGAGTCGGGACGCCAAAGCCCCTCTTGTACTCTTCCCGGACTTCGGAGCCCGGAGCCTTGGGGGCCACCATAATGACGGTGATATCGCTTCGGATGGTCGTTCCCTCTTCGACGATGTTAAAACCGTGGGAGTAGAGGAGTGATGAGCCCTTCTTCATCAGGGGCATTACCGTTGCCACCACGCCGCTATGCTGCTTGTCCGGCGTAAGGTTCGCGACGAGATCCGCCTGGGGGATCATCTTCTCGATGGTATCGACGGGAAATCCGTTTTCCGTGGCGTTGACGTAGGACTGCCGCTTCTGTTCTATTGCCGCCGGCCGGAGTGCGTAGGCGACGTCCAAGCCGCTGTCCCGGAGGTTCAGCCCCTGGTTAAGGCCCTGGGCGCCACAGCCGAGGATAACGATCCGTTTACCCTTGAGCTTTTCCGCTCCGTTAAATTCTTCCCGGCGCATCAGCCGGCACTTGCCGAGTTGACCGATTTGTTCGCGTAACGATAACGAGTTAAAATAGTTCACTTCCGCCCTTCCTTGGAGAGAGTAGAAGGACCTTACCCGCAAAAGGCGGCCCTGTCAAACCTGAGAAGATCGGGTTGCTATGTCGCGTGGCCTCGGTCCCGGCGCCTCAGAGAAGTCGCAGCAGCACCACCAGCAAGATCAAGACAAGCAGGACACCGATGATCAATTCCATATAAGACTCCCGAGACTAATCTGTTAGAGGATGCGAATAAGGACGACGAGAAGAATAAGAACGACAAGAACACCAATTAAAAGACCCATGTGACCCTCCATCGACAGTGATAGTAGGATTCTCTCCAATGCGGGCCTGCGTGTCAAATCCGCAGGACAACTTTCTCGTTACGGACGAGCCGCAGCGAAGCGAAGACGGCGAGGGTCAGATACACAGCCATCCAAGCCCCGGCGACCAAAGGCAAAGACGGCGAGCCTTCGCCGAGGAGCACCTGCTTTACGGCGATGCCGACGTTTAGAATCGGCAGGTGGACCAGCCAGGGGCTCAGCCGGGAGAGATCCATCAGGTAGGTTCCGTAGCCCGCGGCGGTGGAGAGGATCAACAGAGGCACGAAGAAAACCTGCGCCTCCTTCGGAGACTTTGCGAGGAGGCTTAAGAGGAGCTCGACCGCCGAAAAACAGAGGGCCAGTCCAACTCCAAAGACGGTGAGAAGCAGAATTCGGCCGGGAGCAAGGGAGAAGACCATCTCGTCTATACCGAGGAGATCCGGGCTGATGGCAAGCGAGATCGAGACACCCACTCCGAAGGAGAGGGTCCCGAGAACGCCCATGACGGATACGGCAGCGAGCTTGCCGAGGACGAGGGAGGACCCGGTAACCGGCGAGACGAGGAGGGTGGAAAGGGTCCCGCGTTCCTTTTCCCCGGCTCCGAGGTCGGCGGCGCTCGGAAGGGGGCTGATGCAGGTGGCGACGATAAGGAGAAGAGGAACCAGAAATCCCAGGAAATCGAGCCCCGCCTGGGTTTCTAGGTCACCGAGGGCCCGGCGATCGAGGACGACGGGCTCTGCGAGTCTCCCATCGACCCCCTCGAAGGGAACGCTCTCCAGAATGCTCCGGCGCAAGGAGACGGTTACTTCGGTGACCACCCGCGCCACCAACTCGGCCCCAAGAAGGCTCCGGGGCTTCCCCGGTCGGTAGACGACGGTAAGCTCCGGGTGCAAGGGATCGTAGCTCCCGTCTCCGGAGGGGAAAAGCGCAACCTCCGCTTCGCCGGCGGACAAGACCGCTTCGGGATCCGGCGAAACCTTCGGGGCCAGCTGGGGAACCTGTTCCAGAGCGCCGGCAAGAGCCGCGTCCAGTGCCCCGGTCGCGACGACGATCGGTTCCTGCGTCGGGTCGCTCTGGTTCCGCAGGTTTGCCGCCATCACCCCGAAAACCAAGGGAAAGAGTATAACCGGCACCAAGAGCGACACCGAGACGCTACGCACGTCCCGGAAGAGGTCGGTAAGCTCCTTTCGCAGGATGACGAAGATGGTACTCACGCCGGGTCCCCGAATGCGCCGTCGCTTCCCGCCACCAACCCGGTGAAGCGGCGGCGAAACGCTTCGACCTCGGCGGCGTCGCCCCGGTCGAGGACGTGGTCCAGGGCAAGGCGGCCACGGTGCAGCACGACCGCCCGGTCGCAGAGGGAGAGGATTTCGTCGAGGTGGTGGCTCGAGAAGAGCACGGTCTTGCCCTCGTCTGCCCACCGCCGGACAAAACGATGGACCACCGAAGCCGCCGAGAGGTCCAGTCCCGCGGTCGGCTCGTCGAGAAGGAGCACCGGGGGGTCGTGGACGATGCACCGCCCGAGGGATGTGCGCTGCTTCATCCCAGTCGAATAGGTCGAGACCCTCCTCTCGGCGTACTCCTCCATTCCGAGAAGCGCAACGAGCTCGTCGGCCCGGGTCGCGGCCTGCCGCCTGCTCATACCGTGGAGGGCGCCGAAGTAGGTGATGTTTTCCCGTCCCGTCAGGCGCCCGTAGAGCCCCCCCTGGGACCCGAAGAGAATCCCTATTCGGCGGCGAACCTCGAGGGCGCTTTCGGCGGTGTCGTATTCCATCAACCGGATGCTGCCGCGGGTCGGCCTTAGGAGCGTCGCGATCATATTGAGGGTGGTCGATTTCCCGGCACCGTTCTCCCCGAGAACGCCGATAACCCCGCCGGCATGGAGGTCGAGGGACAATTCGGCGACGGCTTCGGGCCCACCGGGGCTAAACCGCTTGGAGACCGCCCGGAGGGAAATCGCAGGGGTTTCCATCAGCCGCCGATAA
>CAZTRQ010000190.1:1200-3836 GCA_964616245.1 uncultured Spirochaetaceae bacterium | reverse complement strand
CATACCTTGAGTATAGAGCCTCTTCGTAACCGCCGTCCACATTCGGAGCTTCCAGACGATCCGAGCGTGGGCGCGAAGCTTGCCGGACCCGCAACAATGTGACACAATGTGCACATGAAGCGGGTGAGCATTCGGGATCTGCACCTCCACACGGGCCGTTGGATCCGGGGGGTGGCGGAGCATCACAGAATTCTCGTGACCGACCGCGGCCGTCCGGTGGCGGAAATCGTCCCCTACGAGGAGAAGCAGGTTGAGGTTTCCCTTTCCGACCGCCGGGAATCTGCGGAGTTCAAAGAGCTCCCACAGGTCGCAGGAGACTCCGCGGGGGACGTAGGAGCCGACCGGTCCCGGCCGTGATCTACTTCGACACCGCCTATCTTGCGAAGTGCTACATCAACGAGACCGGGTCCGGTGAGGTCCGAAAGCTCGCAGGGACACCTACGCGGGTGGTCTGCTGCGAGTACGGCCGGGTTGAACTAATTGCCGCGTTTCACCGGGCCGCCCGGGAAGGGCGCATCGACGAGCACTATTTCGGCGTCATCTTGAGCCAATTCGACCGGGACGAAGAAGATGAAATATGGACCTGGCTTCCGTTGACCCCGGCCCTTCTTAAGAGCGCCTTCTTAGAATACCGTCATCTTCCGCGGAACGTCTTTCTCCGAACCGCCGACGCGATCCATCTCTCCTGTGCCCGGGACGCCGGCTTCGACACCATCTACTCCAACGACGCCCATCTGCTCCTCGCAGCGCCCCACTTCGGCCTTCGGGGAGAGAACGTAATCGGGTAGAACCTCGGAAGGCCCAGACACGCAACGGCCATGCGGCGGACAGCGCGTGTTTGACGCGGAATGGGTTACGTGCTACACTTAATCCGTGGAGCACGTAATATGGCAAATCTCACACTCTCTATTGACGACCACCTCCTAAAGAAGGCCAGAAGGATCGCCCTCGATCACGATACAAGTGTCAACAAGATGGTTCGAAACTACTTACAGCGCATGGTCAGCGAACAGGAAGGCTCGTCGGATCCCGTCTCGGAGCTCTTGGCGTACTTCCAGCGGACCAGCGTTCCCGTAAGCCCGATCCGGTTTAGCCGGGACGAGCTCCATGAGCGATAAGAGCTTCTTCGACACGAATGTGCTGCTCTACGCCCACGACACGAAGGATCTCTCCAAGCAAGAGACAGCGAGAAACCTTATCGCGAAGGAGCTCGCCGGAGCCCGGATAGTGCTGTCCACTCAGGTCTTGTCCGAGTACTTTGTCGCGGCAACGCGGAAGCTGAGCCTCTCCCATAGCGACGCTCTCGATGGCATCCATCGTCTATCGGCTTGTGAGATAGTCGGTATCGAGGTGGGGCATGTCATTGATGCGGCAAGGCTCTCGCAAGACCATCAACTCTCCTACTGGGACGCCTTGATAGTCGCCACTGCCGCCGCCGCAGGCTGTACCCTTCTCTACACCGAGGACTTAAACGACGGCCAAGTAATCGCCGACGTCCGGGTCACGAATCCGTTTGTGTGATTCCTTGGGCCGGTGGCGTGATTTGGTCCAAGAAAAGGCACGCACCTTCCCGGGGGTCAGTTTCTCATGTCGCCTAACCCCGGAGCGCAGTCGGTGGGACGGATTTCACCTTACCAATGCCGCGACGTCAGCGTGGCTATCCGGGAGAAGTGGACGAGATTGGCGGTGAGAACCTCGGCGCCGTGACTCAAGGCAACCGCGGCAATCGCGACATCCATATCGTCGATGGGGGCGCCGTCCCGTTCGAGCTGCGCTTTGATCTCTCCAAACTGGACCGAAGACTCCCCCGTCCACTCCAGAACGCGTAAGGATTTTAGGAGTCGCCGTAATTCGCGCTCCAGCAAAATCCGTTTGCGCGAACCCGCGTGAAGGCGACGGATCCCGTATTCGATCTCGGCGACTACCGGCGGAACGAGGGCGACGTCCCCCGGCACCCGGGAGCGAAGAAACGCTTCAATCTCGGGATCGTGACGCATAGCCGCCGCGCACGCGGAGGTATCCAGAACGGATACGGTCACAGGACTACCGCTCCGCGGTTTCTCCGGTTCCGACTGAGAGCTTCTTCAAACTCGCCCGTCGCCTCGATAAGAATCCTTAGCTCGTCCTCCTCCGGTGTGTCGAAGAACGAATCCGGCCAGACACCGGAATCCCGGGCGATCTCCGCCTTTAGCGAAGCAAGGACCACTCGGTTGCGGCTGGTTCCGCGGCGTTTCGCGATAGCGTCGATCCGGTCGAGAATTTCGTCGGGTATGTGAACCGTCGTTGATCCCATGAATAGAATATATTCGCGTTGTACGCAGACATCAAGGACCGTCCACCGCGCCGGGGCGGGGTCGGGCCGCTGTTTAGTCGGTGAGTGTCTCCCGCATAAAGGATCCGAGGACTTCAAGCGCCTTGTCGTTGGCCCCGCCCTCGGGGACGATGAGGTCGGCGTAGATCTTGGTGGGCTCTACAAACTGAAAGTGCCCCGGGCGAACCACTTCCAGGTACTGCCTTACTACACTATCCACTGTTCGGCCCCGCTCCTCTACATCCCGGCGCAAGCGCCGAATAAACCGGATGTCGTCAGGGGTATCCACGTAGAGCTTAAGGTCTATGAGATCCCGAAGGCGTTT
>CAZTRQ010000190.1:0-1100 GCA_964616245.1 uncultured Spirochaetaceae bacterium | reverse complement strand
ATGTTGACGTTGGAGACATGTTCGGCGGTCTTGTAGTAGTTGTCCTGGGGAATAATCGCGAACTCGCCGACCGCTTCCCGAATTTTGTTTACGATCGTCGTCTTTCCGGAACCCGATCCGCCGCAAATGCCGATTATCCGTGCCATCTCAGCCGAGTATAGGCGATCGGTAAGTCAGGGCAAAGCGGCGGGGTGCAATATGGGCGGTGGCGCGCGACCCGGCGGCGCCGGTTGACATTGGACCGCCTCCGATTAACGATGCGCTTTGTATGCGACGGCTTGCTCGAATAACCCTCGTCGTTCGCGACTACGACGAGGCTATCGAATACTATCGATCCGTCTTAGGGTTTTCTCTGCTGGAGGACCGTCCGCTCCCATCCGAAAACAAGCGGTGGGTAGTCATGGCGCCGGAAGCCGATAGTGCGGCTTCCTTCGTCCTTGGCCGGGCATCAACCCCGGAGCAGGAGTCCCGTGTCGGGAATCAAACAGGTGGCCGGGTGTTCTTGTTCCTGGAGACGGACGACTTTGAAGGCGATTACCATGCTCTGGTGAATCGGGGAGTTAACTTCGTCCGGCCGCCGCAACGCTTCGACTATGGGCGCGTCGCAGTGTTCGAGGACCTCTATGGAAACCTCTGGGATCTCGTCGAGCCCATAGAAAGGCAGGTCCCGGACCGGAATGCTCCGCGTTGAGGCCGATCCCGTCACCTTTCCCTACACGCCGTAGCGGCAGATGGGTTGGCGCGCCTGGGACAGGCTACCAGGCGATTCGAGTGATACCGGAAACGTAATCGAAATGGGAGTCGTTAGAGACGAGAAATTGCTCGTGCTGCCGGCAGATGGCGGCGATCCACACATCGTTTTCCGGAATCGGCGTACCTGCCGCCTTTAGCTCCGAGCGGACCGCGGCATAGTGGCGAGCCGTGTTGCTCGAAACTGCCAGAACCTCAACATCCCGAAGAAGCGCCGCGAGAGCCTCGGCTATGGCTACCCGAGCGCTGGAGAACAGCAGACCGAACTCATATTCACCGAGAACAATAGCCGGGATGGTAAGGCTTCCTGCACCTTCGAGCTTTTCCTTCAGAGCTACGTCGCCGGCCAA
>CAZTRQ010000189.1:0-3875 GCA_964616245.1 uncultured Spirochaetaceae bacterium | reverse complement strand
GACGACTTCGAGATTCCGGAGTCCGATTCCGAGCCCGACTTCGATCTCGGGGACTTTGGCGAGGCGGGCTTCGAAGCCGATACCGAGGCTTCGGAAGCCGAAGCCGACACCGAGGAGCCCCCAGAGGAGCCTCCCGAGGAATTCGGTGGCGACTTCGAGCTTGCCGAGGAGCCGGAGGAAACCCCGCCCGAAGCCGAGTTCGAAGAAAGTCCGGAAGCCGACTTCGGTGGCCTGCCGGACTTCGAGCAGGAAGAAGAGCTCGGCGATCTCGACGACTTTGGAGATGTCGCCGAGGAGACCTCGAGCATCGCCCCGGACATGGGCTTCGAGGACGAAGGCTTCGAGATTACCGACGAAGAGGGCGGTCCGGCGAGGCCCGCGGGACCCGAAGGGGTTGCAGCTGCCGGGGACGACTTCTCCTTCGGCTCCGACTTCGACATGGGCGAAGAGGGGGACGAGCTCGGGGAAGACGTCTCGGCGGATATCGGGGACATCGACGAGTTTAGCCTAGGCGATTTCGGTGCGGAGTTCGGCGTCGCCGACGAGGAGGCCCTCGACGAAGAGGCCGGAGACGACGAAGACCTAAACCCCGCCCTCGACGTGTCAGGCGCGCCGCCGGTACCGGTGGACGCCGGGCAGCCCGGGGTCGCCCTCTCAGAGAAGGAGTTCGAGGCGGTCAAACAGACCCTCGCGACGCTCCCCCTCAACGTCAAAATGGCGGTGGAGCAGGTCTTCGCCGAGGAGAAGTCCGACCCCGAAGAGGGCCAGGCCCTCCTACGGCAGCTCGTCCGGGAGGAGTCGGCCCGGGCCATCGCGACCACCGCCGGGCGGATTCTCGGCAAGACTATCCGGGTCCCCCGGAGCTACGAAAAACGCACCGGCGACGCCTTCGAGCGGCAGCGCAGGACCCTTGGGTATCAGATTCGCACCACGGTCCTCCCGGTGCTCCGGGTTATCGTCGTGGTCGCGGCGGTCGTCGGCGCCTTGAGCTACGCCGGCTACCGGTTTGTCTATCAGCCCCTTCGGGCCCGGGGCCTCTACGAGCAGGGACTCGCCGCCATAGACGCCGAGCAGTACGACGTCGGAAACCAGCGCTTCGACGCCGCGGTAGAGCTCCGGCCGGTCAAAGAGCGCTATTTGCAGTACGCAGACCGCTTCGTTGCCGAGCGGCAGTACGAGTTGGCGACGGAGAAGTACGAGCAGCTCTTGCGTCAGTTCGGCTTCGACAAAGAGGGCGTCCTCGCCTACGCCGACTACCGCTCCCGTATTCTCGGAGACTACCCCGGGGCCGACGAGCTCTTGCGCCTCTATCTTTACGGAAGGGACCGGGTTCTCAACAGCGAGGGCACCCGGGTCCAAGCGCCGGCCATAGACGGTGAGCCCTTCGACTACGATGCCCGGCTCCTCCGGGGAGACAATTTTATGCGCTGGGACGCGAACCTGCCCCCGGAGCGTCGCCTCGAACCGGTCGACACCGGAGCCAACACGCCGGACGCGCCGCCCCTCGAGAGCGCCCGGAATCAGTACGCCCAGCTTATCGAGGAGTTCGGCCAGACCGATCCCCTCCTTACCCGGATGCTGCGCTTCTTTATCCGTACCGGGAACGCCGAACAGGCGCACCGCATAAAGGACGCCATCCTCGCGGACTCCGATTTCGAGGTCGACCCACAGACCCTCGCCGACCTCGCCGGTTTTCTCGTCGACCGGAGAGAGCTCGGCGACGTGGCACCCATCCTCCGGCGGGCGCAAGAGCTCGAAGAGGAGCACGTCGACGCCGGAGGCCAAGAGGCGGTCCCGGGCATCTACTATCAGCTTGGCCGGTACTACCGCATTCTCGAGGAGCCGGTGTCCGAGGACCGGGCCCTCGAGGCGGCCCGGTGGATTCTCGAGAATCAGCCCCGGACCGACCGGCGGCAGACGGCGATGTACGTCGACACGATGATCCGCATCGGGGAGAACTACTACGAAGACGGCGAGTTCTTAAACGCCGAAGTCGCCTACGAAACCGCCCAAGAGGCCTACGAAGACGCCCGGGACTTGCAGATTCTCCGCCCGGAGGCGGTCTACGGCCGGCTCTACGCCCGCCGGGGGGACGTTGCCTACTACGTAAGCCGGGAGTTCGACCGGGCAGGGGAGCTCTACGCCTTAGCGGAAGCCAACGGCTACCAAAACGCGGACCTCGACTACAAGCAGGGAAACATTCTCTACCGCCGGGAGAGCTACACCGAGGCCCTCGAACAGTTCTTCGACGCCGCCGGGCGTTACACCGACAACGACAACCTGCTCTACGCGACGGCGAACGCCCTCTACTACCAGCGCAGCTACTACGCCGCCCAGGGCTACTACGTCGACCTTCTCAACCAGCTCGAGTCCCGGCGGAGCCGCATCCGGACGCTCCTCGTAGACGAGGACCCGGAGCACCGGTCGCTTGTCGAAGCGATGATCCGTACCTACAACAACCTCGGGGTAACGCTTGTTCGCATCGGGGAGCGGGAATCGGCGGAGGGGAAAACCGCAGAGGGGCTTTCGTATCTGACGGCGTCGACGGAGTTGGCGGTAAACTACCGCCGGAGCCCGGAAACCGGCGCCCGGCCGGAGAGCGTCAATCTGGCCTACTTAAACCAGCGGCAGCACCTCTACCCCCGGCAGGGCTTCGATTTTTCGATCTACAACACCCTCCCGGAGGATCTCGAGGACCTTTGGCAGTAGGTAATGTCGGTGCCCGCCGGATGTCAGCCCCGGCGGGGCTTACCGCCGGGCTGCGGCGGGCTCTCCCACCGGCACATCGTACATCCACCCGAAGCGGTCTTCGATGTTTCCGTACTGGATACCCTTAAGGGTGTCCCGGAGCTGCTTGGATAAATCGCCAATTTCTCCATTATTATACACGGTGGTCCGCCCTTTGTGGGTAAGGGATTCTAAATAGGCCACCCCGGCGGCGGTGCCGGTTACAAAGCACTCGGCTCCCTCGTCTAAGGCCTCGTCGATGGTAATCGGTCGCTCTTCCACCGTTACGCCGAGGTCCCGGGCGAGCTCGATAACGCTCTTTCGGGTTACCCCGGGAAGAATCCGGTCTCCGAGCTCCGGGGTAACGAGGACTCCGCTCTTTAAATAGAAGAAGATGTTGCAGGAAGAGCCCTCCTCGATGTAGCGCTGCTCCTTCGCGTCCAAGAACACGGCCTCCATGTAGCCTTCCCCCTGGACCCTAAATTTCTCCAGAGTGGGGATTACGTAGTTGGAGTCGCACTTTATCCACCCGGTGCCCCCGGTGGTCGCCCGGACCTTGTCGGTGGTTATCGCCTTGCTCCGGGAATCCGGATCGAAGTAGGAGCCCACCTCGGTCGCCACGATTATCACCCAGGGTTTCCGGCTTAAATTCAACCCGATGCCCGGCTCAGAATAGGAGAAGGGGCGCAGGTAGACCGATTTTCCGGTCATAAAGCCGGTGTCCTTCCAAGCCGGGTCGTAGGCGGGGTAGAAGCCGATTCCGTAGTTCCGCCGGACCAGCTCGATACTAGCGTCGACGAAGGTATCCACCGGAAAGGCCGGCATCTGCAAGCCGGCCATCGAGACGTTCATCCGCTTGCCGTTTTCGTCGGGACGGAAAATCTTTAGCCGGCCGTCGGGTTGGGGAAATGCCTTGAGCCCTTCGAAACAGCCCATGCCGTACTGCGTGGTGTAATTGACCAGGGGCAGCTCGGCAAAAGAGTTGCGCTTTGCCTCCAGGGCCCGGCGCTCCTCTTCCGGGAGTGCCTGCTCCTCCGCGGGGGAGAGGTGGGGCTTCTCGACGTGCTCCTCTTGCCAGGAGCCGTCCTCCTGGTATTGGGCCTTGTAGACCCAGGGGTAAACGGAAAGGGTAAAAGAGCTGGCCATAG
>CAZTRQ010000188.1:0-3888 GCA_964616245.1 uncultured Spirochaetaceae bacterium | reverse complement strand
CCCCGCATCGTCCCCCAAGACGAATGGGTCGCGGTGGAACGTGGTCTACATCAACGTGTCACCGCCTTAAACCTCTTTATCGACGATATCTATCACGATCAACGAATCGTAAAAGACGGGGTCGTTCCCGCAGAGCTCATCAATAGCGCCTCGGGGTTCCGGCCGCAGTGCGTCGGACTTAACCCTCCGAAGGGCGTCTGGAGCCATATAACCGGCTCGGACCTGGTGCGAGACGGCGACGGTACCTTCTACGTTCTGGAAGACAACCTTCGGACGCCCTCGGGGGCGAGCTACATGCTCGGGAATCGGTTGGTAATAAAGCGTACCTTTTCCCGCCTTTTCTCTACGGCTCGAGTGCTTCCCGTCGCCGATTACTCCAACCGCTTGCGAGCCGCCCTCGAATACCTTGCCCCGGAAGGCTTACCGGACCCGAGGATCGTGGTCCTTACCCCTGGGATGTACAACTCCGCCTACTACGAACACTCGTTCCTGGCCCAACAGATGGGAGTGGATCTCGTCGAGGGACGGGACCTGGTAATCGACAACGGCTATGTCTGTATGCGAACGACCCATGGGCTCGATAGGGTCGACGTGATCTATCGACGAATCGACGACGATTTTCTCGATCCAATGGCGTTTCGCTCCGACTCTGTCCTCGGCGTGCCCGGGCTCCTCGAGGCTTATCGAAACGGAAAGGTGGCCCTTGCCAACGCGCCTGGGACCGGTGTCGCAGACGACAAGGTTATCTACGCGTACGTTCCGGATATGATCCGCTACTATCTCGACCAAGACGCGCTGCTACCGAATGTGCCGACCTACCTCTGCTGGCGGGAGTCAGACCGGAAACACGTGCTGGCGAACATAGAGTCGATGGTGGTCAAGGCGGCCAACGAATCCGGTGGCTACGGGATGCTCGTAGGGCCGGCCTCGACCCGAGCCGAGTGCGACGAGTTCCGTCGACGCGTCTCGGAAAACCCCAGAAACTACATCGCCCAACCAACGCTGGCGCTCTCGAGGGTTCCCGCCCTTTGCGGAGACCGTTTCGAGGGCCGGCACGTCGACCTTCGACCCTACGTGCTTATGGCAGATCGACCCTACGTCACACCAGGGGGCCTGACCCGGGTCGCCCTCCGGAAGGGCTCCTTAGTTGTAAACTCCTCCCAGGGCGGTGGGAGCAAGGACACCTGGATCGTTCCACAGGCGGGGCACCATGCTTAGCCGCGTTGCCGAATCCATCTACTGGATGACGCGCTACGTCGAACGGGCGGAGAACGTCGCGCGTTTGATCGACGTCAATCTTACCCTTACCCTGGACCTGCCGGAGGAAACCGACTCCCAATGGCGTGCGGTAGTCATTACCACCGGAGACGTAAAGGCCTTTGACGCCGCGCATCCGAGGGCGACCTCAGACGCGGTTATCGAGTTCCTGGTCTTCGACGAAGCGAACCCCAATTCGGTCCGCAGCTGTCTCCGGGGCGCCCGGGAGAACGCCCGTTCGGTAAGGGAGATTATCTCGTCCGAAGCGTGGCAGCAGATCAACCGATTTTACCTTATGATTACCAACACCCGGTATCACTCCGCGGTCGATGCTCCAACCGATTTTTTCGAACAGCTGCGGCTTTCCAGCCACCTGATCGAAGGCGTTGTCGACGGGACGATGTCGCACGGCGAGGCCTGGCATTTTGGGCGTCTGGGCAGGCTCCTCGAACGGGGAGAACAGACGGCGCGTCTTTTGGATACCAAGTACTTTTTGCTCTTGCCCTCGCCGGAGCTCGTGGGATCGACCGTAGACGATATCCAGTGGTCGGCGGTGCTTCGGTCCGCAAGCGCCTTCGAGATGTACCGCAAACGGTACGGACGGATCGATCCACACCGGGTCGTGGAGTTTCTGTTGCTCAACCGGCAGTTTCCCCGGGCGACCCACTATTGCGTCATCCAGGCCGACGAGTCGCTTCATCATATCTCCGGTTCCCCGGTCGGCAGCTTCCATAACGGCGCGGAGCGGGAGCTTGGTCGGCTTCGAGGGGAGTTCGCTTTTTCCGAGGCATCTGATATTATCAACAGCGGTCTGCACGAGTATCTTGACGCGTTGCAGTCCAGGTTCGGCCGCGTTGGAACCGGCATTCACGAGACCTTCTTCGGTCTGCATCCCCTGGTGACAGACGAAACTTCACCGGCTGCCAACGAGTAATGCCTGCCGGCGAGAACGGAGCGCACGCATGAGTTTCTGCCTGGGTATCAAGGTGGCGGACGGTCTGGTCGCCATCGCCGATACCCGAATTACCACCGGCTCGGAGCGAATTACCGCGCGCAAGTTGAGCGTCTTTAGCGAAGGAGACGGAGAATTCTTCCTTATGACGTCGGGGCTCCGCTCCGTCCGGGACAAAGTGTTGACCTACTACGGCGAGCTCCAGAGCGCGCAGTCCGAGCCCGCCGATCGTCTCTTTAAGGTCGTCAATCGAATCGCGGAGTTAATCCGCCGGGTTGCGACCGAGGACAAGACATATCTAGAAGAGAGTGGACTAAGCTTTAACAGTCACGCCATCGTTGGCGGACGGCTCGCCGCCGACCCCGTCCACAAGCTTTTCCTGATCTACCCGCAGGGAAACTGGATCGAAGTGGGGGAGGGCTCGCCGTACCAGATTATCGGGACGTCCCACTACGGGAAGCCGGTTATCGATCGAGTGCTAACCTATTCCGACAGCCTAAAGACGGCGCTCAAGGTTGGGGTGCTGTCCTTCGACTCCACCCGCATAAGCGCCGCGGACGTCGGCTTTCCCATCGATGTCGCGCTCTACCGGCGGGATACCTTTACGATCGTAGAGCACCGCTACGATGCCGAGGACCTCGCCGATATTACATCGTGGTGGCAGGACAAGCTGCGCGACTCGGTTCGCGCTCTGCCGGATCAGTGGCTCGACGCCGCATTCTCGCGAATCGGAGGTTCGGCCGCGGCGCGGGTCTCGTGAGCGCGATTGCCGATGGGGCGATTCGCTTCCGTATTCGCCACGTAACCCGCTACACCTTCGACCGGCCGGTGTTTTTGGAGCCGCACACGGTCCGATTGTCGCCCCGGCGCGACGGCTATTTTTCCCCGAGGAGCCATCACCTCTGCGTAGAACCCACCCCGGCGGGCATAAGCGTCGGCCTCGACCCCTGGGGAAACACCGTCCACCGTGTCTGGTTCTCCGGGTTGACCGATACACTTCGCATCGTAAGCGACAGCGAGGGCGACGCGCTTCGCGCCAATCCCTTTGACTACCTCCTCGAGACTTCGGCTCAGATGTTCCCCCCGCGCTACACCCCGGGGGAGCGCGCCGCCCTTGCCGCCTGTCTGTCTACCGAGTCCTCATCCGAGCGGCCATCCGATTCGTCGCAGGCGGTCGATCGCTTCGCCGACCGCGTCGCCGAGTCTCTCGGCTCCGCCGAGCCTTCTACCCCGGAGTTTCTCGCGGCGGTAAACGACACTCTCGCCGGCGAGCACACCTCCGTAGTCCGTCCCGAGGGACCGCCCTTCGACCCGGAGACCACCCTCGACACAGGGGAGGTCTCGTGCCGCGACCTGGCGGTGCTCTTTATGGAAGTCTGCAGAAGCCGGGGCATCGCGGCGCGCTTTGTAAGCGGCTACCAAGCCGGTGATCCCGACCAGTCTGATCGCGACTTGCACGCCTGGGTCGAGGCGTACCTCCCCGGCGCCGGGTGGCGGGGATACGACCCAACCCTGGGGCTCGTGGTTGCCGACAAGCACGTGGCGGTGGCCGCGGCAGCGAGCTGGGAGGACGCCGCCGCGGTAACCGGGAGCTTTCGCGGTACCGGCGCCCGCAGCGGACTTGAGAGCACCATAGAGCTGGCGGTAGACCAATAAGCTCCGAGACCGGTACCGAACAA
>CAZTRQ010000187.1:0-3900 GCA_964616245.1 uncultured Spirochaetaceae bacterium | reverse complement strand
TCTCCGCTTCGAACCGGATACTCTCACCGGTTAGCGCGACGCGTCCGTAGGTTTCGATCCACCTCTCTTCGATGTCTGGAATCAATTCCCGGACGGTCCGACCCATAGCGCGTTCAGCAGCAATTCCGGTGATCACTTCAAAAGCGGGGTTTACCTCTAAGAAACGGTAATCCACGGGTTTCCCATCGGTGTCGAGGATTATCTCTGCGAGGGCAAAACCCTCCTGAAGAGAATCCACGAGCCGTTGATAGTGGAGGAAGTAGTCTTTTGACATACGCACTGCGTTCCGGGCCTAAACCTCTTTCTAAGGTATAGAAACTCCAACCGCAGTGCAATGAGCCCGCCGCCCCCCTAACCCAAGGTGGACCACACTTCGAGCTTGCTCCGGACCCGACGAATAACGTCGTCGGTAAATTCGTCGGTTTTCGCCGATCCCCCGAGGTCGCTCGTTCGGACCCCCTCGTAGACCGCTTCAAAGGTTGCCTCGTAAATCGACCGGCTCGCCCGGGCCGCCTCTTGGCCTTCGGCGTAGGAGAGAAGAGCTGCGGTGGCAAGAATCATCGCCATGGGATTGGCGACGTTGCGCCCTTCGAGGGCCGGGGCCGTACCGTGGGGCGCCTCGGCCATAACCGCTTCTACGCCACCGTCGGCGTTTACCGCGATAACCATCGATTCCGACCCGGCGATGGAACCAAACATCTGCAGGACCATGTCCGAGAGAAGGTCGCCGTCGCGGTTCAAGGAGGGAATAACGAGGGGCTCCCCGGACGTGGCGAGGAGAAGCGCGAAGGTTGCGTCGATCAATTGAGGTTCGTACCGGACGTCGGGGTACCTCTTCGACGCCGCGTCAAGCTCTTCCTTAAACATCCCCTCGTAGACCGGACTCACCGTAAACTTCGGACCCCCGAACACTTTGGCGCCCGCCTTTCGAGCGTGGAGAAAGGCGTATTCGGCAACGTTCCGGCACACGGCTCGGGAGATTCGTTCGGTCCGGAACGCCTCTTCATCGAGGCTCCCGGCCTCGCCGTCCCGCCACTCCTTGGCACCGTAGGCATCGTCTCGACCCATTCGGACCACGCTAATGGGGGCGTAGACCCCGGCTATCGGTCTAACACCCGGTATCCGCCTACCCGTACGAAGAATGATGTCGGCGTGGATCTCCTCCCGGAGAATGCGGTTCGGGCTTCCCACGTCTCCGGCTTCCTCCGGGGTAACTGTCGCGGCTTTGATAGCCAACTTGTGCTCCCGCATCGCCGCGCCGGCGTCGTAGACTACCTGGTTCTTGGTGCGGCGCCGGTTCTCCAGGCTCAGGTCGAAATGGACAAGGTCGACCTCGGTCCGAACAATCGACGGGTCGAGAAGACGGAGCGCCTGCTCAAGAAGCTCTTGGCCGGTTTGGTCCCCTTCGAGAATGACTATTTTTTGACTCATATAGGCGACCATAGTCCGGCAAACCGGGCCCATGGTCAAGGCGAAGTGCAGGTACCGGCACCCTCGCGCCATAGGAGATGGTCAGAGAACTCGCGACTTCTCGATAATCGCCCTCAAAGCCTCGGGGTGACGAACCGGAGCTTCCAAGGCATCGTAATAGCGTCCCCATGCCTCCCGCTCCCGGAAGTAGTGCTGTCGCACCTCTTCGACACCTCGGGGTCTCGCGTCCTCTGTTCCGGGGGCGCCGAAGCCGAGCTCCGTCGCAGCGACGGGGCCGAGGCGTTGCGCAGCAAGGCGGAGAATCCTAAGCGCGTCCTCTTCTCCCTGTTTCCCCGAGGCCGCGAGGGCACCGCAGTGGAGGGCCAGCCGCAGCATAATGACGGTCCAGGCTCTCTTCGTCGCGAAACAACCGGTAAAGGGGTCAATCTCCGACTTTATGCGGTCGAAGCCCCAAGAGAGGGCCTCGGTGTAGCGGCTGAAGTAGTAGGTTCGCACCAGATCGCCGATGAAACGCCCGTGGCGCCCTGCTTCGATAGCTTCCCCGGCGAAGGCCTCCTTGTCGTGCCGCATGATCAGGCCGGGCTTGTGGAGGTACCGGAGAAAGGGTCCGCTGCCTTCGTAGAGCCGGGAGAGGATGTAGCACTGGTCTTCCGCACGGCCGATAAAGGTGGGCGTAAAAGGGCGGTAGCGTCGCAGCGCGTCGATCAGAATTCCGTTTGTGCCGCCGGTAACGTGGAACCGTTGGAGACAAATCCGGCGACCATCCGGGTTGTCCCCGGTGGCGTCGTATCGGGTCATCATCTCTGCTTCGGTGCTCACAGCCATCGGAAGCCGGTTGTAGAAGACTGCGGACTCTCCGGGCGAAATGTCATCGGGGTACGGGACGTCCGGAGTAAAGAGCCCCTTGCGGATGTCTTTCTCGTTGACCAGAGCGCCGGCTATCATCCCAAGCTCCACCGGGTTGCCGTTTTCGTCCCTACCCCGAGCCCCCCAGAGGGGAGTAACGAAATGCTCCAGGGCCGATTCTCCGCTCTCGGCCACGAGCTCCTCCTGTGGAAAAACCTGGTCCAGGTCGATCTTGAAGGTACCTCGAACCTCGGGGTCGACCGCCGTCTGCCAGAGAGCGGCAATCGCCTTGAGAAAGCTGTAGTGTCGGCCGTATTCGCCATCGACCCCGAAAACGCTCTTGACCGCCTCTTCCCCTTCGCTATCAAAAAGGGCTTCGACTATCCCCCGGCACTCGAGCTCGGTAAAAAGAAAAACGCGCAGGTGTTCGAACTCTCCGGCTCTTGCAAGCTCTCCTCGAAGGTAGTCCGGCGCCACGGTGTGAAGCCCGTCGTGAGTCACCGAGAGGGAGAGCACAACCGTCGACTTTGCGTCTTTCGCGACGGCACCCCTCTGCTTTTCGAAGGCAATCATCCCGTTGAGTCCCCGGAGACCGTAGACCGCCTCGTTAGCCTCTAGTGCAACCCCGATGTGTATCGGGTGGTCGTAGTGGTAGAGCTGCGGCTCGGCCATCGTGTCCAACACGCGCTCCCGCAGCTCTGGGGGCAGCTGGTTCAATCCCGGAGCACCGGCGTCCGCCGGGACCGTAATGAGGACGTTCGAGGTAAAGAGTAGCTCCCGAACCGGGTCTGTGATCGGTGCCTCCTTCGGCACGTCAATCGATACTCGTCGCCGGTTTCGCAACCTGGAGACCGAACCTTCTCGATCCTCTTCGAGGGACGCACCTTCGGGGAAGAAGAGACGCCAGAGCACCCGCCGGGTTTCCTCGTTCCACGCAGGTGCCGGGGATATACCCGGGGCACCGAGGTGCCGCGCCGCCTCCGAAAGCGCGTTCCCCGCCTCTTTGTCGGAAGCGCAGAGGGCGAGAAGCTCTCGATAAAGCAGCCTTCCACCGAGCTCCAAGAAAACTTCCGGGGCGGTTGCATCCTCAAGGGGGATAGGGTCGTCAAGGTCCGCCCCTGCAGTATTATCACCCCGGGTCAGCCGATCGGCGAAACCTCGAAGCAAGCCTCCGGCGTCGCTCATCGGTAACCCCGCAAAGTCCGTACCCCCGAGGGACTCCCCGCCGGAGAGAGGAAAGAAAAGGGACGATAAGACGCGCGAGATCAGCTCTTTCACGGTTCTACTCCGTTTTCGGGTTGGCGCATCTTAACACAAAAAGGGTATTCTGGACCCCCAGGAGTCGCAGGACGAACTCCACAACATGGTTTACAACAAGTTGCGGGGGCTTAACGCCGTCTCGCCGGTTACCAAGATTGCCGAAGATAGGCTACACTCGTCTTTAGACTTCCTGCTCGATCGGCGCGCTGTCGCGGTCGTTCTCGGATCTACGGAGTTCCCTTTAGGCGTTCCGGGGCCGAAACACCGCGGAGCGGATCTTGTCGATCCCGTCGACCTCCACGCGAGAGATCTTGTCCGTAGAGCAGAATCCAAGGATATATAGACAATGATGCAAGACGGACT
>CAZTRQ010000186.1:0-4002 GCA_964616245.1 uncultured Spirochaetaceae bacterium | reverse complement strand
AGCAGCGCCGGGAGCGCTCGGGTTACCCCGACCCGGATCGCCGACACCTTTAGCTACCTCAGTCAGATATCCGGTTTCCTTCCGAAGTCGACGATCGGCTCTGCATTGCAGCAGCGAATACAACGCATCTCGGACAAGCTATCTCAGTTGAGGGAGAACACATGAGCGATCAGGGTTATCGGAAAGCAGTCGACGGTTTCGTCGAGAAGATGCCGGCGCTTCCGGTGACGGTTTCCAAGGTAGTAGAAATCTGCAACTCGCCGGGCACCTCGCCTACGGATCTTAACCAGGTGATAAGTGTCGACCCGGTGCTCATGGCGCGGGTGATGAAACTGATCAACTCCGCCTACTACGGACTCTCCAACCGAATTACCTCCCTCGTTCGCGCCATCATCATGCTCGGCATCAACACGGTCAAGAACCTCGCTCTGTCGACGGCGGTCGTCGGGAGTCTCGGCAAGGCCGATAACTTTAGGGCGCTGAACCCTCAAGGCTACTGGCGCCACTCCCTCGGTGTAGGGGTTACCGCAAAGGCCATAGCCCGGCACCGGGGAGTCGACCAGAAGTTCCTCGAGGAGTTCTTTATTGCCGGACTAATCCACGATATCGGCAAAATCCCCATCAACTACGCGGCGTCGGAAACCTACGTCGAGGCGATGGGGCTTTCGGACCGGGAGAGTATTCCCCTTTTTGCGGCGGAGCAGCGGGTTTTCGGTTTCGACCACGCCGAGGTCGGGGCCCGAATCGGAGAGCAGTGGAACATCGGCCAGGACATCGTCGATGCGGTCCGCTTTCACCACCGTCCGGAAGAGTACGAGGGGAGTGCGACAGAGCTGGTCTACGCGATTGCCCTTGCCAACCGGTTTATGATTCTCGCGGAGACCGGCTTTTCCGGGGATCGGCATCCCCAGCAACTCCCCGAAGTGGTCCGGGAGCAGCTGAACATCGACGAGAGCTTTCTCGATTCCATCGAAGATTCGGTGGATGAGGAAATCCGCAAAGCCGAGGTCTTTCTTAAGGTCTAGGAGTAAAGCGCGTGAAGATGCGATTCTGGGGCGTCCGGGGATCCCTCCCCGTGCCGGGACCGTCAACGGTGAACATCGGCGGCAATACCGCCTGTATCGAAATTGTCTACGACGATCGACGAGTCATCATCGATGCCGGAACCGGAATAAAGCAGCTTGGTGACTATTTGGTCCGGGAGACGCTCAAAGAGGGGCCGATAAAGACGCATCTCTTTATTTCTCACACCCATTGGGACCACCTCCTGGGGTTCCCCTTCTTTACGCCGATCTTCGTCCCGGGGACCGAGATTACCATCTACAGTCCTGTAAGCTACGAAAACGAAGGAATGGAGAGCGTAATCGGGTATCAGTTGAGCTACCGGCATTTTCCGATTCGCCAGGTAGAGCTCTCGGCGAAGATCTCGTATCGAGAGCTCCGGGAAGAAACGGTCGAGCTCGAAGGCGGCCTGACGATACGCACCAAGTTTCTCAATCATCCGGTCCTCTGCCTGGGCTACCGCTTCGAGCATAGAGGACGGGTAATCTGCACCGTGTACGATCACGAACCTTACCGGAACGTCTTCCCTACCGACCCAAACGACCCCAACTACGACGAAGAGGCGGCGAGAGAGGGAGAAGCCGCAGCGGTCGAGGAGAACCAAAAAGTTCTCGCCTTCTTCGAAGGGGCCGACGCCGTCGTCTACGACAGCCAGTACACCCAAAAAGAGTACCTCCAATCCCGTCTCGGATGGGGACACTCGAGCTTCGAGACCGCCATCAACAACGCTCACAAGGGAAGGGTGGGTAACCTCTTCTTCTTTCACCACGATCCCGGGAGATCCGACCGGGAGCTCGAGGAGCTCGTAGCCGGCTACCGAAAAATGATCGGTGGTAAGACGAAGATGCACATCGACGCCGCCCGGGAGGGACTGGAGCTCGATCTCCCGCCGGCCTAATCCGCGACGAGGCTTGCGACGCTCCGGAGGGTAATCGTCACCGTCGTCCAGCCCGGGCTCTCCGCGGTCGCCTCCTCGGATTCAATCTGGACCGATCCGCCGTAGGCTGCGACGAACTTCCCGGTCAGAGGAAGCCCGAAACCGGTGCCGTTCTCTCCATCGGTTCCGGGCCTGGTGGTCGGTTCCGAAGGCTCGAACAGGCGCTCCCGAAGGGCAGGCGGAATCCCGATTCCATGGTCTGTAACGACTATCGAGCTTTCGGTCTCGCTTCCAGACGCGCGGACCTCTATCCGGGAGCCTCGGGGAGAGAATTTGATTGCGTTCGATAGGACGTTTACGAGAACGGAGTTTATAAACGATGTCTCTTCGGCCAGGCCGTAGAGCCCCTGGTCCATGTCGACATCGATTACGACATCCTTTCGGCGGACCTTGTTCTGGACCATTTCGACGGCCCGCAGGGCAGCCGGGAGCAGCCGGACCGGCTGGAGCTGGAGTTCGAGCTTCCCCGTTTCGATCGCTTCGGTCATTCGAACCAAATCGACGATCCGCAGGCTGTTCCGGGCGCCTTCGGCTATGATGCGTTGGTAGAGGTCCCGTTCTTCCGGGTAGGAGGCGACGATCTCCTGCGCCGAGAGGATGGCGCCGATGGCGTTCTTTAGGTCGTGGCTGAGGACGTGAATAAGGTGGCGACGATGGTTGTTGCCGGCGGTAAGCTGCTTGTTCGCTTCGGTCAGGCTACTGTTCGCCCGGCCGAGGCGGTGCTCGTATCGTTCTACGATCCGGTCGACGACAAAGAACGAAATGAGGCTGACGATCGCCGCTATCGCGAACCCGAGGGGCAACACACTCCTCCCGGCCCGGCGTGCCCGGTCGATAACCGCGGCGTAATCCTGGTGCACTTGAACTCGATACCCCGAGGCACCGACGGGAATCGACGTCACCAGCTCCCGTCTCCGGGAGTCCGGATAGGAAAGGAGACCGCGGGCCTCATGGTTTCCGGGGAGCTCGGAAAGCCGGCGCGCCGATTCGCCGGGGCGTCGGCGAAGGAGCGCTTCGTCGAGGGAGCCGGGGGGCCCCGCAACGGCGCGGCCGACGGGGTCGACGATGCAAACGAAACCGGAGTTGGGCACCGCAATGGCTCCGCAGAACTCCTGCAGCCGGGATAGATCGGCGTCCGAAAGCGCATCGACGCGATAGCCGGCCTCCACCACGTTCCGAACGGTCGCGGCGAGCATGTGGTTGTCGTCAAGAATCTGCTCGGCAACCGTTTCCCGGACGACCCGGTAGGTCAGCAGGGCGTAGAGTCCCATTCCAACGATGAGGATAACGAGGATGCTCAAAGAAACGAGAAGCTGCAGTCGTCTGCTCTTCACGTGGCCCCGTCGTTAATATAGAACCAGTCGTACAAGAGTCCGTTCTTAAAGTGGAGCTGATGGTCTTCGTAGCTCCATACCTCGTACGCCGGAGCGCTAAGTTCGATTTCCTCCGGATCCGGAAGCAGCTCGAGGACCTCGCTCTTGGTCATACCCACCCGAAGACCTTCCAAAGGCGACATTTCCTCCGCCGGCTCCGGCGAGGCCACAGCCGGGGGAGGGGCCGGGGGTGGTGCCGGAGGCGGGGGGAGGGGCTCTTCCGGCGTGCGGCAGGAAAAGACGACTGCCAGAAGGGCGGGGAGAAGAAAAATTCGCCGATTCACGCCCAAGATACTACCACAGAGTGCTCCCAAAATTGTGTTTCGGCCGGAGATTAACTATCTTCCCCCTATGAGCATCAAGGTAAAGTGGTTGCTTTTCGCCGTCTCCGGGCTCATCCTTATCGGGGCGGGTTTTTCGATCGCCGGGGAGGCGATCATCCTAAAAGGGGATGGGGCTCCGGTAAAGGATTGGTTCCTTCTCGGAACCGCGGGGCTAGTCGTCTTTAACGCCGGAATTTCGGTTTTTGGGCAGGGCGTGGTCTACCGGAGCAAGCTCTAGGCGTCTGGCCGTGCCGGGGGCGCAACCCACGTATTGCAAAGTAGGCGCTCTTTGCTATAATTGCGCTGC
>CAZTRQ010000185.1:0-4040 GCA_964616245.1 uncultured Spirochaetaceae bacterium | reverse complement strand
GCGGGGAAAGCCTTCGTGTCCTACCGCCGGCGGGGAGGGACCCGCACCACGGTACTGCCGGACTTTTTTATCGGCGCCCACGCGGCCGTCGAAGGCTTGCCGTTATTGACCCGGGACGCGAAACGAGTGCGTGCGGCGTACCCATCGGTCGAAATCGTAGGGGTATAGAAAACGTCCGTTGGCCGCCCGCACCGGGTATACTGAACCCAATGGCGTCTATCGACTGGAAGGTGCCTTCGAAAAACCCCCAATCCGTTGTGCTCCTCGCCCACGGTCTTAACCTGCGCCCCGAGCGCATGGAGGCCCTTGCGGCGCTACACCGGGCCCACGGGGCGGTGACGGGCGTGGTCGTGCTGCCGGGGCACGAGTCCGACGGCCGAAACCCGAATCCCCTGGCCCGGGGGGACTCCGGAGCCTTTCTCCGGGCGGCGGAAAGAGCGCTCGAGGAGGTGCGCCGGGCAAAGGAGCGCTTCGGCGTGTCCCGAAGCCGCTTCGTCGGGGTTTCTCTCGGGGCCCTGGTGGTTCTTTGCGCATTGGTGCAGCCCCAAGCCGCCGCAGGGCTCCTGCCCCCGGTCTTCGACGACGCCATTCTTCTCGCACCGGCCGTGGCGCTCCGGCGGCGGGCAAGGCTTCTCGAGATGCCGGCACGGTCGCTCCCAGGGTGGGTCCCCGTCCCGAGCTTCTCCCGGCCCCGGGATCGTATCTATCGCTTTCTGCCCCTCGGCGCCTACCGGGTGCTCTACTGCCTTCTTGCCGACTTCCACCGTGGGCTCGACCTGCCGATGCGGATCTATCTGGACCCGAAGGACGAGCTCATCCATCTTCCGGGCATCCGGCGCCTGATCCGGAGCGGCTTGTTGCCCAAGGCGCGGCTGGTTGTAGCGCCGCAGAGCACAGGCCGGCCGGCGCATTTGATGGTGGACCGGGCCTCCCTCGGCGAGAACCTCTGGGACGATCTGGTGGCCTACGTGGAAAGCTCGTCCTGATCGAGCGACCGGAACTGGCGCTCGAGGACGTACAGGAGAACCGCGTCGTAGACTGCGTGGGCAACGATGGGGGCGACGATGCTCCCGGTGGCCGCAAAGAGGAGGCCGAGGAAGAGGCTCAAGAGGAAGGCGTACACGGCGTAGGCCCGGGTAACGGCGTGGAGGAGGGCGAAGATCGCCGAGGTCCCGAGGAGGGCGACGACGAGGCCCAATCGCTCGGAGAGCGCCGTCTGGATGAGGCCGCGAAAGAGGAGTTCTTCTCCGACACCAGCAGCCGCGGAAAGGAGAACGATGGCGAAGAAGGAGATCGGCGAAAGATAGTCGTGGACGAAGCTCCGGCTGATGCGCAGGAGCTCCTGAAAAGCCGGCCGTCGCGAGCGACCCATGGCGTAGACGACGAGAAGGGGCGGCACCGCGGCGACGGCACCGAGGCCCGCGCTTGGCAGAATCCCGAGGGGCCCATCGGCGGTGGGGAAGCCGCCGATGGCCAGGGCTATCGCGCCGAGGCCGAGCTCGACTACCAGCGCCAAGCCGTAGATAGAGCCTTGTCTCGATTGGTCGTTTTCCATCGCAACAATTCTATCAAAACATCGATAGTTGTTTTCCGTACCTTCGTTGTATATGCTTGTTAGTGTGCGGCTTATGCACCACCTATCCACAGTGGCTAGTTTCGTCGTTTTGTTGTGTGCGGCGAGCGCTGTTGTCGTGGCCCAGCCGGAGACTCGGATTATCATCTTTACACCTACCACGGCGAACAATACCTACTGGCCTCAGGTCTACGCCATCTTCGACGCGGCGGCAGAGGACCTGGGTGTCGAAATTATCTCTCACGAGTTCGATGCCGGTGACCGCTTCGCAATGCACCTCGAAGGGGTGGAGATTCTCCGGAACACACCGGATATCGACGGGGCCATTTTCTCCGTCGCCTTCGGTCAGGCCGAGCCGCTTCTCCGTATGACGGAGAGCCTGGGTATTCCCGCGATCATCCAAGGGCCGCTCTTCGAATCGGAGCTAGAGCGCGTCGGGCACAGGCCTCGGGAGGTCTTCGCATCCTGGGTCGGCTACTTTTATCAAGACGAATTGGAGAAGGGATACGAGCTCGGGCGGGTCTTGATCTCTCAGGCCCTTGAGGCGGGGCTTCTCGGTGGCCGCGAACCGGGGCTCGTCGCGGGTATCGGCGGCGAGCCAACCTGGTTCGGGTCGGAGCTCCGGGCCTCCGGGTTGGAACAAGCCGTCGCCGAAGAGTCCCGGGCCATTCTTACGCAGGTGGTTCCCACCCGATGGGCCCCATCGGAAGGGCGAAGAGTGGCCGCCGCGCTCTTGGGCCGGTACCCGGGTATATCGATTATCTGGGCGGCAAGCGATCAACTTGCCCTCGGTGCGGTAGAGGCGGCGGAGCGCGCCGGGAGGGTTCCCGGAGAGGATCTGCTAATCGGGGGGCTCGATCTGTCCGAAGCGGGGCTCCGAGCCGTCGACGAGGGGGTTCTTGCCGCCACTGTCGCGAGCTCCCTGTTGAGCTACGCGGAGATTCTTATCTACCTCTACGACTATATCCACGGCGCCGATTTTGCTCCCGAGGTGGGGACGGAGATCCACTTCGGCATCCACGTCGCTACCGAGGAAACGGCGGAGGTCCACCTATCGCTCTACGAGTCCGTCGAAGCCATCGACTTCCGTCACTTTTCTCGGGCGCTGAATCCGGAACGCCGGGGCTACGATTTTTCTGTGGACGCCTACCTGAGAGCTCTTGGCGGTCGATAGCATGATAAAGCTCTCCGTTCTCGCCGTTAAGCAGTTCTTTACCGTGCTGATTCTCGGCGCCCTGCTGACAGCCGTGTCGGTGCCACTCGAGTTCTCCGCTCGCTACCGACGCGGTCTCGAGACCTTAGACGAGACCTTCGACTCCATCGAGCGGAGCTATTTGCCCCCCCTGACCTTGAGCGTCTTTAATTTCAATATGCGGCAGACACACTTACTCGCCCAGGGAATCACCCTTCTCCCATCGATTGCCTACGTCGAGGTCCGCGAGCGCATCGGGGACGGGAGTGTCACAATCGTTGCCGTCGGTGAGAGAGTGGGGGACCCGAGTCTCGATCGAAGCTATTCGTTGATCCAGCGGCGGGACGGAGAGCCTCAGGAAATTGGAATGCTAACGGTGCAAGCGGACCTCGAACGGATCCGGGGGGAGATCGCGGAGAGCCTTCCCCCGATAGTCGCCTTGAACGCCGCCCAGATATTCGCCGTGGCGTTTCTGGTTTTTTTGATCGTCCAGCTCTCCATCGTCCGGCATCTAAAAAGGACCGCGCGTTTCGTCCAGCGGATCGATCCGGAACAGGTCGACGGCGGACCTCTCTCATTAGAACACTTCGCGAGAGGGCTCCACATTACCGACGAGATCGACGAAATCGTTTACTCGATCAACACGATGAACGCCAGGCTAAAGGATGCCTTTGCCCAGAAGGAGACACTCCTCCGGGAGCTGTATCACCGTACGAAGAACAACATGCAGGTAATCGCCTCCATGCTTTCGGTACACGCTGCGGAGGTGCCGGAAAACGAAGAGATCCAGCGCCTGGTTACCGACACGCAGAACCGAATCTACGCTATGTCCTTGGTCCACGAGAAACTCTATCAATCCAACGACCTCTCCCGTATCGACATGCGGAGCTACCTTTCCCAATTAGCTGTCCACATATCGGCGAGCTATTTCACTCCCGCCGGCCCGCGATTGGACCTGCGCCTCGAGCCCCGAAATGTGCTCCTCGACGTCGCGATTCCCTGCGGACTAATCGTTAACGAGTTGGTATCGAACGCTATGAAGCACGCCTTTCCGGCCTCGAGAGGCGACGACGGCGGCGGTGCCATAACCGTCTCCTTCGAGGTACGGGGCGACGACACCGCGACCCTTTCCGTCTCGGATAACGGTGTCGGCCTCCCCGAGGGATTCGACCCCCGGGCCGACGGCCGAATGGGGCTACAGTCGGTGGTGGCCTTGGCGGAGCACCAGCTTAGCGGGCAGATTGATTTCCTCGCGAACCACGGCTTAACCACCGT
>CAZTRQ010000184.1:0-4045 GCA_964616245.1 uncultured Spirochaetaceae bacterium | reverse complement strand
CGGTCGTAGAAGATCCCGTAGACCGAAGGGATAAGCACCAAGGCGGTAATCGTCGAGAAGATCAGCCCGAAGATTATCGTCGCCGCCATCGGCCCCCAGACGACCGACCACCCGCCGAGTCCGATCGCCGTGGGCAAAAGACCGGCGATGGTGGTCAGGGAGGTCAGGAGCACCGGCCGGAGGCGCAGGCGTGCCGATTCGATCACCGCTTCGCTCACCGGGAGGCCATCACGTCTGCGCTCGTTAATAAACGAGATCAACACGATAGAATCGTTGACCGCGATACCCGCCAAAGCGACCCCGGCGTAGATTACCGTCGTCGAGAGCGCCACCCCGGAAATGACCAGAAAGAGGATAACGCCGACGAAGGCGAAGGGAACAGTAAAGAGAATCAAGAGCGGTTGGGAGTAGCTCTTAAACTGGGTGCCGAGAATGGTGTAGATCAGGAAAATTCCGAGGAGAAAGACCCGAGCGATATCCCCGAGGAGGTTCGCGAACTCGGCAAACTCGCCGCCGACCCGAAGCTCGACGCCGGGGTACTCCGAGGCAAGCTCGTTGTCGAAGATCTCCCGGATACGTCGGTTTATCTCGGGCACCGAGGCGGTCGAGTAGGCCTCCGACTCCACGGTTACTTCCCGCTCGAGATCGAGGCGCCTTATCGATGCGAAAGACTCCCCGGATTCGAGGTCGGCGACGGAGGAAAAGGGAATCCGGATGCCGGCCGGGTTTGGGATTTTGAGTTGCAGTATTCGGTCGATTGTGGCCCGGTTCGGTGCCTCGTACTGAACGATAACGTCCGTTTCCTCGTTACTCCGGAAGATCGTCCCGGCATTTATCCCGTCGAAGGAACCCCGGATGTAGGAGCCAATCGCCTCCGTCGAGAGGTTGTACCGGGCGGCAATCTCGTTCCGGACGGCCACCGTCAGCTCCGGGCTCCCGCCTTCGAGGTTGTCGGTTATACCAAAGAGCTCCGGGTAGCCGCGCAACTCCGACTTTATCCGCTCCGAGACGGCGACTAGCTGGTCGTAGTCGTCGCCGAAGAGCCGAAAGACGACCGGAGGATCCGTCGGGGGCCCACCCTGGACTTTGCGAAAATCTACCGAGTCGGCCCCGGCGATATCGGATGTAATCCCCTGGATCTCGGACATAATCTCGGTAATGCCCCGCTCTCGTCCGTCGTCGGTCTCGGTCAGATCGACCAGAAGCTGCCCGACCTGGGCGTTCCGGACGTTTTCGTTCTCGTCCCCGGCGAACCCGACGAAGGTGCTTACCGAGACGACCTCACCGTTGCCGACGAGAGGCAGAATCCGCTCTTCGTAGCGCCGAAGAAAGCCATCCGTCCGCGGCAGGGGGGTGCCGGTGGGCATCTCGACGTCGATGTAAAAGTAGGTAAAGTCCTCCGACTCGAAGAGATTCGTCCTGATCACACCGACCAGCGAAAAGGTCCCGATTATGGCGAGGATCATCCCACCGAGCACAAACCATCGCCGGCGGTAGAGAACGCGGAGAAGCGCCTCGAAGCGCCGTTGAAGCCCGGCGAAGCGATTCTTCGGCTGCTTCTTCGTGTTTCCGTTGCCCCCGGGCCAGTCGGCAAAATGAGAGGGGAGGAACACCGCTGCCTCGAAGGTCGACGCGATAAGGGCGATGGAAACGGTAACCGGGACGATCCGCAGGAATCGACCGATAACCCCCGGGAGAAAGGTCAGCGGGAGAAACGCCGCGACGGTCGTCGCCGTCGCCGCGATAACCGGCACAATCACCTGGTCTACCCCTTTGACCGCCGCGTCGTGCTGCGACAACCCTTCCCCCCGGAGACGGTAGCTGTTCTCGACAATTACGATGGCGTGGTCGACGATCAAGCCGAGAACCAGCACCATCGCAAAGAGGGTGTTGCTGTTTAGGGTATCGCCAAGGGCCTCGAGGACCACGAAGGTGATGGCGAAGGTAATGGGTATACCCAGGGCGGTCATCGCGGCGTTTCGAAAGCCGATGACGGCAAACAAAAGCAGAATCAAGAGACCCAAACCGATCAAGGCGTTCCAGACGAGAACGTCAAGGCTATCGCGAATCTGAACCGTTGAGTCGTTGAGAAACTCGGCGCGGACCCCGGGGGGGAGCTGCCCCTCGAAATCGGCGACAATCGACCGGACGTTTTCCGCGATATCCACCGAGCTTCCACCGGGAACCTTCGTTACCCGCAGGAAGATCGCCTGGGCCCCGTTGAACCTGGCGTTCGTGCCGTCGGGGTCGAAAGTATCCCGGACGGTCGCGACTTCTCCGACAGTCACGATACCCCGACCTTGCGAAGGGCGCCGGACGACGATCTGCCGAAACTCTTCCGGAGTCGTCGCCTCCCCGACGGTGCGAATCAAAAACTCCCGGGTGGGAGTCGCAAAGCTGCCCCCGGGGATAACGACGTTGCGACTGCGAACGGCGGCTACGACCTCGTTGAGGTTGGCTCCGATCCCTTCGAGCCGGTCCGGGTCGACTTCGATCCGGATCTGCCGATCCCGGGCACCGACGAGCAAGACGCCGGAGACCTCCTGGATTCCGGTCAGCCGGTTTTCTAGATCCCGGGCGGATTGGTTAAGGGCAGCGTAGTCGACGTTGCCCGAGAGTACTACTTCGATGACGGGGATAAAATCCGTCGAGGAAAACTCCTCGATCGACTCTTGCAGTACGTCGTCGGGCAGCTCGACGTTCGCAAAGCGGTTCTGGATTTCTTGGAAGAGCCGCTCGAACTCGGGACGATCGATTCCCTGATCAAACTGTATCAGAACCTGCGAGAGACCTTCGACCGACACGCTGGAAATTTGGTCGAGGTTCTCGAGACCCGACATCTCGTTTTCGACTTTTACGGTGACGCTCCGCTCGATGTCTTCCGCCGAGACCCCGGGGTAGGGGACGGTTATGTTGACGAAGTAGAAGGGGACCTCGGCGAACTGTTCCTGCGGGAGCCGGGAGACGCTAACGGCACCGAGGGCCAGAATGACCACCATGAGAATATTGACCAGTACCGGGTTCGAGACGGAGAAGCGGCCGATGCTCACAAGAGCTCTCCGGTCGCTCCGGTAACCGTCACCTCGACGGTGTTCTCATCCTCTAAGGCACCGAGACCGGAGGTTATAATAATGTCACCGAGGGCCAGACCGGAGAGCACCTCGACCTGTCCCCCGAAACGCCGGCCGACCTCGACCCTCTGCTCCAGCGCTTTTCCGTCTTCCGCGATAAAGACAACCGCATCCTCGCCCCGCCGGAGAACGGCGGCGGCCGGAATTACCATGAGCTCTTCGGCACCCGCGGGTTGGATTACGGCCCTTGCGGTCATACCGGAGCGCACCGGCTCTTCGCAGCTGTTCTCCCACTCGACGATAACCGCGAAGCTTCCGGTCCGAGGATCGCTGCCGGCGGCGACCGCGGTTACCCGGGCGTCGGGAACGGCACCGGGGCAGGCGGCTATCTCAACGTCCGCCGGAAGGCCCGGGCGAAGGTAGCGTACTTCCCGCTCCCCGACGGCACCGGCGAGCTCAAACCGCCCGGTGTCGACGATACGGGCGACGACGACGCCTCGACTAAGGAAGTTTCCTTCGGTAACCGACGGATCCCGAGTCGCGACTGCGCCGGCGATCGGAGAACGAATGGTCTGATCCTGATACGCTTTGAGGGCCCGCTGATACCGAGACTCGGCGCCGGCAGCGGCAGACCGGGCCCGGGCGACGTCGGCCTGGCTGGCGTTCCCGCTCTCAAAGAGCCTCTCCGCCGCGGCCAATTCCAGATTCGCCGTCTCCGCCTGGCTCCGGGCATCCTCCATCGCAAGACGCTCGATGGTGTCGTCGAGGCGAAGAAGCACGGCACCGGCGTCCATTTCCTGCCCCAGGTCGAACTCTACGCTCCGGATGACCCCGCTCGTCTCCGAGACGACGTCGGCCTCCGAGGCGCCGGAAATGAGTCCCGAGATCTCGATCCGATCCACGAAACGCCCCTGGGTAACCTCGAGGGCCTCGACGGCGAGTACCGGTGCCTCCCCCTCCTCTCGATCCCAGGT
>CAZTRQ010000183.1:0-4046 GCA_964616245.1 uncultured Spirochaetaceae bacterium | reverse complement strand
ACAGACACAAGTATTTCGACGCCGCGGACATCGTCTACGACTGCGCCGGCAAGACTCTCGAACAGGAAGTAGCGGAGATCAAAGAGATGGTGATGACGGATCCGCGGTTTTATGAACATCACCCAGAACGAATGAAGGGACACCGGCCGTAGAACCTTTACAAGCAAGAGTTTTAGCGCCACTCTGGGCCAAGATGCGGTGAGGCTGGTTTGTACAGCCCCGGGAATCAAACTTCACAAGGTTGTCATTGACGAGATGCAGGAAAGGCGCTTCCGATGAATACCACCGTTGCACTGGATATCGAGGTTCACGAGGCCGTCGCCGAGAGTATTGGCCGCGGGATCTTTAGCGGCCACGATTTCTCAAGACTGCGCCGATGACCCACAACGTATCCGCCCGGCGGGCGCTGATAAGCCTTACGGTTATCTCGGCGGTCCACGGGATTAACCACACCTTCGGCATCTTCTTAAGCCCCTTGAACGAAGAGATCCGCCTCTACTTCGGGGCGACTTCGATTTCCGCGATTACCGCTTTCAAGACGACCTATCTTCTTATCTACGCCCTCAGTAATCTTGGAGCCGGCTTTCTCGCCCGGCGAGTCTCGGCCCGGTTGATCCTTTCTGTCGGCATGGTGGTAAACGGCCTGGCGATAGCCGGATTTGCCCTGGTACCGCCGGACGGCCTCCAGGCGATGCACCTCTTCTGGGCCCTGGCGGGGCTCGGTGGTGGCGTCTACCACCCCCTTGCCATGGCTTTGGTTACCAACAACTATCCCGACAGGAAGGGGTGGGCTCTCGGTATTACCGGCGTAGGGTCCGGACTGGGCTTCGCCTTCGGTCCCCTTATCTCCTCTATCCTCGCCCGGAGCTTCGGCCTCACCTGGCAAGAGCTCGCCGTCTGGTTCGGCTTCGGGGGAGTCGCCTTCGCGACTATTGCCTATCTCTCGATCGTCGACGAGGGGCCCGAGGATCCTGCGGTTTCTCCGGCCGAAGCGGAGGAAGAATCGACTCCGGTCCGGGAGGCGACGAGGAGCGTCGCCTGGGGCTTTCTGATCGCCGTGGTGCTTATCGCGGGAAGCAGAGAGATCGCTATGTGGAGTATCCTCGACGTGTCGGACTTCTACCTCGTCCGTGTTTTCGAGGGGCGACCGCCTACCGGTCTGTTCCTCTTTTTGCTCTACATTCCCGGCGTCGTGGTCCAACCGATTATCGGGAGTCTGTCGGACAAGGGGCACCGGAACTTCTATGCAGCCGGTGCCTTGGCGTTCTATGCCGCCACGATCGTCGCCGTCGCCTTTCTCCCCCCCTCGATGCTTGCCTTGGCGTACCTGGGGATGGGTGCCGCCCAGACCGCCACGGTTCCCACATTCGACGCGATAATCGCAGACGCCACTCCCAATAAGGGCAGAAGAGTCGCCTTCGGCGTGATGATAACCTTCGGCATCGGCATCGGTGCCCTCGGCCCCCTCCTCTTCGGCCTGGTCGTCGACGCCTTCGGCGGCTCTCTCGAGGGCTTCCGTATCTCTTTCGTGACCCTCGCAGGGCTGGCGATAATCGGCGCCATCGCGATGGCGGCGGTTGGACGCAGGCGCTTGCCCTCCCACCCCTAGGTTCATACCTTTAGCGAGTGAAACACTCGAGATTTGTCCTGTTTTCGGCCGTCCTGGCCTTTTCCGGTCTTCTGGTACTGGGGTGCTCGACTCCGGCGATAGCCCAAGAGACGGTCGTGAATCGCGTGGCCTCCGAGGCCACGACCTTCGACGTAGTCCGGCTCGCCACCGGTCTGAACGAGCCCTGGGGCATCGCCTTCCTTCCGAACGGCGACGCCCTCATTACCGAGCGCCCCGGCGGGCTTCTACGGTACTCCGCGGGGAAGCTATACCGAATCGACGGCGTTCCCCGGGTCGCCGCTACCGGTCAGGGGGGACTCCTCGACGTCCTGGTATCCCGCGATTTCGACAGCACCGGGCGCATCTTCCTGAGCTTCTCAGGTCGCTACGACGGCGGAGCGGGCACCAGCATAGCGTCGGCTCGCCTGAGGGGCGACGGCCTGACCGAGGTCGAAACGGTCTTTCGGATGAGCGATCCGTCGGGAAGCGGTCGTCACTTCGGCTCCCGGATGGTGCAGCTACCCGACGGATCGGTCGTCTTTAGCATCGGCGACCGCGGTTCTCGCGATCGCGCGCAGGACCTCGGTGACCACGCCGGCTCCTTCCTCCGGATCAACCCCGACGGGTCGGTCCCTCGGGACAATCCCTTCGTCGATCGCCGGAGGGCTCGCCCGGAAATCTACGCCTACGGAACCCGGAACGCCCAGGGAATGACCATCCATCCCGAAACCGGCGAGATCTGGGCCCACGAGCACGGACCCCAGGGGGGCGACGAGATAAACGTGGTCCGAGGCGGGCGGAACTACGGATGGCCGGCGATAACCTACGGAGAGGAGTACGGCGGTGGTCGTATCGCACCGACGGAAGCGCCGGGAATGGAGCAACCGGTTACCTACTGGGTTCCGTCGATAGCCCCATCGGGCATGGATTTTTACACCGGCGACGTGTTTCCAGAGTGGGAAGGCGACCTCTTCGTCGGAGCCCTCCGGGGCCGTCACCTGAGAAGGGTCGTCCTCGACGGGACCGAGGTGGTCTCCGAGGAGCTTATCCGGCTTACCGACAGCCCGCAGAGAATTAGGGACGTAAAAGTAGGCCCCGACGGCTACCTCTGGATACTGATCGACGAATCGAACGCGCCGCTCTATCGGTTAGAGCCGGCTCGCTAAGGAGTACACTATGAAGCGTATCGTTCTTCTCGCCCTCGGCCTGGTGGTCCTCGGCTCTCTCTGTTCCCTCGGAGCCCAGGAACAGGCCCGGGCGACCTTCGCCGGGGGATGTTTCTGGTGCATGGAGCCCCCGTACGACAAGCTCGACGGCGTTATCTCCACCACCTCCGGCTATGCCGGAGGCGACGTTCCCAACCCTACCTACCAGCAGGTAATCTCCGGGCGAACTGGACACCTGGAGGTGATGCAGGTCCTCTACGATCCCAGCCGAATCAGCTACGAGGAGCTCTTAGAGGTCTTCTGGCCGAACATCGACCCCACCGACGGCGGCGGACAGTTCTGCGATCGGGGAGAGCAGTACACGACTGCCGTTTTCTATCACAACGAGGAGCAACGCCGCCTCGCCGAAGCGAGCCTCGAGGAGGTAAAGGCCTCTACCGATTTTGCCATGCCCATCGTCACCGACATCCGACCCTTAGAAACCTTCTACCCCGCTGAGGAGTATCATCAGGACTACTACATCAAGAGTAGTCTCCAGTACCGCTTCTACCGAACGGCCTGCGGGCGCGACGCCCGGTTGGATCAGCTCTGGGGAAGCGGGACCGAAAAGATCGATCTCTCCCTCGAAGGATAGCGCGGTCCGCATTCGATGACTGCGAGGGGAGAGATCCGGACCGACACGGTCAGAGCCGATCTTCTCGTCGTTGGTGGCGGGCCCGTGGGTCTTTTGGCCGCGGCCTTGGCGGCTAACGAAGGCTTTAGGGTGACCGTCCTCGAAGCCCGGGCCAGGCCCCGAGAAACACCCCGGGCCTTGGGGATTACGCCGCCGTCGCTGCGAATTCTCCACAGAATCGGCATCGCCGACGTCCTGGTGGCAGCAGGTGTGCCGATTCGGCATGCCCAGGTCTGGGGCGACCGAAGGCCTCTCGGTCGCCTCTCCATGGAGCTCCTACCTTCGCCCTTTCCCTTTATTCTTTCGGTGTCTCAGGTCGTTACTGAGTCTCTTCTCCGGGAGCGCCTCGCCGGCTTGGGTGGGGCCGTTGAATTGCGCTTTGGCTCCCGGGTAATCGGTATCGACGAAGAGGCAGACGGCGTTACCGCGACGGTCGAGGACGGCTCCCGGATAACCGGTTCCTGGGCCCTGGGGTGTGACGGTCCCGGGGGGGAAACCCGACGTCTCGCTGCGGTGCCGCCACCCCGGCTCCTCGATAGACGTTTCGCCATGCTCGACCTTCCCGAGACGACCAACCTCGGGCCCGAGGCGCATCTTT
>CAZTRQ010000182.1:2758-4061 GCA_964616245.1 uncultured Spirochaetaceae bacterium | reverse complement strand
GATCTCGTACTCGACGCGACGACCCTCGAGCGACTCGACGAAATATTTCCGGGGCCCGGAAATCAAGCGCCGGAAGCCTATGCCTGGTAGCGCCCGGTGATGCCGGGAACCCGACGCCGGGCGCTGGTTGCCCAATCCGGGGGCCCCTCGCCGGTCATTAACGCCTCCCTCCTCGGGGTGTTCGACGGTTGCAAGGGCTATCCGGAGCGCATCGGCGAGGTTCTCGCGGCCCGTCACGGGGTCGAGGGAATACTCAAAGAAGAGCTGATCTCCCTCGACGCGGAGCCCGAACCGGAACGGGAGCTTCTTGCGGTAACCCCCGCCGCCGGGGCCATCGGCACCTGCCGCTACAAGCTCGGCGAGGGACAAGAAGAGGATTTCGCCCGGATCGTCGATGTCTGCGCCGCCCACCACGTCGGCTATTTCTTCTACATCGGGGGAAATGACTCGATGGACACCGCGTCTAAGGTAGCGGAGCTCGCCGGAGAGCGGGGAATCGAGCTGGTCTGCACCGGGGTGCCGAAAACCATCGACAACGATGTGGGCGATATCGAGCTGGATCTCGTCGACCACACGCCGGGCTACGGGAGTGCCGCCCGCTACTGGGCGATGATTACCCAAATCGTCGAAGAGGAGAACCGGGGGATGTACCCGTCGGAGCCCGTCGCCGTCCTCCAGGCGATGGGTCGTACCGCCGGCTTTATTCCCGCGGCGGCGCGTCTTGCGGACCCCCAGCGGGAGATGCCGCTCCAACTCTACCTGACCGAGTCCCATCACACCCTCGAATCCCTCCACCATCACGTCAACGAAACCCTCGCGCGCCGAGGACGCTGCATCGTCGTGGTCAGCGAAGGCTTCGACGTAGGCGGGGTCGGCGAAGCACGGGATGGTTTCGGGCACGTCGAGTACGGGGCCAGCCGGAATACCGTCGCCCAGATTGTCGTCAACTACTTAAACGATAGGGGTCTCGCGGTCCCGGGGAACGCGACCTTCTCGATTCCCGGCGTGTTGCAGCGGGCTACTTCCATCTTCGCCTCGACGGTGGACCAGAAGGAGGCCCGGGCGGTTGGTCGCCACGCGGTCGAGGTTGCCGTGTCCCAGGGGTCCGGCTACATGGCGACGATTCGCCGCCGGGGCGGCGGCCTCCGGTCGGGGCGCCGAGCCGGCACCGCCGGTTCCGACTATCAACCGTTCTTCGACCACGTCCGCCTCGAGAGGGTCGCGGCCTCGGCACGTCACCTCCCGAAGGAATGGCTATCGAAGGATCAAACCGACGTCACCGACGACTTCGTCGCCTACGCCG
>CAZTRQ010000182.1:0-2658 GCA_964616245.1 uncultured Spirochaetaceae bacterium | reverse complement strand
CTCGAAGCAAAGCCGATTGCCAAGAAGCTTCCGGACTACGTGCCGATAAAACACCGGTAGACCGCCGGCGTGTTACACTAATGGCATGGACGGTGCATCTCCCCTCGTTGTCGTCGGCCATAAGAATCCGGACACGGATTCAATCTGCTCCGCCGTGGCGTATGCGCGGTACAAGGAGCTAACCGGCACCCCGGCCCTGCCGTATCGGGCGGGGACCGTAAACTCACAAACCCGCTACGTTCTCGAGCGGTTCGACTGCCCGCCGCCTGCGTTCCTGAGTAGTCTCTATCCCTCCCTCCGGGACATCATGATTCCCAAAGAGAGCCTCTACATCGCGCGGCCGGAGGCGCCTCTTTCGGAGGCGGTACGCATTATTCTGGACAACGATTTCTCCTTCCTCCCGGTGGCCGACGCGGACGACCGCTGTCTCGGGAAGATTACCGTATTGCGGATCTGCCGGCTGTTGGACGAGCTTCCGAAGAAGGCGGCAGGTTCGCCCGTGGAAACCGCCGTTTCGGACGCGATGGCCCAGCCGATATCGGACTATCTCGAGAAGCCGGAGGCGCTCTTTCGGGCCACCGACTTGGTTCGGGACGTCGAACGGCGTATCAACGAGTTCAACGTCGGCGGCTTTGTCGTAACCGACGAAGAGGACCGTATCGCCGGAGTCGTCGCCAGGGTCAACTTTCTAAACAAGACTCGGTTCCGGGTTGTTCTCGTCGACCACAACGAGCTTTCCCAGACCGTGGAGGGCATCGAGGACGCCGAGATCGTGGAAATTATCGACCACCACCGGATCGGCGCGCGAAGCACCACCATGCCCATCACCTTTATCAACCGGGTCTTAGGATCGACGGCCACCATCGTCGCGGACACCTATCGCCGGGCCGACATGCTCCCGGACCGTCAAACCGCGGCACTCCTGTTGTCAGCCATCCTCTCGGACACCGTCATTCTAAAGTCCCCCACCACGACCGCGATAGACCGGGAGACCGCAGAGTGGCTCGGCGGCATAGCCGGACTGGACGTCGAGGTCTACGGCGAAGAGATGTTCCAGGCGGGAAGCGAGATTACCGCGCTCACACCCCGGCAGATCGTCGAGCAGGACCAGAAGCGGTACGCCGAGGTGGGTCGACGTTTCGCCGTGAGCCAGATCGAGATGGTCGGTTTTAAGGCCTTCGACGACCGGCAGGTAGAAGTCGCCTCCGCGGTAGCCCAAAGCCGGGGCGAAGGGGGCCTCGACTTTGCCTGCCTGATGGTCACCGACATAACCAAAGAGACCACGAGGTTGGTTTTCGACGGTCCCAAGCGCATCACCGAGGCGATACACTATCCCTTGGTCGCGCCGGGTGTCTTCGAGATGACCGGCGTGGTGTCTCGGAAGAAGCAGGTTCTTCCCTACCTCATCGACCTTCTCAAGAGTCTGTAGGGGGCGGTACCGCCTCTGCCGCGCGGGTTACCTAAGCTTTCGCAGCTCCGTTAGCAACTTCTCGACGTCCTCGGAGCTATTGTAGAGATGTGTCGATACGCGGATTCGTCCCACACCGCCGTAACCGCCCCAAACCAGAATGCCTTGAGCCGCGAGAGACTCGGTAATCTCGCCGATGTTTTCGGCCATAAAGCAGACGTTCCCCGCTCGCTCGCCGGGGGCCCGGGGCGTCATCATCTCGAAGCCGTGGTGATGGAGGCCCTCCCAGAGGCGTCCGCTTAAGGCGAGAACGTGCTCCTCTATCTTGGGAATGCCTATCTTGAGTATCCGGTCGAGGGCGTTTTCCAAAAGATAGACGCTGATGAACCCGACGTTTCCCATCTCGAACATCGCAGCCCCTGGGCGTAGGGTAACTTCGGTCGGGTTCCGCCAATCCGGGAGCGACGTGCCGGAATGCCATCCGAGAAACGGCGGCTTAAAGCCCTCCAATCGCCTCCTGTTCCAGTAGAGAATCGCAACCCCGTGGGTCGAGAGAAGCCACTTGTAGCAACTCGCCACCACGACGTCGGCGTAGGAGGCTTCGACGGGAACGGCCCCGGCGGCGTGGGTCGCGTCGACCACCAGGAGAGCCCCGGTCCCCCTTAGGCGGTCCGACAGCTCCCGGATCGAAATCCGCTGTCCGGTAAAATAGCTGACGCTACTGATGGTCACGACTCTGGTTCGGTCGTCCACTGCTGCGAGGATGTCGTCCAGGTCGATGTACCACTCCTTGTGCGAGACGACGCGAATTTCGACACCCCGGTCCTTTAGACGGGTCCAGGGCAGCACCTCGGTGGGGAACTCGACATCACAAACCACGACGTTGTCCCCGGGCTTCCAGTCCAGACCGTATGTAAGGATGTTGATCCCTTCGGAGCTGTTCGATACAAAGCCGATATCCTCGGCATCGACGCCGAAAAGCCGTGCCACCTTACCGCGGCAGCGGGTCGCCGTGGCGTCTTCTTCGTGGCGCCCCGCCTCCCCCTTCGCCTTGTCGGAAAAGAAGCGCTCCACGACGTCCCGGCTCGAAGCGAGCATCGGCCCCTCGCCTCCGGCCGCAAGGTGAACCGTGTTCTCGAGGCCGATGAACTCCGACGGATGGATCAGGGCGTCCCGGTGGTCTTGTTGCATAGCCGTTTACTACCACGAAGCCGCTTTACCGGCAAGCGTGCCCGCTGGACATTCGCCCG
>CAZTRQ010000181.1:0-4216 GCA_964616245.1 uncultured Spirochaetaceae bacterium | reverse complement strand
TAGCGGAGCAGGTGGTGCTCTGCGGTCACACCCACGCGGCCTACGAGGGGTATGTCGGCGATCGGAGAATCATCAATCCCGGGGCAGTGGGTTATTCCTACGACGGCGATACCCGGGCCGCCTACGGCGTTCTGACGGTTACCAAGGGAGGCGACCTCGACTTCGAGCACGTTAGGGTTGCCTACGACCGCGAGGCGGCGATCACCCGGGCCCGGGACCGGGGGTTGCCCCGTCTCGACCGATACGAAGCGCTTCTGCTGCACGGGCAGCGGGTCTAGGACTATCATGGGGTCTGAGAAAGGACGAATAGCGTCGGCTCTCACGACCTACTATCCCGAGGCATTCGACTCCCTCGAACGGCGCGACATTCAATCCCTCAACCCTCTCTGCAACAAGATTAGCTACGACGCGGCTCTCGCCCCGTTTGCCTACAACCAACGGCGCTACCCGCCGATTTACCGTGTCGGTCCGGTGACCCCGGAGGAGCTGGACGCCCTAAAACAGCTGTCCGAAAAGGTGGACCGTCCGGACGAGATTTTCTCCGAAGATCTCGCGGATCCGGTTCGGAGCCTATTCTTCGTGGCCCTCTGGAGGGACGGTAATCTCAAACGAATCCGCGACCTCTACGACGGAGCACGAGATTCCGTCGCTGGTACACCTTACGAACCGGGAAGCCATTCGAAGGGATGGTACTCCCTCGGTCGCCATTGGGGGTCCGGAGGAAAGGAGCCGCTCCTGGACAAGAACGTCGTCCGGGCGTACCTGGTGCATCGGAGCGGCTACCGCCTCGGAGACAAAGAGACCAAGTCGCCGGATCGGGATGACTTTCGGGAGTACCACGACTGGCTCGTCGCAAAGGAGCTCGAGCCCGACGAGCTCTTCGTCGTCCACAAGACGCTCTTTACCTTGGGGCAGGCGACGAAAGCAATACTCTAGGAGTTCTGTGTGAGTCCAACCCATCTTCTCTTCGACGTCGGCGACACTCTTATCCAGACTCGGGAATACAACCTCGAGCGAGGAATCGACGCGATGCTCCGGCGATCGGTCAACGCCGGTCCCGGCGATCTCGAGCGTGTTCTCTCTCGGTCGAGGATGCTCAACGACATCTTTAACCTGCGCTCAGCAGAGTCGGACCTCGAGTACTCCCAACAGGCTTTTCACCGTCTCCTCTACGAAGGCCTTGGAATCGAATTCGAAGATGGGGATGCGGAGTTGGAGACGATCTATTGGGACGCGGCCTTTCGGTTCGACCCGGAGCCGGGGGTACACGGCGTTCTCGCGGAGCTCGCTCGCCGGGGGGTTCCGATGGGCATCGTTAGCAATGTTTGCTTTTCCGCCGAGGTCTTACGTCACGAGCTCGAGAAGCACGACCTGGACCGCTTTTTCTCCTTTATTCTCGGGAGCGCCGACTACGGAATAAGAAAGCCCCAAAGGGTCTTTTTCGATCTCGGCGTCTTTAAGCTCGATGCCGAGGGACACAAGACCGCGTATACCGGGAACATGGTTCCCTACGACGTCGTCGGTGCGGCGGGGGCGGGGCTGGTTCCGGTGTGGTACAATCGCTACGAACATGAAGCCGCGCTTCCGGAAGGCACCATCGTTATTCGGCACTGGGAAGAGTTTCTCGAGGCCCTTGAGTTCGACGTCCCGGGAGAACCCTGATGGCTGAGGCACGAAGCCGAGGGGCGAATCTCTTTCTGAACACCGCCGAGCTCTACGATCTCGACGTCGCCTCGATCGCAGAGCACGATCTACCTTTCTACCGAAGGGAGCTCGATGCAGTGTCGGGGCCGGTTCTCGAGCTGGCCTGCGGTACCGGCCGAGTCGCGATCCCCCTCGCCGAGGCGGGGCATGAGGTCGTGGGACTCGACTACTCGATGCCGATGCTCGAGGTCTTCCGCCGAAAGATCCGGGAGCTTCCCCGGAAGACAGCCCGGCGCATCCGGCTCTACCACGCGTCCATGGACCACTTTCGGTTAAAAGAGACCTTTGGCGCCGTCATCTGCCCCTTTCGCGGTTTTCAGGCCCTGACCCAGGCGGAAGAGATCCGGAGCTCTCTGGCGTCGATTCGTCGGCATCTCGGACCCGAGGGCCTCGGGATTATCGACCTCTTCGCAATGCCGGAGGTGCCGGGGAAGGAATGGTACGGCGAGCACCTAGATTGGGTTCGAAAGATGCCGGACTCCGACACAACCATAACCCGAAGCCGAGTAGGGAGAGTCGTCGATGAAGAGGCACAGATTCTCTATTCGGAGATTGCATTTACCATATCCGACCCGTCAGGGGCGCAGAAACGTCTAAAAGACGACCTCGCGTTACGCTATTACCAGCCGTATCAGTTCCAGACTCTGTTGTGCGCATCCGGGTTTCGAATTGCCAAGGAGTACGGCAGCTACCGCCGAGCGCCGCTCGAAGCGGGGCCGGAGCAAATCTATCTCTTCCAGCCGCTCTGACCTTCCGCCCGGGGGGCGATATTCGACTACACCTATCTCCGGGATCGGGGATACCCCCCGCGGCCGATTATTGAGGAGGACGGTAGCGAACCCGGGGGGCGAACTCGCTTTGGCGGGTACCGGCCACGGGGCGGACCAAGGTAAGAAAGATCTCCGTCTTTGCCGGTGCGACGAAAGATTGGGGAAAGGTGCCGGAGGTTTCCATTCCCCGGAGGTCGAAGCTTACCTCAACTTCTACGTCCTCGGTGTAGCCGTTGGATAGGTAGACGACGAAGGTGGAGTCGACCTGCTCGGTTCGGATGTCGAGCTCGTTGCTCGGGTCGACATCTCGTCGATACTCGGCGAAGTCTTGGTTCGACAAGGCGCTTCCGAAGGCTATTTCGAAAGGCTCTCCCCCGGGGTGGAAGGCGTAGTAGTAGAGCCCCTCTTCCGGGTCTATCGCCTCGCCGGCGAGTCCTCGAAAGCGCATCGGTATCGACCGCATGCGGCCGTCGTCCGTCGGGAGCCGAACGTCGAAGTGGAGATGTGGTCCCGAAGAACGGCCGGTGTTCCCGCTATAGCCGATCAGTTGTCCGGCCGTGACGGCCTCGCCGACCTCGACGAGGGCCCCGTTCAACCGAAGGTGCACGTAGTTCCCAAAGGAGCCGTCGTCGTGCTGCACCAGGACGTAGTTTGCGTGCTCTCCGTAGCGGACGTTCGGTCCGCCGATGGTCGAGTCTTCTTTGACTTCGACGACGAGCCCGGACCGTGCCGCGTAGATTTCGGTTCCTTCGTCGAGGTCGAAGTCTACGGCGTACTGGTTTTCGCCGAAATGGGTGAATGCGCCGTTGAATCCCTGGGTGACCCGGTGCTTCGCCCCGTGGGCGAAGGGAAAGAGGTAGAGATAGTCGTCGTGTCGGGCGGTCGCCGGGTTCCCTCGGGCGTAGGTAAACGAGAGATCGAAACCTCGGCGGCCGGTCCGGGAAGTCGGAACCAGGGTCGCGACGGCTACGTCGGTGGCGCCGGGGTCGATCAGCCGAGTTACCGGTTGCGGCTCTCCGACCTCCAGGTTTACGAGGCGATCGAAGGTCAAGTGGACATAGACAGGGATAATGTGATCGCTGTCGACGACGAGACGGAATCCTCCTCCGTCGGTTTGCTCGCTACGGATACGCACTAGCTCCTGGTCTTGTGCAAAGACAGGAGGAACAAGGAGAGCGATAGCAATCACAAAAAACACCAAACGCTTCATCGGGTAAAAGGATACAAAGGAACGGTCGGGTTTTCCATCCAAATTGCTCTGTTGTATGCTCAGCATAGGATGTGTTGTACACGATCGGCCCGTTTGAGCATTCGATTCCTCCTCTGTGTCTTGGTCGCCCCCCTGGCCACCTCAGAAGAGGTGCTTACCTTCTCCTTCGTGGGGGACATAATGGCCCATTCGGTCAACTTCGAGATGCCCGAGTACGACCGTATCTACGACTCGCTCCGGTCCCTCCTGTCGGAAGACGACGCGAGCTTCGCCAACCTCGAGTTTCCCATCGACGAGAGCGCCCCCTACGCGACCTACCCGCGGTTTAACGTTCACCGTCCCTACGTCGAAGCGGCGATCCGGGGAGGATTCGAGGTCTTCTCCCTTGCAAACAACCACTCCACCGATCGCTTCGGCCCCGGCGTTCTGGAAACCCTCGACGCGGCGGATGCACTAGCCGAGACCTACGGTGTACGGTTCTCCGGCCTCCGGCGGGACGCCGGGGCTCCCTGGGAGCTCGAAATCCTCGAGA
>CAZTRQ010000180.1:0-4241 GCA_964616245.1 uncultured Spirochaetaceae bacterium | reverse complement strand
GCATCACCCCAAAAAGAAATCCAGACTTCGCAGCCGGCGAAGAGCGTTATTGCGAGAAAAATTATGAGAACGCGCAGTAGCTTCATGGCGGTTCCTCCGGGTCCCATAGTACCACACCGGGGACCGAATTCCAGGTTCCCGGAGGTTAGCGAGACCGGTGGGCGAACGGGGGCGGATTGGATAACGGGGTGGGATGTGATACCATGCGCTGCACGGTGCGGACCTCCAACGATGGAGCCGCTGTTTCGGGAGACCCCTTAATTGGCATCAGAAGCAACCTTCGTCGATCATCTCAAAGAGCTCAGGAGAAGGATTATCGTCTCCGCCGCGGCCGTTCTTTTGGGGGCAGTCGCGGGCTTCGTTCTATTTGACTGGATCTTCGCCTTCTTCGCCGAACCCTTCGAGAACCTAAATCAGACCCTCGAAAGCACCATGTTCGTCAATACCATTTTTGAAGGCTTTACCGTCAAGATGAAACTATCGGTAATCGCCGGAACCGTACTGTCGCTCCCCATTCACCTCTTTAACATCGTGGCGTTTATTTTCCCCGGGCTTCTTCCGAGGGAAAAGCGAATCGTCGGCGGCACCCTCGCGACGAGCTTCGTGCTGGCGATGCTCGCCTTTTACTACGGCTACTTTCACATGATCCCCATCTCCATCCGTTTTCTGACCGGGATGGGTTTTATTCCGGATCAGGTTGGTATTCTCCTCGGGTACGGCAAGAACATCTTCTACGTCTTGCAGCTCCTCTTCTTGCTTATTTTGTTGGTGCAGGTGCCCGTGGTACTCGAAATTTTGATGATACTTAACGTTATTAAGCGGCGAGCGCTCCTCAAGGCCTGGCGCTACGTGGTGATGGCGGTGTTTCCGCTTTCGGCTCTCTTTACCCCTCCGGATTTTATTTCGCAATTAATCGTGGCACTGCCCTTGGTATTACTCTTTTTTGGAACGATTCTTATTGCTCGAATCTTCCATTTCGGAGAAGCTTAGGATGTTCGGAGTCGGTTGGGTCGAAATCGGCATAGTCGCCGTTGTTGTCTTTCTCTTTATGAAACCGGAGGATCTCCCTAAGGTGATGAGAAAGTTCGGCAAACTGGTGCGTCAGATAAAGAACTTTTCTAGAGCTGTCAATTCGGATTTACAATCCATGGCCCGGGACCTCGAGCGAATGGATAGCGACACCGGAACCTCTCAGACACAAGCTCCAAAAAACAGCGCGGAAACGAAAGAGAAACATACGGAGGATACATAGATGATCGGAACGACGGAAATAGTCGTAATCGTGGCGGCGGGGCTGGTGCTTTTTGGTGCCTCCGCCGTGCCTAAGTTTGCCCGCTCCCTCGGGCAGGCCAAGAAAGAGTTCCAGAGCGGCTTAAAAGAAGAGTCGCAGCAAGAGGACGAAGAACAAGGGAAAGACGAGAAGAAGAAGACCGAGAAGGAATAGTGAAAGTGGGTTCGGATTCGGACCTGCTTGCCTACCTCTCGGACTTCGTTACCGAACGGCGGCGCCGCCGAATGCTGGAGGTTCTTGCCCAACGGACCCGGTATCTGACGGTGGTTCTCGAGGACCTCTACCAACCCCACAACGGCAGCGCGGTTCTGCGTAGCTGCGACGCCTTCGGTGTCCAGGACGTCCACATCGTGGAGCGGAAAAACCGCTACCGAACCAACCCGGATATCGAGCTCGGGACCTCCCAATGGCTAACCCTCCACCGGCACCGGGACAGCGAAGCGGCGCCGGACGCGTTACTCCGGACCCTCAGCGAGGCCGGCTACCGCACCGTCGCCACCGCCCGGCGGGACGATGCCGTCCCCTTAGAAGAGCTCGACCTCGAGGCGGGTCCCGTAGCCCTGCTCTTCGGTACCGAGATTTCGGGACTGACCCCGGAAACCATCGCCGGCGCCGACGAGGCGCTCTGGATACCGATGCACGGCTTCGTCGAGAGCTTTAACATTTCCGTGTCGGTGGCCCTCTGCCTTCAGGAGCTATCCCGGCGCCTGCGAAGCTCCGACATCGATTGGGCAATACCGGAGGAAGACCGCCGGCGAATCTACCTCGACTGGGTCCGGAAGAGCATAAAGAACGTCGAAGCCATCGAGGCGCGTTACACGACCGACAGCCGGAGGTAGAATAGCACCATGGCCTCGGATCGCTACATCGCGGTAGTCGGCGGTATCAGTCTCGACCTCCACGCAACGCCACTCTCCGGCGGGTTCGATACCCGAACCTCCACACCGAGCAAGGTAGAGCTTGCCGCCGGCGGCGTCGGCCGCAACATTGCCGCCAACATCGCCCTCTTGGGAGCTCCGGTGCGCCTCTTCGGCGTCACCGGGGACGACCCCCTCTCGGTCTACCCCCTCGAGAAGGCCCACGAAGCCGGGGTCGATATCCAGGGCGTCCGCCGACTAAAGGACACCCGAGGGGGAATCTACATCGCCTTTCTCGATCCAAAGGGCGATTTAGAGGTAGCCGCGGCGGATCTCTCGGCGATCGAGTCGCTCGGGGCCGAGTACATAGAGGAGCACCGAGAAGCGATAGCCGGGGCCGCCCTTGTCGTCACCGAGACCAACCTTTCGGCGGAAGCGCTGCAGCAGGTTGTTACGCTCTGCGAAACCGCCGGGGTCCCCTTGATAATCGACCCGGTGAGCAGCCGGAAGGCCGAGCGCCTTCGGGGGCTTACCGGGGGACTCTTCGCCGTCACCCCTAACGAGGAAGAGTTACCCCACTGCGGCCTCGGGAAGCCCGGAGAGCGGCGCCCCGGCGGCCTTCGCCCGGAGCACACCATCCTTACCCGGGGAAGCCGGGGCCTCCTCTGGACCGACCACGAGACCGGCGCGGTCACGGAAGTAGCCGCCGTCGAGGCGGATCAGGTCGACGCGACCGGCGCCGGCGACGCCTTCGTCTCCGGGTTTGCCGCGGCGCGCTTCGGTGGTGCCCCCATCGAGAAGGCCCTCGAGGAGGGAGTGCGGGTTGCGGCCCGGGTCGTCGCGAGCAGGACGTCGACCCTGGAGACGCAGTAGGAACCCCCAGGAGAACGATAGAGGAACCAAAGATGAGCAAGACAGCAAGCGAAAAAGCCGCCTATCTCGTCGTCGCAGAAGAGGTGGCCGAGGCGCTTAACGAAAGCCGGCCCGTTGTGGCCCTGGAGTCGACGATTATTTCCCACGGCATGCCCTTCCCCCGAAACCTGGAAACGGCGCGGCAGGTGGAAGAGGATGTCAGAAGCGGCGGCGCGGTGCCGGCGACGGTGGCGATTATCGACGGGCGTTTTCGCATCGGGCTTACCGGCGAAGAGCTTGCGTACCTGGCCGAGGCGGAAGGGGTCCGGAAGGCGAGCCGCCGGGACCTCGCCTCGGTCTTCGCCCGGGGGCAGACCGCCGCGACCACCGTCGCGACGACGATGATCGGCGCCGACTGGGCGGGAATCCGTATCTTCGCCACCGGAGGCACCGGCGGGGTGCACCGGGGTGCCGCCCAAACGATGGACGTATCGGCGGACCTCTACGAGCTCGCCCGGACCCCCGTCGCTGTGGTAAGCGCCGGAGTAAAGTCGATTCTGGATATCGGAAAGACCCTGGAATACCTCGAAACCCTCGGGGTCCCGGTCCTCGGGTACGCAACCGACGCCTTCCCCGCCTTCTACACCTCCGACAGCGGCTACCCGGTTACCGACCGGGTCGACGGACCGGAGGAGGTCGCGGCGATTCTTCGGGCGCGGTGGGACTCGGGCCTCGGCGGCGGGGTCCTGGTAGCCAACCCCGTTCCGGAGTCGGCAGCCCTGGCGCCGGAGTTTATCAACAAGGTAGTAGATACCGCGGTGGACGAAGCCCAACAAAAGGGGATTACCGGAAAGGAGGTAACCCCCTTTCTCCTCGGGCGCATCGTCGAGCTGACCGACGGCCGGAGCCTCGAGACCAACATCGCCCTGGTCCGGAACAACGCCCGGGTGGCCGGCGAGATCGCGGTGGCCTTCGCCGGGTAGTCGTCTCTCCCGGCTCTCCCGGTGGCTTTCCTGGGGTTAGAGGGTGGTTACCCGCTGCCCGGCGTGGAAGACCGAGACCGTCCGGGTCGACTCCGAGAGAACGAGAGCCACCGCGTTGGTAAGGGCGGTAATGCCGAGGGCCGCTGCGTGCCGGGCTCCGAGTCCGGGGTGGAGCTCCCCCTTCGGCGGCCTCCCGACGAGGTAGGCCCCGGCGGCGACGATAACGCCGTCTCCCCGTACGATAAAGGCACCGTCGAT
>CAZTRQ010000179.1:0-4249 GCA_964616245.1 uncultured Spirochaetaceae bacterium | reverse complement strand
GAGAGAGAGGAGATCATCGCCGATTCGTCGGGGACGATATCCCGGGCGAGAGCCTTCTTGCGCGCCTGGAGCGAGGCGATCCGCTCTTCTACCGTGTCGGCGGCGACGAGCCTGTAGGCCGTGACGGGCCGGGTTTGCCCGATCCTGTGGGTGCGGTCGATCGCCTGGTCCTCGACGGCAGGGTTCCACCAGGGGTCCATCAGAACGACGTAGTCGGCGGCGGTAAGGTTGATGCCGACGCCACCGGCCCGGAGGCTGATGAGGAAAAGCGGTGGCCCACCCTCGTTCTGGAAGCGGTTGATCTCCTCCCTCCGGCGGCCGGGGTTCATGGAGCCGTCGAGGTAGCAGTAGTCGTAACCCGCGACCTGCGCCCACTCCCGCAAGATGGTCAATAGAGAGACGAATTGGGAAAAGACAAGGATACGGTGGCCGGCGGCGACGATATCCGGGACGAGCTGCGCCAGGGCGGCGAGCTTTCCGGACTCCTCCGCCCGGTGGCCCCGGTGGCCGGCGGCGGGATTCAGTTTTGCCGGGAGCAGTCGCAGGTCCACCGCCGCTTGGCGAAGGCGGGTGAGTCCCTCGAGGATAAGAAAGAGCCTCTTTCCCGGCCGGCCCTCGGCGAGGGCGTTTCGGACCCGTTCCTGGTAGTCCGCCCGGAGTCTCTCATAGACGGCGCGCTGGTTCGGCGGCAACGCGACGTAGACCGGGATCTCGTCCCGAGAGGGAAGGTCCTTCGCGACGTCGGCCTTGCGGCGGCGCAGCATCAGGGGCGTCAGGAGCTCCCGGAGGAGCCGCCGGGCATCCTCATCCCCGTCGCGCTCGATCGGGGTGCCGAATCGCCTCACAAAGGCGGCGCGGCTTCCGAGAATTCCGGGATTCAGGAGGTCCATGACGGCGTAGAGCTCGAGGGAGCTATTCTCCACGGGGGTACCGCTGAGGGCGATACGCCGCCTGCTCTTTAGCGTCCGGGCCGCCCGGTAGCTCTTCGTCTTGGCGTTCTTGATCTGCTGGATCTCGTCGAAGATCAGGTGGTCCCATTCCACCTCCGAGAGGGACTTCGCATCCTTTAGAAGGGTCTGATAGCTGGTAATCAGCACCGGGGCTCCCGGCAACGCGCCTCCGGAGGCGCCGGAAACGAGCTCCTTTAGGAGCTCTCCCCGGGTCGAGCCGTGGTAGACCACCGGAGTCAAGGCGGGAGCAAACGAGAGGATCTCGTGACGCCAGTTCTCTAAGGTCGCCGGCGGGGCAACGACGAGGGAGAGGGGCGCCGCGTCGCCGGCGGCCGCGTCGGCTTCCGTGACATTCTCCTGAACCAGCGCGAGGGCCTGGACGGTCTTGCCGAGGCCCATGTCGTCGGCAAGGAGTGCGCCGAACCCCTCTTCGGTCGCCGCCTCGAGCCAGGCGAATCCGCGGCGCTGATAGGGGCGCAAAGTGGTACCGAACCCGGGAGGCTCCTCTCGATCGAGGGTTTCGAGGGCCCCGGCGAGGCGGACCCAGGCCTCCCGGCGTTCCCGCGCCCGGCCGATCATCTCCGCGGCCCGGGTCGCGTGGGGCTTAGAAGCCCCTTCGGCCCCTTCCGGCGACTCGTCGAGCAGCTCCTCGAGCTCTCCGAGGCGGTCGAACTCCCCCTCCTGAAGGCGCAGGGTCCCGTCGGCGGAGAGGCGTAGCTGCTTCCTCAGCCGGGCCAGCTCCTCGAGGTTGCGGGCGACGATTACCGAACCGTCGGCAGCGTAGACGAGCGATCCGTCACCCGCCGGCTCGACGTCCTGTCCTTCCAGGCTTGCCGAAAGGCGAAGGGCAAACCAGTCCTCCCCGGAGGAGACCACCCGGAGGGCAAAGGACAGCTCCCCGGTGCGGACCGGGCGGCCTGCCACCTCGACCCGGGCGCCTGCCTCGACCATTGGTCCGGCGATAAGCTCGACGATCTCGGCGATCGACCCCTCGCAAAAGAACCTGCCGTTCACCGACTGTCCCGGCTGGAGGGGAGTAAGGAGCTCCCGGCAGCGTTCCGCGAGGCGCTGGACCTCGGTATCGGCTCGGTCGTTGTCGTAGAACTCAAGGACAAGGTGGTCGCCGTCGGGGACATCCTGACGCTCTGGGAACCGAAGGTCCCGGACGAGGCTTACCACACCGGCTTTTATCTCGATCACGAGCTGTGCCGATATCTCGTGGATTTCCGCCTCCCCGGGCGGAAGGATCACCTCTACGTCGTCGGAGCCGCCGGTTCGCCGGAGGTGCTCTCTTAGCTTAAGGATATCCGGGTAGGAGAGCTCCCTGCCCTGCTCCGGATCCAACTGTCTCAAGAGGCCTCGGAAGATCCGCCCAGTGGTCCAAAACACTCTCCCCTCGTTGCGGTCGACGAGCAGCGTCACCTCCTCTTCGGCGCCGAGCCAGTAGTGGTTCTCCTCCATCCAGTCCCCGGCGCGTCGACCCAGATACGCCGCCAACAGATCGATTCGCCGCTCCACCAGAAATTGCCGCCGGCCGGCCTCGAGCCACCGTCTAAATCCTTCCTCGAGCTTCGCGTTCAGCGGGTGTCGCTCGCCCCCGGTCGTCTCGATCACGAGATAGGGCTCGAAGAGCACCTCTTCTCCCGTGTAGCGCACCGGAAAAAAAGAGATGTGAAGGCCCGCGATCCGGGAGAACTCCACCTGCGTAAGCTCCCCGGAGCCCCGCAGACCCGCCCCGGGGGGTTTTACATAGAGGGGGATGTCCTGCCCGTCGAGGACCCGTCCCGGAAGAAGTCGGGTCAAAGGAATCTTGCGACCCTCTCGGTGGTTCAGCTCGGGCAGATAGTCGATTTCTCCGGCGCTCCGGGCGACGCACTCGACGTTCGGACGCCAGGGGGAGAAGGCCCCGGGTGTGCCGTCTTTCCGGATATAGCGAACCAGCGGCGTAACCGAAAGCCGAGCTCCCCGCACCGTGGAGTAGATCGGCTCGGCGACGATGGTCAGGTGGAGAAGGCGGCCCCCCGGTTGCGGCTCTTCCCCGGCTGGCAGCAGCCGGGTTTCGTAGTCTTCAGCCTCACGGTCGAGGTCCGGCCAGTAACGGTAATGCTGTTTGTCCTGGGTGAGGTCGCGCCGCCCGAGAGGGACGGGATGCCCGGCGCCGGGGACAGGGCCGGGCGCGGGACCAGGGCCGGGGGCTTGGTTCGTCGCGTGCCCGGTGCCGGTGCCGACCCCGGCGCCCGGGAAGGAGCCAAACTCCGACCCCGGGTCCACCGTATCCCAAGCCTCAGGAATAGCGTCTATTCGAACCGCCGCCAAGAGGAGGGCGCCCTGGTGCTTGCACCGGAAGGGATAGGGACAGCTGCAGGCTCCGTGCAACTCGCCGTCGGCAAGCGCTACGACCGCGCGGTACCGACTGTCGCCGGAGCCGTCTATCTCCCCTTCGATCTGCGTCGGCGAGCTCGCTACCGAGTGAACGCGTCCCTGCCGGAAGTAGTCGCGAGCCCGGCTGAGAATAACCGGGTCGTCGAGAAACGCTGCTACGTGATCCTCCCCAAAAGCCACGCTATCGTTGTATCACGAATTCCGGTTCTGCGGGTGGCGGCAAACACCTCGTTTCGCCCGGACCCCGTCGTTCGCCCGCCTAAAGATCGGTCGCCTCAAAGTCGGTTCCCTTAAAGAGCAGCTTTTCGGCAGATTGCAACGCCAGAGCGTAGGCAAAGCAGTCGCCGAAATTGAGTGCAGCCTTATGACGCCCCTTGCCGAAACGAAGGTAGGCATCGACGGCGAGCTCGGCCTGCTCCTCGTCGACGGGGACGACCTCGATCTGTGCACGGGTAATGAACAGCATTAGCTGATGGACACCTGCCTGACCGTATCGAGCACCGAGGACTATCCCCGTCTCGACATAGCCGGCGGCCGACAACTTCGCGGAGGGTGCCTCGACAATGCGCAGAACAAACTCGTCTCGCTCCGGTTCATTCTGGAGGATTGCGAGAACCGCCGACGTATCGATAACCACTATTCCGGCACCCCGTGCTCATCGTAGCCAAGTATCTCCTCCGCCGACCGTTCGTCGAGTGCGGATAACCTCTGAGTATTCTGCGCGATTGAAATGAGGTCTTCGACCCGAGCTTCCTTGAGGCGACCTTTCCTCGAGCGCCGCGCCTCCAGAGCCTCCCGAAGGGCCATGGTTACCGCGTCGGTGATAGATGTTTGGGATAACTCCGCCAATTCGCGGGCCAATTCGTGGGCCTTATCGTTCTTTATGTTGAGCGGCACAACTTTCCTCCTTTAAAGAC
>CAZTRQ010000178.1:0-4252 GCA_964616245.1 uncultured Spirochaetaceae bacterium | reverse complement strand
CCTCGAAGGTCATCCGGAAGACGTCGTCGGAGAGTTGCTGCTTTTCTACAAGCTTGTTCATGTGCTCTTCCCGTTCGCAAAGTTGTCCAGATAGATGTCGATTCCCTTTGCGGCAGAATGCCCGTTGGCAATAGCGGAGATCGCATCCCTGGTCCTGTTGGTTATGTCTCCCCCGGCAAAGATCTTTGTGTCACCGGTCTGCTTGAACTCGTTGACAACGACCATGCCTCGGGCCACTTCCAGCTTAGCAGATATATCGACCGGCAGGAACTGGTAGTCGGCCCCCTGACCGATAGCGGGAATAACTGTGTCTGTCTCGATGTACTCTTCGCTGCCCTCGATCAGCTTCGGGTTGGGACGCCCACCCTTCTCGTCGGGGATCATCTCTGCCTTGCCCCAGATAAGCCTAAGGCGCTTGGTCTGGCCCTTTTCCAAGCGCAGGGGAATGGCCTGGGTCACGATGTCGATTCCCTCACCCCGGCTCTCGTGGATCTCCTCCACGTCTGCGGGCATGTCCTCCTCCCGGCGACGGTAGAGGATGGTTACCTCGGCGCCGTACCGGCGGCTCGACCGGGCGGCGTCCATCGCGACGTTTCCGCCACCAACCACGACTACCGAGTCACCGATGTCCGGTTTTTCGCCCTTAGTCACCTGGTCCAGAACCGACAGCCCGGAAATGACGCCCGGCAGATTCTCTCCGACTATATCCAGCCCGTAGGGGTCCGAAAGCCCGGTAGAGAAGAAGACCGCATCGTGTTTGTCGTAGATATCCTGGAAGGGAATGTCGACACCGATCCGCGTGTTCTGGTTGATGGCGACCCCGAGGCTCCGGATGTACTCGACATCCTTGTCCACTTGGTCGTAGGGAAGGCGGTACTCAGGTATCCCGTAGCGGAGCATACCACCGGCCTTCTCGTTGGCGTCGTAGACGGTGATGGAATAGCCGAGGAGCCGGAGGTAGTAGGCGGCGGCCAAGCCCCCGGGACCGGATCCGATAATGGCGACGCTTCGGCCGTTCTCCGGGGCCGACTCGGCCAAGAACTTCGTGTAGTCCATCGAGTAGATCTGATCGACGATGTAGCGCTTGAGCCATCGAATACTGATGGCTTCGCCCTTGTGCTTCATGGCGCAGACGTGCTCGCAGGCGTGGGAGCAGACCCGGCCGCAGGAGGCCGGAAGCGGGTTCGCCTCGTAGACGATGCGAAGGCCGTCGCCAAGGTCGTCCCGGCGGATGGCGTCGATGTAGGCCGGCACGTCCATGTGGGCGGGGCAGGTCGCGATGCAGATGCCGCAGGCGACGCACCGGTCGGCTTCGGCCATCGCCTGCTCCTTACTGTAGCCCTGGACCATCTCCACGAAGCTCTTTTGGCTCTCGGCAAAGTCGAGCATCGGCATCTCGACCCGTTTGGCCTCTAAGAGATCGTAGCCGGAGGAACGGCGGTAGCCTTTCTCGCTCTCGTTCCAGGGCTTCTCGGCGACCCCGGGGACGTACCGGAATACTTCCGGGTCCTTGTCGACCCAGACGTACTCGTTACTCATACCCAAGCTACTGGTGGGACAGATGTCCACGCAGAGGGCGCACCAGCAGCAGCGGCCGTAGTCGACTTCCGGGCGCAAGCCCGAGTCGCCGTGGCGGGTCCTGCGGTCGGACACCGGGACCAGGTCGATAGCCTCGTTCTGGCAGACCGACTCGCAGGTGCCGCAGCCGATGCACTGGTTTACATCGTTTATGTGGAAGCCCCGGTAGCGGTCCGCGCCGGGCCGGTTCTCCAGGGGCTTTCTGTCGGTATACGGTTTTTCTAAGGCCCGCTGCCATACGGAAAAGGGGGCCACTAAATCTTTAAGGCTCATAGGTTACCTCTCATCTGTTGCCGCGCGACTGTCATCGCTCCACCTCAGGTGGATAGGTGTGAAGACTGACCATCAGGCCCGCGGTGTCGGCGATGTCGGTGCCGATCGACAGGTGCTCCATCAGGGTCATCGCGTGGGTGTAGGAGGGGCCCCGGACGTAGATCCGCCGCGGCTTGTCGCTTCCGTCGCTTCGCAGGTAGTAGCCGTATTCCCCCCGAGTGCATTCGGCCTTCTTGTAGGTTTGTCCTTCCGGGATGCGCCAGTGCAGCACGTTCGGCAGCTTGGAAAAGAACGGTCCCTCGGTCGGCATTTGGTCGAGGATCTGACGGATAAGGTCGATGCTCTGGTACATCTCCTGGAGTCGCACCCAGGCCCTGGCGTAGGCGTCGGAGTCTCTGTGGGTTACCACGTCGAAGTCCAAGTGGTCGTAGACCAGGTAGGGCTGGTCCTTCCGGACATCCCGCCTAAAGCCGGCCGCCCGGGCGTTGGGCCCCACGACGCCAAAGCGGTCGACGACATCCGGGTGGATAACGCCGAGGCCCTTCGCCCGCTTCTTGAATACCGCGTTGTTAAAGAGGGTCCGCTCCACGTCCTGCAACGTCTTCTCGCAGGTAAACAGGGTATCTCGGAGCCGGGTCGCAAAGCCGGCGGGGAAGTCGGCGCGGACGCCCCCGGGAATCATGTACATGTGATAGATCCGTCCCCCGGTGAGCTCCTCGAAACGGTCGAGGATGTAGTCCCGCATAGTGACGGTCCACTGCCCCTGGGTTCCCAGGCCGAACGCGCCGGCCTGTCCCCCGAGCCACATAAAGAAGCTCGCGAGGCGCGCCATCTCGAGCTGCAGGGTGCGGATCCACTTCGCCCGGTCGGGAATCTCTATCCCCGCAAGCTCCTCTACCGTCGCCGCAAAGAGGTACTCGTTAAAGTCCGGCTCCGGGACGGCGATCCGGCAGACGATGGGAAAGCACTGGATGTACTTCCGGCGCTCCATCAGCTTCTCGAATCCCCGGTGAAGGTAGCCGACGTGCGTCTTGCACTCGACGATCTCGTCGCCGCAGACAACCAATTCCAGGCTCATGTTGCCCGTAATGCCCGGGTGCTGGGGGCCCTGCCAGATCTTCAGATACTTCCCGTTCTCCAAGTCGAAGTGGGCCTTACCGTCGACGATGGCGGGCATCTTGGGGTTGTCGTTTATGTGCGCTTGGTTGCGCGTCTGAAGGTTGGGTACGCCTACCATGTCTCGGCCTCGCTGGGGTAGAGTCTTTCTTTCATGTGCTCTCGGGTGTCCTGGGTTTGTCGGCCGGGCCGGACGTAGTAGACCCGCTCGGAGTACTCCCGGGTGTCAAAGTCCCGGCGCATCGGCGGCAGGTCTTCCCACCCCTCGAGGGCAAAGTCCTCGCCGAGCCGGGGGCTCCCCGGAAAGTCGACGCCGAACATCTCCCGGAGCTCCCGCTGGTAGGTCTCCCCCGCCGGCCAGAGATGGTGGATAGAGTCCATCGCGCAGCCCTCCCCTTCCCGGGGAATCTCGACGAAGACACCGAGGTCGTGGTTGGCGGCGTAGCTGTGGAGCATATAGAGGAGGTCGAAGGTCCCATCCTCTATGCGGTCCACCGCGGTAAAGAAGGAAAGATGCGTGTAGCCGCTTATGTTCTGCAGATAGGACAACAGCGCGATGGCGTCGTCCCTGTCCACCCGGATGTAGGCCTGGTCGGGGCGGTTCTCTTCGACGCCCCGGACCCCAAAGCGGTTTGCGAGATCTTTGAAGAGGCTTTGTCTATCGGTAGTCTGTTTCTCGGGCGCCGTGTTCCCGGCCGCCCGCGGTTCGCTGCTCATCGTTCCTCCCCTACCAGTTGTAGTCCGGCATGTTCCAGTTTTTGATAACCCGCTTCTGGTTTGCCTTGTACCATTCGAAGTTCTCGGCGTAGCGGTTGGCGCCCTCGCACTCCCCGGCCTTGATCATCCTTTTTAGCTCCATGAATCCGGCGAGAAGCGCCTCGGGCCGGGGCATGCACCCGGCGATGTAGACGTCCACCGGGATGTAGTGGTCCAGACGGTTCACCGTGTTGTAGCTGTCCCAGTACATGCCGCCGTTGATGGTGCAGCTGCCGAGGCCCAAGACGAACTTTGGTCCCTGCATCTGCTCGTAGCTCCGGACGATACGCTTCATCGTCTTTACCGAGGCGTAGCCGCCGATTACGAAGACCGAGCTCTGCCGGGGCGTCGGCCGGGGCTGAATGCCGTACTGGTACATGTCGAAACGGCTGGTCATCAGGGGCCGGAGCTCGATGGCCCCGCAACCGGTGCCGAAACCCAGGATCCAGAGGCTTTCGGACCGGGCCCAGTTGAGGAACTTCTCCCAGAAGCCGCGGAAGGGCTTGATGACCTCCGGGGGATGGTCGCA
>CAZTRQ010000177.1:0-4265 GCA_964616245.1 uncultured Spirochaetaceae bacterium | reverse complement strand
GACCGGACGATTCCCGTCAGCGGTCGAAGGGCCGTTATCGCCCGGCGCCTCGCCGAATCGAAGTTCTCCGCGCCCCACTTCTACCTCTCGGTCTCCGTCGACATGACGAAGGTTATCGAAGCCCGACAGGTCTTGAATAAGACGATTCCGCAGAAGGCCTCCTTCAATTCGTTCCTTATCAAGTTTGCCGCCGAAGCTATCCGGCGGCATCCAAACGTCAACGCCTCCTGGCAGGGGGACAAGATCGTCGAGTACGGCAGCGTCGATATCGGACTCGCAGTGGACGCCGGAAACGGCCTCATAACCCCGATCGTCCGAAACTGCGCGAACCGGGGAGTCGTCGCCATCGACGCCGACCTAAAGACCCTGATCGACAAGGCGCAGAACAACTCCCTCAAGCCGGAGGAATACACCGGGGCGACCTTTACCATCAGTAATCTCGGCTCCTTCGGCATCGAAGAGTTTACCGCTATCATCAACCCTCCGGGCTCGGCGATCCTCGCTGTCGGCCAGACCATCAAGCAGCCGGTAGTCGACGAGAACGACCAGGTCGTGGTAAAGCCGATGATGAAGATGACCCTCTCCTGCGACCACCGGGTTATCGACGGTGCCGCCGGAGCTCGGTTCCTCAACGACCTCGCAATGATGCTGGAGCAGCCCGCGCGGCTTGTCTTCTAAGGAAAGGAGCAGAGAATCATGGCAGATACGTACGACTACGACTTGGTAGTAATTGGGTCCGGCCCCGGCGGATACGTCGCGGCCATCCGGGCGACTCAGCTCGGGATGACCGCCGCGGTAATCGAAAAGGACAAGCCCGGGGGGGTCTGTCTGAACATAGGCTGTATACCGTCGAAGGCGCTTATCCACCAGGCGGAGGTTTTTCGCCAGTCCGAGGAGCTCTCTTCGATGGGAGCGACTATCGACTACACCGGCTTTAGCTACAAGAACGTCTACAAAAAATCCCGGGCGGCGGCGGATAAGCTTTCAAAGGGCGTTCAGTTTCTTCTAAAAAAGAACAACGTCGAGTACATCGAGGGTACCGCGAAGCTTTCCGGGCCCCACGAAGTAACCGTCGACGGGTCGAAGAAGGTAACCGGAAAGAACATTTTGGTTGCTACCGGATCCCGCCCCCGGTCGATTCCCGGGTTCGACTTCGACGAGAAGAAGGTACTCTCTTCGACCGGCGCCCTGATGCTCCAGGAGATCCCGGGCCGTATGGTCATTCTCGGCGCCGGATACATTGGAATGGAGTTCGCCCACGTGATGAGCTCCTTCGGCGTCGAGGTTACCGTCGTCGAGATGCTCGACCGGATTCTGCCGAACTCCGACGTCGAGGTCGTCGACGTTCTCCACAAGGAGTTCAACCGCCGGGGAATCAAGATGCTTACGAGCACGAAGGCCAAGAAGCTTCAGAAGAACAAGGATGGCGTCGTGGTTACCGTCGAAGACTCGGAGGGCAAGACCCAGGACATTAAGGGAGATCTTCTCTTGGTGGCCGTCGGCCGGGCCCCGAACACCGAGGATCTTGGCCTCGAAGCCCTCGGCATCAAGCTCGAGAAGGGCTACGTCAGGGTGGGGGACTACTACAAGACCGACATCGCGAGCGTCTATGCGATCGGCGACGTAATACCGACTCTGCAGCTCGCCCACGCCGCAATGGCCGAAGCGGAGCTCGCCGTGGAGCACATGGCGGGGCACCACCCCGAGCCGCGGATCGAGCAGGATCTTATTCCGGCGGCCATCTTTACCGAGCCCCAGTTGGCAAGCTTCGGGCCGATGGAGCAGGAGCTCAAGGACAAGGGAGTCGCCTACGAGAAGGCGACCTTCCCGTATAGAGGAGCGGGAAAGTCGGTCGCCATAGAGCGCCCTGAGGGCATGGTAAAGCTGCTCTACGCGCCGGAGTCCCACGAGATTCTCGCGGCTCACTTAGCCGGCGCCGAGGCAACGGAGCTTGTCCACGAGCTGCTTCTGGCCAAGAAGGCCGAGCTTCTGCCGGAAGACATCGCAACCATGGTTCACGCCCACCCGACGCTGTCGGAGGCTCTGATGGAGTCCGCCCGGGCCGCCGAGGGGTGGGTAATCCACGCGTAGCGCAGTGAACAGAGAGGAATGAACAGCGAACGGTTTACAGCAGGGCTCCTCTTTATTATCGCCGTCGTGGCGATAGGAGCGGTCCTCCGGGTGACGGGGAGCATTTTTATGCCCCTCGTCATCGCGGTCTTGCTCTCCTCCGTCTTCTCGCCGGTGGTCAACTACTTAAAGCGCTTTAGAGTGCCCCGACCCATCTCGATTGCCGCTGTCCTTCTGGTCTTCCTGGCCTTCGGATTCCTCGTCGGGTTGGTGCTCTACTCCAGCACCCAGTCCCTCGTTCGACAGTTTCCGACCTACCAACAGCGTCTGACGGCGCTCCTAAGGGAGCTTATCGAGCGCTTCGATCTTCCTTCGACCCTCCTTCAGGAGTTCAACCTAAGCCGGACCCTCGGGGGAGCCCTCATCTCTTTCTCCGGAAACTTTATGGCCTTCGTGTCCGGGTTTACCCTGGTCATCATCTTTCTGCTCTTTCTCTTGATAGAGCAGCCCTACGTCCGGGTGAAGCTCCGCTACTCCTTTAGCCCCCACACCATGCGGAAGATCATGATTAGCTTCGCCCACATAAACCGGCAGATCGGCCGCTACCTGGCGGTCAAGCTCTTCGTCAGCTCCCTAACCGGCGTCATAGTGTTTACGGCCTTCACCTTTATCGGGGTCGACTTTCCCATTATCTGGGGAATCTTGACCTTTATGTTCAATTTTATACCGAGCCTCGGCTCCATCTTTATCAGCCTCTTGGCCTCCCTCTTCGCCTTGCTCCAGTTTGCCCCGGATTGGGGGCCCTTTGCCGCGGCGGCTCTTTCCATTTCGTTTACGCAACTGATAATCGGGAACATCATCGACCCGAAGTTGCTCGGAGACCGGTTGAATCTGAGCCCCGTCATCATTATTCTGTCCCTCCTGGTTTGGGGATGGCTCTGGGGCATCGGTGGAATGTTCCTCGCTGTTCCCCTGACGGTTGCGATAAAGCTTGCCTTCGAGAACTTTCCGGGGATGAAACCTGTCGGCATCTTCATGGGAACCGGCACCTACATCCGGCGGAGAAAGCGCGCCTTACCGAGGCGGGAGATAACCTAAACTATGCCCGACAAACGAATACTCACCGGCGACCGGCCGACCGGACGGCTGCATCTCGGACACTACGTCGGCTCGATTGCCAACCGCGTGCGTCTGCAAGAGAGCTACGACTGTTTCTTTATTATCGCCGATCTTCACACCCTGACGACCAGGCCGGCGAAGGAACACATCGAAGAGATATCGGTGAATGCCCGGGAGATGGTCCTCGACTACCTCGCCTGCGGTATCGACCCGGGCCGTTCGACCATCTACCTTCAATCGGCGGTCCACGAAACCTACGAGCTCAACCTGCTCTTCGAGATGATGGTAACCGTCCCCCGGCTCCAGCGCCTTCCGAGCCTAAAGGACATGAAAGAGTCGGCCAACCTCGCCGAGATGCCCTTCGGGCTTCTCGGATATCCGGTTCTCCAGAGCGCGGACATCCTCTTACCCCGGGCGCACCTGGTCCCCGTGGGAAAGGACAACGAGGCCCACGTCGAGCTGACCCGGGAAATAGCCCGGCGGTTCAACTACCTCTACGGCGAGGTGTTCCCTATTCCCGATGTACTGATCGGGGAGGTGCCGACCCTGGTGGGGACCGACGGAAACGGAAAGATGTCCAAGTCCCTCGGCAACGCGATTCTTCTCGCCGACGACGCCAAGACCGTCGAGAAGCGGGTGATGGGGATGTACACCGACCCGAACCGAATCCGGGCGGACATTCCGGGGACCGTCGAGGGCAACCCGGTGTTCCAGTACCACGACGTCTTTAATCCCAACAAGGAAGAGGTCGAAGACCTCAAGAGTCGCTACCGGGCGGGTAGCGTCGGGGATGTCGAGGTAAAGCAGAAACTCGCCCGGACGCTCAACGCCTTTCTCGACCCGATTAGGGAGCGCCGGGCCACCTTCGAGGCCCGGAGAGGCTACGTCGACGAGGTAATCTATTCCGGCACCCTCAAGACCCGGGAGGAGGGGAAGGAAACCCTCTTGGCCGCCAAGAAGGCCATGGGATTAACCGGTGTCTGGAACCGGATAAGCCGAAAGGCCGAGGACTTCCGTAAAAAAGAAGAAAAGGCGGCCGCAGCATCGGCGAGTGGGGGCGCCGCCTCCGGGGGCGC
>CAZTRQ010000176.1:0-4278 GCA_964616245.1 uncultured Spirochaetaceae bacterium | reverse complement strand
GACGAATGGAAGGACGTGTATTAATCACGCATCCTGACCGCGAGACACGAACGGCCGCTCCCTCAGGGGGCGGCCACCTTACGAGAGGTCATCATGGCACAATCGAACATCAGTAGTCGCTACGAGGACGCCCGTGCGCAATACGCCGAACTGGGCATCGACACGGAGGTAGCGCTACGGCAGCTGGACAGGATCGCGGTGAGCATTAACTGCTGGCAGGCCGACGACGTAGGCGGCCTGGAGGGCGTAGGACAGATTACCGGCGGCGGCATCCTGGCTACCGGCTCATATCCGGGAAAGGCCCGTACCGCCGATGAGATCCGCCGGGATTTCGAGTTCGCCTCGCGTCTTATCCCGGGAACCCACCGCTTCAACCTGCACGCCATGTATCTCGAGCACGGCGGCAAGAAGATCGACCGGGACGAAATTGAAGTGTCCCATTTCCAGAAGTGGATCGACTGGGCGCAACAGATAGGTATCGCCTTAGATTTTAACCCGACCTTCTTCTCTCATCCCAAAGCGGACGACGGATTTACTATCGCCAGCCGGGACAAGGGAACGCGGGATTTCTGGATTGAACACGGGCGACGATGCCGCGAGATTAGCGCTGCCATGGGCAAAGCCCAGGGCACCCCAAGCACCAACAATTTCTGGATGCCCGATGGATGGAAAGACCAGCCCGCCGACCGCTTGGCGCATCGAAGGCTGCTTATGGAATCCCTGGACAAGATCTTTGAGGCGCCCTACGACCGCGCGTATACGCTGGATGCGGTAGAGAGTAAACTGTTTGGTATCGGTTCCGAGAGTTACGTGGTTGGAAGCCATGAGTTCTATCTGGCCTACGCCCTTTCTCGAAATGTTCTATTGACCATGGACGCCGGCCACTACCACCCCACCGAAGCTGTTAGCGAGAAGATTAGCGCGTTACTCCCTTTTCTCGATCAGCTCATGCTTCACCTCTCTCGTCCTGTTCGGTGGGACAGTGATCACGTGGTCGTCTTCGACGAAGAGACCAAGGCGATTATGCGGGAGATCGCCCGAGCCGACGCCTGGGATCGCGTGTTCCTGGCGGTAGATTTTTTCGACGCCAGCATTAACCGGATAAGCGCCTGGGTAATCGGACTGCGTTCTTCACTCAAGGCGGCGCTCTACGCGCTTCTCGAGCCCCGAGAGCTTCTCTTGGACGCGGAGCTGAGCGAACGCTACGGAGACCGATTAGCCCTTCTGGAGGAGGCGAAAACGCTGCCCTTCGGCGCGGTGTGGGACATGCACTGCGAACGGCACGAAGCGCCGATTGGCCCGGCGTGGTTGGATCGGGTAAAGGAATACGAGGTTCAAGTGTTGGGCAGCAGGAATTAACCGAAGAGGGGAGAAAACACACCCATAATGAACGCCCTAGATGAGATTGTCGCACTGTCCCGACGTTACGGCGAGGGCCACGACTGGGTTATCGCCGGCGGAGGAAATACCTCCGTGAAGGACGACAACACGATGTGGGTCAAATCCTCCGGTACCACTCTATCCTCGATAACGGCCGAAGAGTTCGTTGCGATGGACCGAAAAAAACTGGCGGCGATCTGGGATATCGAGTATCCCGTTGACCCCGGTGAGCGGGAGCGAAAGGCTCTTGACGATCTAATGGCGGCCCGCGCCGAGTCCGGGGGAACGGGAACCGACGGCGGTCGCCGTCCGAGCGTGGAGACGCTGATGCACGCCCTCTTTCCGCATCGCTTCGTGGTGCACACCCATCCCACCATGCTCAACGGGGTTACCTGTGCGCGTCGCGGGGAGGAGATCGTCGGCGAATTATTCCGGGATACCGCGCTCTGGGTTCCTACGATCGATCCCGGTTACACCCTCGCCCGAGATATCAAGAACCGTGTCGACCATTGGCGCGAGGACCACGACGGTGCGTGGCCTAGGGTCGTCATTATGCAGAACCATGGACTGGTGGTTGCGGCGGATACGATCGAAGAAATCGATTCCCAGCATACGGCGGTCAACGAGAGAATTCGTCCGGCGATCCGTCGTGTCCCGGAGATGAAACCGGAAGAACGGGACACCGACCGTTTGCGAGAAGCTGCGGATGCGGTAGCCCGGGCGCTGTCGGAAACCGGCGTTACCAACTGTCCCACCCTGGAAGACCCCGCAGTTACCGCCTTTGCCAATCCGGAGCTTCAGCTCCGCGCCGCTTCTCCGGAGGCGATGAAACCGATCTCCTCGGCGTTTAGTCCCGATCACATCGTGTACAGCGGCCATCGACCGTGCTACGTGAACCTGCCGGAAGAGACCGCTTCACCGCAGGTGCTGCAATCAGAGGTATTCCGCGCTGTCGATGACTACTGCCTCAACGAAAACGCTGCACCCAAGATCGTGGTTATCCGCGGGCTGGCGGCGGTGGCCGTAACGCCCACGGTGCGCAAAACAGAGATCGCCCGTCTGCTCTTCCTCAACGCGTTGCAGATTGCCGCATATGCCGAGAACTTTGGTGGATCGGAGTTTATGCCGGAGGGCCAGATTGATTTCGTTAGAGGGTGGGAAGTGGAAAAGTTCCGGGAACAGCAGAGTACTGCGTGAAACTCCCCACGGATTATCGCAATCCGTCGACCGCCGCTCGTTCGGCCGCCAGTACCGCGGTGTAGCGCTCAAAGTAGCGGTTAAATCCCTCCACCTCCGCTGGGGCGGGTTCTACTACCTCGGTGTCGGCTGCCTCGAACACCGCATCCAAATAGTCCGGCAGCGCCTTCTCACCGCTATTCCACACCATGTACGCCGCCAGGATCGCCATGCCCCAGGCGCCGCCCTCACCGGCAGTTTCCATCACGCTACAGCGGGAGTTTGTCGCTGCCGCCATGATGTGCTGGCCCACTTTCGGCGTCTTGAAGAAACCACCATGACCGCGGATCTCCTCCAGCCGCACGCCTTCCTCTTTGGTGAGGATATTTAGACCGATTCGCATCGCCGCGAGTGCGGAATACAGATGGGCCCGGACAAAGTTTTTCAGGTTAAACGAAGCGTTACTGTCGCGGACAAAGAGCGGTCGTCCCTCGGAGAATCCGGTAACGTGCTCGCCGGAAACATAGGGTATGGTCACCAGCCCGCCGGCGTCGGGGTCCCCTTCAAGAGCCAGCGGCATGAGCCGCGCGAAGACTTCCCCGGCATCCACCGATAACCCGAGTGCCGCGGCGGCCTGGCCGAACAGATCCATCCAGGCGTCAAAATCGGATGTGCAGTTGTTGGAGTGTGCCATGGCCACGGGACTCCCGTCCGGGGTAAGCACCAGGTCGATCTCGGAGTGGAACTTCTTCAGCGACTCCTCGAGCACTATCATCGCGAAGACCGATGTCCCAGCCGAGACGTTGCCGGTGCGCTGTCGCACGCTGTTTGTCGCGATCATGCCGGTGCCGGCGTCGCCTTCCGGGGCGCTCACCGGAACTCCCGCTTTGAATGAACCCGAGGGGTCCAGGAGCCGGGCCCCCGCTTCGGAGAGTCTCCCGGCTTGGGTCCCGGCGGGGACGATCCCGGGCAGAATGTCCGATAGCTTCCAGGGATAGCCCTTATCCGCCACCAGGGCATCGAATTTCGCGATCTTGTCCGTATCAAAGCTCTGGGTCGAGGGATCGACGGGGAACATACCGCTGGCGTCGTTGGGCCCGAGCACAAACTCGCCGGTGAGCTTCCAGTGGATATAGCCGGCGAGGGTGGTAATCCGCGCGATGCGGGACACGTGCTCCTCTCCGTTGAGGATCGCCTGGTACAGGTGGGCAATGCTCCAGCGCTGCGGGATGGGAAACTGGAAGAGGTCGCCGAGCTTCTCGGACGCCTTACCAGTAATGTTGTTGCGCCACGTACGAAAGGGCACGAGAAGGTTACCGTCGGCGTCGAATACCAGGTAGCCGTGCATCATACCGCTGAAACCCGCCGCCGCGGCGGAAGCAAGCTCCACGCCGTACTGCTGTTTGACATCCGCCGCGAGGTCGGAAAAGGCGCCGGCGAGACCGGTCCACGCTTCCTCCAGCGGGTAGGTCCAGACGCCGTTCTTCTGTGTGTTCTCCCAGCCGTACGACCCCGCCGCTAGCGGCCGGTGGTCGGGGCCGATAAGGGTCGCTTTAATGCGGGTCGATCCCAGTTCTACGCCGACAACCGCCTGCCCTTCGGCGATGACGGTGGCGGGCTCGTATGCTGCTGTTTGTGCCACAAAATTCCTCCCGACGGCAGTGTACACCCTCCGGCGCAAGCGCGCACCCCTCATCCTCGCCCGACCATCGCGGTCCTTGC
>CAZTRQ010000175.1:0-4305 GCA_964616245.1 uncultured Spirochaetaceae bacterium | reverse complement strand
GTTAGGACACCGGGTTTTCATCCCGGCAACAGGGGTTCGACTCCCCTAGGAGATGGAGAGTGTCGAGCGCCCGGCCCCTACGGCCGGGTTTTTATCTTTTCCGTTACAAATGGTTCCCGTTGAATTTCCGACCATTCGGCGCTACGATCTAAGATGTACAGATTCCAAAGAAATCAAAGGAGCACTGAATGCGACGTATCACGGTCTTTGTTGTGGCGGCCCTCGTCCTTATGGCGATAGCGGGACCACTGTTCGGTCAATCCCTCAAGGGGATGTCCCTCAACGGGGCTACGGGTCTCTGGAGCATTCCCTCCGGCCGCATCGGCTGGGAGCGGACCGCGGATCTCGGCTTCGACCTCGGTTACCACTCGATTATCGACGACGGGGAAAACACCCACATTCCGAAGGCAAGCGTCAGCATCTTTAAGCTGGCCGAAATCTCCTTTGCCTACGACATCCAGCCTGGAGACGACAACGAAGACCTTATCTTCGGGGGAAAGATCCAGCTCCCCATTCAGCAGCGTAGCGCAGTGGCTGTGGGGTTCAATATTCAACAGCTGCAGAACAACGGCAATGACGAGAGCGTCCAGCAGATCTATCTTGCGGCGACCTACCCCGGGGAGTTCTTCAACATGCCGGCGGAAACCACCTTCGTCGTCGGAAAGAGCTTCGGGGACATTATTGCCGACGAGTGGATCGACTTCGGAATGGGTTTCGACCTACTCCTGCTCCCGGATGTCTTCCAGGGCTACGTCCACTGGATTACCGATTTTTCGAACTTTAGCTACAGCTGGCAGGCATTCGGCGCCAATGCCGTCAATCGGGGTGTCTTCAACACCGGCATTCGTATCGATATCGCCGCGAACCCGGCTCTTTCACGGTACAAGTTCGTTATCGATGTTCTGGCTACCGACCTTCTCGACGAGGCCCGGAGCCTCGGGCTAGGACTGGCCTTCGGAGCACCGATTCTCTAACTGGTCTTGACCAGGGCCCGCCCGGTTCTCATGCAAGCCGCCGACGCTCCTTACGGGGCCCCGGCGGCTTTTTTCTGCCCTCGGTTGAGGGGCCTCGCCGGTTAAACTATAGTGGGAGGCATGGATCAAACCAGTTCTAACGTGATCTTGCACGCCTCCGATCTGGACGGCTACCTCTCGGAGTCCGACCGCGCTCACCTCGAGGCGATGGACGATCTCTACAACAAGGCCCTCGAAACCATGAAGGTCCTCGACAGCTCGCAAAACGAGGCCCGCCTCAAACAGGAGAAGCAGGACCTCATTACCCTCTACAACGAGATGGGCGACCGCATGCAGGCGGTTACCAAAGAGGAGCCGGGCATCCGGGTCTACTCTTTTGAGACCCCCCGGGAAGTCCACGGAGAGGCGTCCCGTCTTATCGCGAAGCTCCGGGACGTTCGCACCGGGCACCAGGAGTTTATCTACTACATCCAGCGAGCCTACGAGCTCCTCTTCAATCTGGCCTACGCGGGGCCCGAGAAGACGCAGAAGAACCACCTTATCGTCAAGACGCCGGTAAGTACGCCCATACAGAACTACGCCGTTCATAAGATTCCCGACATCGATAAGGAGCTCGAGAACACGGTTATGTGCGTTATGCTCCGGGGGGCTCTCTTGCCCTCGATGATTATGTCGAAGGAGATCCAGGAGTACAGTTCCACGGGGTACGTTACCCCCTTTGCCCTCTTTAACATAAAGCGGGACGATTCGAAGAAAGAGCGGAACATGGAGTACATCCTCGATCTAAAACGCAGCTACTTCCAGCTCGAGGGCCTCGACGGCAAGGACCTTATCTTTGCCGATCCGATGAACGCCACCGGCGGGAGCCTGGTGACCATCATGCAGTACCTCGAGAACCAGGGGGTCAAGCCGCGGTCGGTTCGTTTCTTCAACGTCATCTCGGCGCTGAAGGGTACCCTAAGGATCGTCCGGGCCCTGGAGAATGCCAGCGTATACACCCTCTGGATGGATCCGGCGCTCAACGACGCGGCGTATATTCTGCCGGGGCTCGGGGATGCAGGAGACCGGCTGAACGGGCGGGACTTCGAGGATTATCCCCGGGACATGATCCAGCTGGTGGCCGATTACGGCTCTACCATCGCGAACCTGTACCGGTCTCAACTCCGGGAAATAGAGGCGACAGTTCTTGGTCGGCGGCCGAAAAGTTAACCGCTCCCTGGTCGTGGCCGTCGGACTGCTGCTCGTTCTCGCGACCCTGGGGTGCACCCGCTACGTCCGGATCGACGACCTGGCGGAGGAGTACTACAACCTCGGTAACGCCTTCTACGAGCTCGAGAATTACGAGGAGGCCGAGAGCTACTATCTAAGGGCCCTCGAGTTGGACCCCGAGCTCGAACGGGCCGGTTTTAATCTCGCCCGGGCCCTCGCCGAGCAAGAGCGATACGCCGAGGCCTTGGCGCTTCTGGAAGATCTTCTTCCCGCAGATCCCGACAATCTTCAGGTTATCGAGGCCCTCGCCTACGTCGAGTACAGCCGGGGCAACGTAGACGCCGCCATCAGCGGGTACGAACGGGTTCTCGAGTTGTCCCCTTTTCGTGGGGACGTTCTGTATAACCTCGGGACATTGTTCCTCGAGGAAGGAGAGGAGGTCGAGGCCCGGAGCTATCTCGCCCGGGCCTACGAAGTCGCTCCGGCGGATCCGGATGTACTCAACGCCTACGCAGAGGCGCTCTTTCGGACGGGAAGCAACGAGGAGGGACTCTCCGTCCTCGACGATCTGAGGGAGATTGGCAACCTGCCGGAGGGGTACCTTCGAAACGCCGCCCGGCGATACGCGGAGGCGGAGTACTACGCTGATTCACTCGTGCTCTACGACAGGCTCCTCGCCACGGCACCGGAGGATCCCGGGGCGCTATTCGAGAAGGCGCGGATCCTCCTGACGGCTGCGGAGGAGGGGGATGCGGGGCTGGCCGCGCTCGAAGGGGCCCTCGAAGCGGGCTTTGCCGACGCCGCGGAAGCCGGGGCGCTCCTCGAAGAACCGAGCCTGATTCGTTCCGAGGAAGTCCGAGAGCTCTTTGACGAGTACGGGGTGCAACCGGAGGGCGGGGCGACAGGCCCCGCCGAAGAAGAACCCTCCGAAAGCTAAGAGACGATTTCCGAGAGGATCGAAAAGACCTCGTCCGGCGACGGACTCGCGTCGATTTCGACCAGCTTATCCTTCTTTTGGTAGTAGTCGATGAGCGGTGCGGTTTGCTCGTGGTAGACCGACAGCCGGTTCCGGATCGCGTCGACCTTGTCGTCTTCCCGCTGGATAAGCTCCTCGCCGGTTACGTCGTCCTTCCCGGCCACCTTCGGCGGGTTGAACTCGACGTGGTAGGTCCTCCCGGAGGGCTTATGGACCCGACGGCCCGAGAGCCGCTTGACGATTTCTTCTTCGCTCAGGCTGAAGAGGATGGCTTTCTCTATGGTAGCAAAGTCGTCGAGGGCGTTGGCCTGGGGTATGGTCCGGGGAAAACCGTCGAGGATAAAACCCTTCTTGGTATCGTCCTGGGCGAGGCGATCCTTGACCAGCTCGATGGTCAATTCGTCGGGAACCAATTCTCCGGAATCGAGGATCGACTTAACCTTCTTCCCTAATTCGGTCTGGTTGTTGATGTTTGCACGGAAAATATCGCCGGTGGAGATATGGGGGATTCCCTTTTCTTCGGCTAAACGCGACGCCATGGTGCCCTTTCCGGCACCCGGGGGACCCAGGAATACAAGGTTCATAACACATCCTTTTCTAGTCGTTGGTAGGGTAGTAGTTTAGAAGCGTGTTGACCCTTCGTCAACGAAAGGAGTGCGTATGGAATTATGGGATCGATTAGGGAACGCCCTCGACAAGGGCTTTCAGAGCTCCAAGGAGCTTTTCGAAAAGGCGGGGGAGCGCGCCCGGGACCTCGGAGAGCGAGGGGTGGTGCGCTTCGAGATTATGCAACTCGAATCCCAGGTTGAGAAGCTCATCGGGAAGCTCGGGGCCCGGGCCTACGAGCTGTTCATCAAAGAGGGCAAGGCCAGCGTTACCAAATCGAGCGCCGGGGTAAAAGACCTCCTCGAGCAGATCGCCGAGCTGGAAGCCCGGGTCACGGAAAAAGAAAGTGCCCTCGCAAAGATGAAGTCTCCCGGGAACGGCCCTGAAAACGGCCCAAAGGGACAAGAACCGCCGAAAGAGTAACCAAAGAGCGGCCAAAGGGTTGACCTGATAGGTCGATACTTGGTAGGTTCTTCCTCGCGCCTCAGCGATGGGGTGTGCATCTTGAAACAAGCGGAGCGTCCTTTGGGACGCCGAAAA
>CAZTRQ010000174.1:0-4322 GCA_964616245.1 uncultured Spirochaetaceae bacterium | reverse complement strand
GAGATCACGGTGCTCGAAACCGTGGTTGCCGGGAAAACCGTCTTTCGGCGAGACTCCGCGGTATGAACCACACCCGAAGGTCCAGGGCGCTGCCGCCCCCGAGCTTTAGGGTCATCCCGAGAGCTGGTCTCTTCTCCGCAGCTATTCTTTTGTGCTTCCTAATCTCTCTCGCTCTTCCCCCCGCGCTCGGGGCCCAGGACTCCCCGGAGGTTACCTCCCCGCGAATCGGGCTTGTCCTAAGCGGAGGTGGAGCTAAAGGGACCGCCCATGTCGGGGTTCTAAAAGTCCTCGAAGAGATGCAGGTTCCTATCGACTTTATCGTCGGGACGAGCATGGGAGCCGTCGTCGGAGGGCTCTACGCCGCCGGGTTATCTCCGAGTAAGATGGAGGCAGTTCTCGAGTCAATCGACTGGAACGACGTCTTCCGGTCCTCCCCAAGCTATATCGACCTGAGCCAACGACGGAGACAGGCGCAAAACCTCTTTGGACGAGTCGAGGTCGGTGTCGGCTCCGAAGGTCTAAAGTTCCCCCCGGGGCTCATCGCCGGCCATAGGCTAAGCATTCTCCTCCAGACTCTCACCATCCACGCGGCAACAGTCCGCGATTTCGATCTGCTACCGATCCCCTTCCGGGCCGTTACAGCGGATCTGGTTACCGGGTCCGAGGTAGTCCTCGGCGAGGGAAACCTTGTCGAAGCGATCCGGGCCAGTATGTCGGTTCCCGGGTTCTTTAGTCCCGTGGAACTCGGACGCCTGACCCTGGTCGATGGGGGGATCGTCAACAACTTCCCCGTCGACGTCGCACAGGCCGCCGGCGTCGACGTCGTCATTGGTGTCACGGTTGCCGGGATGCCGACCCCCGGCAATTCGATCGAGAGCGTTTTCGACGTGTCGACCGAGTCTATCGATCTTGTTACCGCCCAGAACGTCCAAAGGAGCATCGACCGCCTTGGGCCCGATGACGTGTTTATTCCGATAGACATGACCGGTTTCGTGTCGACCAACTTCGAGCGAAGCCCGGAGTTCATCGATCTCGGCTACCGCACCGCCGATCAGTACCGTCGCAACCTCCGCCCCTACTCTCTTCCCGACGCAGAGTGGGCGCTCTATCTTGCGCAACAACGCCGCCCTTTGAACGTGCCTCCGCGAATAGACAGGATCGAGCTGGTCACCCTCGGCAACCTCGACCCCGAACGCTTCCTCCCACGGGTCCAAACCAGAGCGGGAGAGATCCTCGATCTCGAGGTGCTCGAATCGGATCTCGATAGAATTTACGGCACCGGCTACTTCGAACAGGTCGACTTCGTTCTCGAAGACGCCCAAGGCGATACAGTCCTCGTAATCCGGGCTCGGGAGAAGAGCTGGGGGCCGGACTACCTACGCTTTGGTGTCTCGATTATCGAAGATTTCCAGGGAGGCGGCGCGTACAACGTTACGACGGAGTACTATCTGACGAATCTAAACCGCCTCGGCGCAGAGTGGCGTGTTGCAGCAAACGTGGGCAGGACTCTTGCAGTTTCGTCTGACTATTACCAGCCTCTTCACAAACGGGAGCTCTTCTATGTCGAACCCGCGGTGCGGGTCTTTCAAGAGGTTAGCGACTACTACGACGGCGAGACCAGGGCGGCGCAACTGCAACTCAGAGGTGTCTCTGGAAGTATGATGATAGGGTCCCGAATCGGTTCGTCGACCGACCTTAAAGTTGGGCTCGGAGGACGTTATCTCTCGTCGCGACCGCTCATCGGTTCCGAGGAGCTTCCGGAGTTTTCCCTCTTACTCAACGGCCTTCGAACTGCGCTTGTTTACGACCGCCTCGACGTAAACGACTTCCCCAAGCGCGGCACGGCGCTTTCCCTTGCCGGGGAATGGAATCTGTCTTCCCTCGGCTCCGACGCAGAGTTTGTCTCCGTGGAAGCGGGATTTCTTTCTCCGGCAACCTTCGGGAGGCACACCCTCCTACCGTCCCTGGCCGCCGGAGTCGCCGACGGCGACTCCGGACCCATCGAAGACGTCTTCTCCATTGGCGGTTTTCCGAGGGTGAGTGGCTATCGCCCCGGACAGCTTACCGGAAACGTCTACGGGACGGCAGCTCTCTTGTACTACTTCCGTCTCTTCCGGCTACCGCGAGGCCTGGGGAACAACTTCTACTTCGGCGGCGGCCTCGAATCCGGCCAAACCTGGGAGAGCCTCGACGACATTTCCCTTCGCGATCCGGTCCTCGGGTTTTCGCTCTTTGCCGGTGTGGAGACTGCTCTTGGCCCCGTCTACCTTGCCTACGGATTTGCCGAAGGAAGCGATTGGGGCAGCCTCTATTTCTTTCTCGGTCAGGTATTTTAGTCGGCCGCTGTGGTACAATACATGACTATGAGACCCTTAACCCGGATCTTCCTTTGTGGTGCCGCTCTTCTGTTTTTTATGGCGACCATGGCCTCTGCGGACCAGATGAGTGTTACCGTGCGAGAAACGCAACTCCGTGCAAACCCTGCCTTTCTCGGGCAGGTCCTTTCCGTCCTCGCTTACGGGGACCCTGTGGAGGTCCTTCAAGAACAAGGGCCCTGGTTCCGAGTAGAGACCGGAAGCAACCAACGGGGCTGGGTCCATTCCTCGGCCCTTACGACCAAGCGGATCGTCCTCGAATCCGCGGCCAGGGACGGTTCCACGGGAGCGTCGGGAACCGAGGTTGCCTTGGCGGGGCGCGGTTTCAACCAGGAAGTTGAGAATCGCTACAAGAGCGAAGAGGGCCTCGATTTCTCCGGGGTCGACAGGATGGAAGGCTACGAGTTTCCACCGGAGGTTCTCCTGGCCTTCCTCGAAGAAGGTGGCCTGGAAATCCCGGAAGGTGGTGCCGAATGAAACCCCAAAGAGCTTTCCTTTACCTTTTCGGTGTTTTCTTCGCGCTCGTCGCCGTCGCCGGCTGTTCTACGGTTGCAAACGTTGCTGCTGCGGGCGGACTTGTAACCCAACAACAGGCGGACTCGATCGTTCGGAGCGCCGACGCGGTGCAAAAGAGCTTCGAAGACATTACCCCGGAGCAAGAGTATTACATCGGCCGGTCGGTTGGCGCGGTTATACTAGACCAGTACGACACCTACGACGAGCCTAGAGCGAACGAGTACCTAAACATACTGGGCCAGAGCGTCGCCCTGGCCTCGGACAGGCCGGAGCTCTTCGGTGGCTACCGCTTCCAGATTCTGGACTCCGGAGAAATAAACGCCTTTGCCACGCCGAGTGGCCTCATCTTTTTGACCCGGGGAATGCTCCGCCTCGCCGATAGCGAGGACGACGTGGCGGCGATCCTCGCCCACGAGGTGGGGCATATCGTACACAAGCACGGGCTGAAGGCGATCAAAACGTCTCGCGTAAATACTGCGCTTACGAGTGTAGCGTTGACATCGGCACAATTCGCCTCGAACGAGGACGTCGTCGAGCTGACCAACGCCTTCGGAGGATCGGTACAGGATGTCACGGGAACCCTCGTGAACTCCGGCTATTCGCGAGGCGCCGAGCGGGAAGCGGACGCGGAGGCAGTCGCCATTCTCCGGAGACTCGGATACGATCCCCGTGCCCTTGTTCGCGTTCTCGAAGCCATGGACAAAGAGCTCGAACCCGGTGGGCTCGACTTTGCCAAAACGCACCCGGACCCCCAGGATCGCATCGAAGACATCGATAAAGACGATGCCCTAGGCGGTTTTTCCGGAGCTCCGCCGGCTGCCCGACAGGCTCGCTTCGAGAGGGCCCTCGGCAGAATATAGCCCAAAAAGGGGAGTCCAAAGCTGAGCACAACACCGACAAAGGGCGACGAGCGAGCACGAAAACGACTGCTACGGGGACTGATAATCGGACTCGCAACCGCGGCGTTTACTCTCGCAGCCTGGGCTTTAGGTACTCTGGAGACCGCCGAGTACCGGACCTGGGACTGGCGGGTGCAGTATTTCGCTGAGCGGAGCGAGCAACACCAGGACATCGCGCTTATTCTCCTGGACCAGGATAGCCTCGACTGGACGGAGGAAAGCTTCGGTCTTTCTTTTCCGTGGCCTCGGGAGATTTACGCGTATATCGTCAGCTACCTCCAGCGGGCGGGAATAGAAGCCTTTGCCATGGACGTACTCTTCGTCGACTCGTCTACCTACGGCGTATACGACGATCAGCAGCTCGGAAGCGCTCTCGCCGAGGTATCCAACGATGCCTTTGCCCTTTTTTTGGGAAACGAAACGGGCAGCACGACGTCCTGGCCCCCGGACGCCCCGGAAGCGCCCCTAACCGTAACCGGCCTGGAACGTTTGCCCCTGGCGACTACCGAGGCCCTTTCCTACCCCCGGGGTC
>CAZTRQ010000173.1:2811-4347 GCA_964616245.1 uncultured Spirochaetaceae bacterium | reverse complement strand
GCCGCACACCGCTCGACTCATCGTCGGTGAAGATTACCGGTTCCTCACCCCGCTGTCCGCGATAATCGGCGGCACGCTGCTGGTCGCCGCAGATTTGGCGGCGCGAGTGGTTTTTCAGCCGGTCGAGCTCCCCGTCGGTGTTCTAACGGCCACGCTCGGCGCCCCGTTTTTTCTCGTGCTTCTGCTTACCCGCTCTTCCAAACGATAAACGGCGTTTCCGAATAGAAGGTGTGAACGTGCCGGAGCCTGTGTGGCTTCAGGGAGCGGGAGAAGTCATCGAGCGCCACGTAACATGGGGCATTTAAGGCTGCTGAAGCGAATACGGTGAGTTACATTCACGCAATTTGCTTAAATTGCGTGAGTACAATACACTAATATTGTGATACCAAGAAGAGTCGACATTGCCGAAATGCTGCGGCCGAGCAAAGTGCTCATCCTGTACGGTCCTCGACAGGTAGGAAAAACCACCCTGGTTCACCAGTATCTGTCCACCGCTCCAGCCTTTTCCGGCGGCATTATCACCCAAACCGGTGATGACATTCCGTTTGCCAACCAGTTTTCGCAGTGCGATCTGCATTTCTTTCGTTCCACTATCCCGCAGCACAGCCTGCTGTTTGTCGACGAGGCCCAGAGAATTCCCAATATCGGCCGGGGCCTCAAACTCATCATCGACAATATCCCCGGTGTTCATGTCATCGTCACCGGTTCCTCCTCCTTCGATCTTCTGCAGTCCGCCGGCGAAGCCCTCACGGGCCGCAAAACGGTTGTGACCCTTTATCCGGTTTCGGTGCAGGAATCGCTCTCTACTACGAACCGATGGGACGCCCCCCGACAGTTGCCGGACCATTTGAGGTACGGCATGTACCCTGCAGTAATAGCCGCTACGACCTATCAGGAGAAGGAGGCGATAGTCCGTGAGCTGGCCGGATCATACCTCCTTAAAGACATCCTTGATTTTGACAAGATAAAAGACTCGAAGAAAATCTTCGATGTGCTGCGCCTGTTGGCATTTCAGATCGGCGGTCAGGTCTCCACACAAGAAGTCGGGAATACGGTCGGCATAGACAAAAACACCGTCGCACGCTATCTGGATCTGCTGGAAAAGTCCTTTGTTCTTTACCGATTGGATGGATTCTCCCGCAACCTACGTAAGGAAGTCAGCAAAATGAGCAAATACTACTTCTATGATTTGGGAATCCGAAACGCTCTGGTCTCAAGCTTCAATGAAATCGGCCTGCGCAACGACCTTGGCCGGCTGTGGGAGAACTTCATCGTTATGGAGCGGATAAAGCAGCTATCCTACACCCGGCGCCACGCGAACTGCTACTTTTGGCGCACCTATACCAAAGAAGAGCTCGACTGGGTCGAGGAAACCGGCGGGCGTCTTCACGGATACGAATTCAAATGGAATAAGCCGACGGTCGCTCCACCCCGGGGTTGGCTCGAAACCTACCCGGAAGCGGACTTCCGCGTCATTCACCCCGAAAACTATCTCGAGTTTGTGACCACAACTCCATAGTGGCACTCACCGCGCCG
>CAZTRQ010000173.1:0-2711 GCA_964616245.1 uncultured Spirochaetaceae bacterium | reverse complement strand
CGATCCTCTATGGAAGAGGATGCGTCCCTCGACTACCGCACTTTCAAGCCGACCTGCCGTCGCCAATACCTTGTTGGTTGCCAGGTCGAACGGATGAAGTACCAAGCCGAGCGTCTCGTGTTCGACAAGGGGAAGAACCGTAACGCGCTGTCCCACGCCCACTGGATCGCTGTTCGTTCAGAACCTCGTGCTGCCACGGCTTCAATAAACGACGGCGCCTCCCGAATCACCGTCAGAGCGTTGCCGTCCGCGATAAGGGCCTTGCTATCGGCTTCCCAAGAGGCAGCAATCGCTTCATCGGTATCGTGAAAGAGATCCAGGTCTCGGGACAATCGCGGAGCTGAGGGCAGTTCATTCAGCGCCACACCGCCGGCTACGTATCGTTCACCGTGCCGTTTTCGCTCTCCGGCGAGCAGTCTGAGAATGGAGCATTGGTATTCCGTAAGAGCCATTGACGCGCCTCTCTTACCGCAAAAAACGCATCTCGGTCTCCGTACCGTTCGACCAGGTTATCGAGCATCACGACTTGATTCTTGGTTCCATAGAACCCTTTGTCAAGGGAACCAGGCCGGCGCCCGAGACCGGCGCCCGGGTGGATGACCCGGGCGCTCGTCGATTACACCTCTTCCGGTACGCCGATGTGCTCGGCAAACGGATTGGGAAGAGTCGAACAACGTTCCTCTATGTCCTGCGGGGTTATCCCGGCGAGCTCGTCGTCGGTCATGACACATCGATCTAGGTCTTCTCTGACTGCGGTTTCGTCGACGTCCATCCCGATAAAGACGAGCTCCTGGCGGCGATCTCCCCATGGTTCTTCGAACTGACTACGAATTTCGTCCCGTAGCTCAGCCTCCCGGGGCCAGTCGGCAGAGTCCATAGCGGACCACCAGTATCCCGCCATATCTATCTGCTTCTGCGTTCCCGCCTGGGAGAGAAACAGAGCAAGCTGGGGATACGGGGCTATCCAGAAGAACCCTTTTGCCCGCACCACACCCGGCACCGATAGGTGAAGCCATTCGTAGAACCGTTGGGGGTGAAACGGCCGCCGCTCGCGAACGGTAAAGCTGCTGATGCCGTACTCCTCGGTCTCTGGAATGTGTTCGCTCTCCAGCTCTTCCCGCCAGGCCTCGGAGGACTCCGCGGAATCCAGGTCGAACCGATCGGTGTGGAGAACATCGGTCAAAGCGACATTTCCATGATCCGTTCTGATGATCCGGCACCGCGGGTTCATCGACCGGACAAGCTCTTCGACCCGGCCGGTGGTCTCTGGGTCGACAAGATCGGTCTTGTTGACCACCACGACGTCGGCAAACTCGATCTGGTCTACAAGGAGATGCGCCACGGTGCGTTCATCGCCCTCAGCAACCCCCTGGCCCCGATCGGCGAGGCTCTGATCGGACTGGAACTCATCCAATACACTCGAGGCATCCACTAGCGTGACCATCGTGTCGATACGAGCAAGCTCTCGAAGACTTCCGCCCTCCGGATCGTCGAATGTGAAGGTCTGTGCGATCGGCAGCGGTTCCGAAACGCCGGAAGACTCGATGACGAGATAGTCGAAGCGTCCGGCCCGGGCTATTCGACTCACTTCTACCAGCAGATCTTCCCGCAGGGTGCAGCAAATGCAACCGTTGGTCATTTCCACCAGCGTTTCTTCTGTGTGACTAAGCGCGGCGTCGCCACGGGCGACGAGCGACGCGTCGATGTTTATCTCCGACATGTCGTTGACGATTACCGCAACCTTGAGCCCCTCCCGATTGCTGAGAATCCGGTTGAGAAGGGTCGTCTTGCCTGCTCCGAGATACCCCGAGAGCACGGTCACGGGTATCCGGGTGTCAGTATGGGTGTTATTCATAGGAAAGGTAATACAATATAATACTCGGTGCGTCAAGACTCCGTCGGTGTGGGGACGGCGAGATCGGCGTTACTCGTTTGCGACTGAACGGCGCGCACCGGTCCGGACCTTCTTCGGCGGCGAAGGCGAGCGACGTTTCGAACGGCAAGTGCGGTAACGTAGAGTGCTCCGCTCAGAATGATAGTCGTCGGTCCGGTCGGAACGTCGAGGTGGTAGCTGACAGCGAGACCGGTCGTGTTGGCCAGTGCGCAGAGCAGAATTCCGAGTGCCATCATAGTTCGTAACCGGTGCGCTATCAGACCGGCGGCCGCGGCCGGTAGGGTCAGCATCGCTATGACCATAACGATTCCGATGGTCTGTACCATGAGAACCACGGTGATCGCCGACACGGTGTAGAGTAGAAGCGTGAAGAACGCGGTTGGGACGCCGCGGGTCCTGGCGTAGAGCTCGTCAAAGCAGAACGATTGAATCTGTGGAAAGAAGGCGAGCACTATGGCGACGGTGACCAGGCTGAGAACCCCAATCGTCCATAGTTCGACGCGTCCTACCAGAAGAATATTTCCGAAAAGGTAGCTCATAGCGTCAACGTATCCGGGGGTCTTGGCGATAAAGATTAGTCCGACCGCCATGCCTACCGCCCAGATCGCTCCGATTATCGTGTCTTCGCGCTCCGCCGCGTACAGTGTTACAAGCGCAATAATCCACGCGCAGCCGACGGCAACGATCGTCGCACCGAGCATGGGAGTCAGCCAGTGCACGGCGTGAACCTCGCTGAAGTAGAGGGCTGCGCCAAGTCCCGCCAGAGCGGCGTGGCTGATCGCGCCGGCCACGTAACTGATCCGGCGGACGACGACGA
>CAZTRQ010000172.1:0-4469 GCA_964616245.1 uncultured Spirochaetaceae bacterium | reverse complement strand
GATTTATCTACTACCACGGCTTCCTAAAGCAGCCGAGCGTCGTCTTCGAGACGCCAACCCGGATTGTTCTCGACTACGACCGCGTCAACGTCTTCGGGGCGGAGTACGCCGCGGTCCTCGGCGGGTTCAACACCCGGGCGGAGATCGCGTACTCCTTAACCAAGGATACCGCTGGGGATGACCCGGGGGTGACCAACCCGAGCCTCGGATACCTCGCCGGTTTCGACCGGGACCTGCCGCTGAGTAGTCTAAACATCAACCTTCAGCTTCTTGGAGACATGGTTCTGGGCTCCGGGGAGATCGAGTCGAACGTCGAGGAGCAGAGCACCTTCGATTTTCAATACGACGAAGAGGGCGACTACACCTCCCACATCGTCTCCCTCGCCCTTACCGACTCCTACGCGAATGGGCGGATCCGGCCGGAGGCGGCGCTCTCCTACGGAATCGAGGACCGGGACTACTACCTAAACCCGAGCATCGATTTCCTGCTTATCGACGATGCGCTTCTCCGGCTCGAAGCGGCGATCTTTCTCGGTGAGGAGGGCTACTTCGGGCAGTTCGAGGACAACGATTACCTCGAGCTCCGCTTCGAATACGCCTTCTGAGCCGGGGGGAAACGGACGTACTCTCGAAGGGCTGCGTTCACCAGTGACTGGTAGCCGGTCTTCTTCTCACTTTGCTACTTACGGAGACTGCGGTTGTATACGTTTCTGACTTTTCCCCGGATCCTGGCGGCAATCGAGCACCGCGTGTATACGCAGTAGATTGTCCTTTTGCGAATCCGTTCCTTAGCAACGGCCCAGTCATCGTACACTGAGGAACCGTCTTTCCGTTTCTGTTCTCGGGCTTTCAATACATCGAGATGCCAATCGGGGGACGGGATGTCGTCAGGTTGTTTACGCAAACCGGCCCAAATTTCCTCCATTGCCCGGAGTTTTTCTTTGACTGTCATCGTATCCAATGGTATCTGAACCTTTTCTCCGTATCGGCATGTCCCGGGTAATGATGTCCTGACCGGTATTCCGTTAGGTGTGGTGCTCGTCGTCCGCTCCCGGCCGGGATTTCTCCGGAGACCGCGGTTTACGCCCGGCGCCGGGCCTCCCGGTGGCTATTTTAGGTAATCGTAGAAGGCGCCAAACCCCTGGCCCATCGGCTTCGTGTCGTCGATGATGGGGTTGAAGGGGCCCCCGGCCACGTAGCTGCTCAGGGGACCTGTCCCCCCTCCGGCACCCGTCCCGCCGCCACCGCCGGTGACGCCCGTCGACTCCCGTTCCTGCTCCCGGGCGATCGCCCGCCGGTCGACCTCCATCAGCTGCGCCGGGGACAACAGGTCGAGCTCTAAGTACTCCAGGGTCGACTCGACCCATGCCGGCTCGATCCGAGCCATGCCTTTGATCTCTTCCATCACCGAGAGAATCTCGCGTTTCTGCTCGGCGGTTAGCGCCAGCGACCGGTTCTCGGTGGTCATGCCATGGACGTAGCCGAAGAAGCGGCCGAGATCGTTAACGACCGCCGTCTCGATCCGGGCCTGCTCCATCTCCGGCGTCGGAGTCGTCTGGGCCCCGGCGTACAGGACGCCGACTAGGAGAAAGACCGAAAGCCACAGGGTGCGAAGCGCCGTCCGGGGCGCTCCCGTTGATTGTTTGTTCATCTTGATATCCTCCGTTATTCGTATCGTAGAGCCTCGATCGGATCGAGGCGGGATGCGCGATAGGCGGGATAGGCCCCGAAAAAGAGTCCGATAATAGACGCGAAGCCGAAAGAGAGAACGACGGAGCTCGGGAAAACCTCCGCAGCCATGTTGCCGAAACGCACCGATGCCCAGGCGGCCCCAATGCCGAGAGCCATCCGTACGCCGATCTCCCGGGTTCTTTCGGTTACCGAAACCAACATAATATTCATGATCCCGATGCCCCCTACCAAGAGGCTAATGGCGGCAATGCTCCCGAGGAGCAGGGTAAAGGTTTCGGTTACCCCCTGCATCGTGCTCAACAGGTCGAGTTGGTTGGCGATGTAGAAGTCGGCAACGTCCATGTTGGGGAGCCGGTGATTCCGGAGAATCGCGTCCTCGATGGTCCGCTGGAGATCTCGCATCACCTCCGTCGAGGCCGCCTGAACGTTTATGACGGCGTAGCTCCGTTCTCCGGAGACGTATCGCTGAAAAGTCGAAATCGGGATGAACACCGAGGAGTCGGATGTACTGTTTCCCTTCTCCTCCATAATGGCGATTACCTCGTGGTTGACGCCGTCTATGCGGATTCGCTCCCCGATCGGGTTGGCGCCGTCGGGGAAAAGATCCCGGTACACCTGGATACCGATAACCGCGTATGCCTTTCGCGTCTCGACATCGATCTCGCTGAAGAAGGCGCCGTAGACCGGTCTGAAGTTACGGATGGCCGGGTAGTCGACCCCGGTACCGACCACCGTCGCTGCCGTGTTGATGTTTCCGTACTTTAGCTGGGCGGTCGCCGTCGACTCCGGGGTGGCCGCGGTGACCAACCCCCGCCCCAGCGAACGAATCAACTCGAGATCGTCCTCGGTGAGGGTCGGCTTGATGCTGGTGGTATTCCGTCGGACCAGGCTCGCCCCCCGGGGCTCCCCGGAGTAGATCAACAACAGGTTGGAGCCGAGAGATTCTAAGCTCTGTTCCACCGACCGTTGGGCTCCGTTTCCCAAGGCGACCAAAGCGATGACCGCCGCGACGCCGATCATGACTCCCAGAGCGGTCAAGAGCGACCGGATCTTGTTCGAGGCGATGCTCCTCAAGCTCATCAGGAGGCTTTCGCGCAAGGTAAACCACGTCATGATACGAACCTCTCCGCGGGAACATCCTGCAAAACCTTACCGTCGAGAATCTTGACGACTCGTTTGGCCTGTCGCGCGAGCTCGGTGTCGTGGGTCACCATAATCAGGGTGACCCCTTCCTCGTTGAGCTCGTGGAAAAGACGCATGATCTCGATTCCCGTCTTCGAGTCTAAGGCGCCGGTCGGTTCGTCGGCGAGAATAATCGCCGGTTGCGTCGCCAAGGCCCGGGCGATCGCTACCCGCTGGCGCTGGCCGCCGGAGAGCTTGCTCGGCACGTGGTCCCACCGGTCGGCGAGTTGCACCCGTTCGAGCATCCGTCGAGCCCGCTCTTTGCGTTCCCGGGCCGGAATGCCGGAGTAGATCAACGGCAATTCGACGTTTTCTTCGGCGGTTTCCCGCCCAAGAAGGTTGAACATCTGGAATACGAAACCGATAGATCGATTGCGGACCCGGGCGAGCTGAGTCCCGTTCATCTTCGAAACGTCGGTCTCGGCAAGGCGGTAGCTCTCGGAGGTCGGAGAATCGAGGCACCCGATAATGTTCATCAAGGTGGACTTCCCGGAACCGCTCGGCCCGATTATAGCCAGGAACTCTCCTTCGTCGGCGTACAGCGAGACCCCATCGACGGCCTTTACCGTCGTCGGCCCCATTTCGTAGTAGCGTGTTGCATTTTCGATTTCGATTATTCGGGGACACTTTAGCGACTCCCCCCGGCACCGGGCGTCGGAATCGGAATAATTGAGGTCTCCGGAGTCGTTGTGCCCCCGGCCGATCCCAGAGTAAAACCCGGAGCTTGCGGAACCACGACGAGCTCTCCCTCTTCCAAGCCATCGAGAATAACGATGCTTCGGCCGTCGTCGGTGCCGGCGGTTACCCGCTTGGTGACGATCTCTTCGTTTTCGTAGACGTCGAGGTAGGCGCGGCCCCGGACCGACGTGACGGCGCTGCTCGGTACGACTAAGCCGCTATCCTCGCTTACCAAGACGGTCAGGTCGGTGCTCATCCCGGGGCGAAGAGCCGCTGCATCCCTCCTGACCACCGATGTGATCGTAAAGACCGATATGTTGTTCACTATTTCCGCCGAGGGACTGACTCGCTCGACGGTCGATCGGACCGAATCGCCCCCGAGAGAGTCGGCGCTTATTACCACCGGCATTCCCTCCTCGACCCGTCCGATATCGAACTCGTCGACCTCCGCCCGGAGCCGGAGACGGCTTAGGTCGGCAAAGGTCAACAAAACGGTGCCGGAGGAAACGACATCCCCAGGGCCCACCTTCGCCTCCAACACGACGCCGCCGAAGGGTGCCCGAAGCTCCGTCGCCGCAAGGTCGGCGGTCGCGGTCTCCACCGCCAGGTTGCTCTGGTTAACCCGGATTCCCGCGGCGCTCAGATCGAGCTGCGCCGCGGCAAGCGCCTGCTCCGCGGCGTCCCGTTCGTTTCGGGTAATCGATCCCGAGGCAAAGAGGCTCTCCTTGTCCTCCAGATCCGCAGTCGCCCGATCGACCGCCAGGCGGGCCCGTTGAAGGTCCACCCGGGCCTGCTCCAGGTTGAGTTGCGCCTGCCGGAGGGCCGTTCGGTGCTCGGTGTCGTCGAATCGCACAAGGATGTCTCCCCCTGCGGCGCTTTCTCCCTCCGAGGCTGCCTCGATAACACTCCCGGCAACC
>CAZTRQ010000171.1:0-4488 GCA_964616245.1 uncultured Spirochaetaceae bacterium | reverse complement strand
GGAAGATTGTTTGCCATCTCCTCCCCGACCTTCAGGCCCATGCTGCGAAACGCCGCGGCGATGGCGCTGTTTGCCGAGTTTCCCCGGCTCCGTTGGAAGGTGGAGGTCGAATAGAGAACCTCGCCGGTGTTTAGATCCACGGCGGAGACGCTTCCGGAGACCTTTACCAGGACACCGTCCGCCTCTTCGAACTCCTCGATGCCGACGATTCCCAGAATAACGCGATCGACGGAACCGCCGACTTCGTTTCGAATGCGTTGAACGACTGTCGGCATGTCGCCGGAGAGGAGGACCCTCGAATCCAGGGGTAGCAGCCGCACGCTATAATCGGCGTCGGTAAGGAACTGTAGGACCCCGGCAGCGGTGGTGTTGGCCCCAAGGATGTTGCCCGCGATATCGGTATCGGCTATCAGGACGCCGGTCGGTACGCTCCGGGACCGGGAAAGCACTTCGTAGGTAAACACGGTCCGGAGGGACGCGATGCTGTCCCGAAGATCGTCGACGAATCGGGCTTCTTCACCTCGTACCGCGTCGAGGGGAGAAAGCTGGTCGGTAAGATCCAGAGACATCGTAAGGGTCCACTCTCCAACCGCCCGGGGGGGCGCCGGAGCAAAGCTAACGTAGCCGTCGGCGTCGGTCCGCAAAGCGGCGGTGCGTATTCCCATCCGGCCGTTTTGGAGGCGCTCACGGTAGCTCGCCACGATCTTCGCGTTAGGTACCGGGCGTCCGTTGTCGCTTCGACGGAGCTGGGCAACGAATCGGTCGACAAAGGGCTCGGAGACAAAGGTCGTCAGATCGTCGTTCTGCTTTACGAACTCGAAGGAAGACACGACCTCCCGGGCCGAACGGATGTTCTCGGTAAATTTGATATCCGCGTTGCGAATATCTGACGAAGCTGCCGCCGCCGCGGCGTCGAGAAACTTCTGCGTGGCCTGGAAGTAATCCCCGACGCCAAGGAGACGCCCCGCCTCCCGGGCAGGCGCCTCGACCAGGGCGATCTGTTCCTCGAAGAGCCCGCGAAGTCGCCGCCGCTCGGCTTCCAAGGCTCCCTCTTCGTAGCGGCCGAGGAGGTATACGGTCACGCTGTCTCCCCGGCGGTCTACGAACCGGTCCACGAGTTGGAACCCTTCGAGACGGGCCTCGCTCTCTTGACGGATCTGCTGGGTAACTTCCGCTTCGAACTCGTCCAGGGTCGCCCGGGCTTCGGCAGTAGATTGTGAAGTTATCTCGACGCCTAGGTAGCGCACGATCGAGTCGATCATGCTAAGGGAAGCGCTCTCTTCGGCGGCGACGACACGACCCTGGTCGTCCGTCCCGGCGCCAACGAAAAAGGCGTACCCGGCTTCCTGCGGCGGCGCCCCGAGGACCCAGTCCGGGGCCTCGGTGGGTCCCGAGCTCTCGGGACCCGAAGCACACCCGAATAGAAGGATGGCCAAGACGATGCTTCCTAGGGTGAACCTCAACTTCACGTACGCTCTCCTTAAACAAAATGCGGTGTCACAGCCTCGAGACAGTGACACCGCGGATTCCTCTTGCTTCCCGGGATTTAGTCGAGACCGTTCTCGAAGGCTTCCCGAACGCGCTGCCGTGCTGTCACTTCCTCTTCGGTATCCGGCTCGTCACCGGCCTCGTCCAGAGCGTCTTGGATCATACGGTCCAAGGTTGTCTGGGGGATGGTGTACATCACCAGATAGGTATACGCGTCTTCGTCTACCGAGCCGTCGGGACGGTAGTAGCGCATCTGGATCCAGTAGTCCGCCTCGGGTTGGTACCCGGAGAACTCGGCATCCGAGAGGCTCTGGACCACCTGTTCCATGTAGTTCTCGACCATGTCCATGTCGCCCACCGCGGCACCGGCAAACTTCACCTGCACCCGGTTGCGGACGGTCTGGGCAATCTGCGAGGCTGCGGTAAAGTTTCGAGTCCACAGCTCGGCGCCCTGGAGGCTCTGGGCCCGGGGAGACTCGAACTTAAAGACGTAGACGTCTTCGTAGTCGTCCATCTCCTCGATTTCCGTCGCATCCATCACGACCCACTCCGGAACTTCCCGGCCGAACTTGTAGTTCTTGTGGTCCAAGAGATCGGGACGCCGGAGAATCGGCTCCGGGACGTTTGCATTAACCGGTTCTTCCTCTTCGGGACCCCCGGCACACCCAACCAACATGACGGCAAGCAAGACGATGAGACCTGCTAGAGTCGATACTCTCTTGTTCACTCTGTTCCTCCTGTAGCTCTTCCGCTAGAGCCCGGTGTTGAAGGTTAGGCTCTTTCCCCGTGTCAGCACAAGGTAGAGTCCTTCGAAACCGGGCACCCTGTCGGAGACGATATATATCTGATCTTCTAGTTCGTCGATCCGTCCGAAGAAGTAGACCTCGTAGACCGTCTCTTCGGCGCTCTGGGAGACGGTAATAAGGTCGGACACGTTTCTTCGCATCTGTCGGCGAAAATCACTCATTAGACGGGCGTCCGGCGTGCTTTGGAGAACAAGCTCGTACCGTATGCCCCGGGAAAAATAGCTCGCCATCTGGTTTCGAGCCTGGTCGACAACCGTCGGCATGGCCTGGTAGACCGTGGACTGCAGGGCGTTTAAGACCGCGTCCTGCTGGGAAGCCCGACTGACGGTTCGAGGACTCGCCCGGTTGACCGAACCCAAGAGCTGCCCCGTCGATGTCTCGAACATCCGCAAGGTAACGTTGGCCGAGCCGTAGTGGGTCCCACCCTGGGTCTCCCCGGCGGTAACCGCGTCGATTTCGATGTAGACATCGGCGTTGAGGCGCTGGGCGACCCACTGGATAATGCCCACCTCTCGGCCCACTTCTTCCTCGTAGACGAGCTGCTGGTCCCTCCGGACGGACTCGATCTGCGACGCGTCGATGGCAACGACTCCGGCCCCGGCGAGATAGCTGTTGGCCTGGGCAACGGCGCTCCGCATCAAGAAGGAATCCGCCGTGGATTCCTCGTTGAAGTAGACCATGTAGGTCATAGTGTCGACGTATCGTCGGATGAAGCGCCGCTCCTCTTCCGTGGCGCCTTCCCAGTCGCCCTCTTGGGTAGCCAGGGCCGACGGCTCCGAACCCACGGTCCCCGGCGGTTGGGCGGCCTCTTCGGGGTCCGTCTCGGCTACCAGATCCTGGGCACGCTGCTCTCGGTCCACCGAGGTCGACGCGAGGCCGGTCCCGCCGCCGATGACACCGCTGTTTTGAAGCGCTTGCTCGATGGCGGGTCGGTTAACCCGAATCTGGATGTCGTAGACCATATCCATCTGATCGATGGTCCCGACGTTTTCCCGCCGGAGAGTTTCCATGGTTTCGTTATAGACGTAGGCGTTGGGGTTTCGGGTGTTGTAGAGCGTCTCGTCGAGGAGTTGCCGATTCTGCTCTTCCGCCGCGGGTCCGGCGATGTCGACTACCGCCTTCCGTATAGCATCGATCTTGGCACTATAGATCGCGACACCGAGACTATCCCCCCGGCCGCTCCCGGTAAACACTTCCTGCGCTCCAGGTGAGGCGACCCGCTGATCCGACGAGGAGGAGCCGGAGCTGCATCCGGTAAGTATCGCAAGGAGAGGAAGAAGGAGGAGAACAAAGAGTGATAGCGCACGAGCTGACTTCATGAGATTCGGTTACCTATTTGAATGTTACCCCCGCCCCGATGAGAATTCCACCGTACCCATCGAAAAAGCGACGGACAACTGCCGAGTTGAAATAGCGATCGTAGAGTCCGATCCATCGAGCGTAGCCCACCTGTAGGTTAATCATGGTGTCCCGATTTACCAAGTAGCTCAGGCCGACCTTCGCCGTACCGCCTAAATGCGATAGATAAAAATCTTGGCCAAAAATATCGTCGACCAAGGGGACGCCTCCACCGATACCCCCGGTAATACTCGGATTAACCTTGATCCGGCCGAGGTACCAGTTTGCGTCACCTCCAATATACACATTCATGGGAAAGAGCAGCCCGATAAGGGTGCTCGTAAAGGGAATTTCGATGCCGCCGAGGGGACGAAATCGGTAGAATCCCCTGCTGGCCGTAGCCCGGAGCCCGAGAACAAAGACGGAATTGTCGACTTCGAAGTCGCTAAAGAGCTCGGCGTAGGGGGTAACCTCGATTCCGATTCGGGGGATCTCTTCGAGCTGGTCTCCGACGATGGGGTTGGGCCGAGAATAGAGCACCTGGGCAATGGAGAACTGCTCCCTCACCTCTTTTATCAACAGAAGGCCCGACTCGTCCTCGGTCTCGTAACCAAGGTTGGTAAGCCGTGGCTGGATAATCGCGTACTCGTCCCCCCGCTGAATACCCATGTTCCGGCCGAGCTCGAGGATGACCTCCTGACCCTGGACGTCGACGATGCCCGTTCTGATGCGGAAGATCTCGAGCTCCCGGAGACGGAACTCGAGTTGCAGAGGAATGGAGTCGACCGCCGATTTCATGGCGTCGGCGGCGTCGTCGTCGGAGCCGAAGGTCTCGATAAAGAACTGCCCCTCGGTC
>CAZTRQ010000170.1:0-4519 GCA_964616245.1 uncultured Spirochaetaceae bacterium | reverse complement strand
TGCTGAGGGAGTTTTTCGTGGTGGATACATTGGCAGCTTTCACAAGGCTATTGGAACAAGATCGACGGGTTTGCGGCCACTGAAGGGGAGGGGGCTACACATTTTTCGCGTTACACGCGGATTGCTACTTTTCCGTAGAGGAACTCCGGAGCGACATCCGCTCCGTTGGGCCAGTACAGCGTGTGAAACTCCGGATGGACGGCAACTCTCCGGAGAAAGCCGGGATTCTTGAGCGGTTCGAAAATCTCTCCGTAGAGCTCACCCTTTAAATCCAGATCACCTTGCATTCCATCGGAGAATCGTACGTGCACAACGAAACCATGTTTATAACTTGCTTCCACCACTTTTGGTATCATCGACTTACTCCAACGGTGCAATCTTCTTCGCAGGCTTTCCGGCTTCCAAGCCCCACGCCGTGGCACACCTGCCGCATCTCCGCGTATTATAGACTGGATGACGGTCAACAAGGTTCTCCTCCTTACCAACGAATACCCGCCCAACGTCTACGGGGGGGCCGGGGTCCATGTCGAGTACTTGAGCCAGGCGCTCTCCCGGTTGGTGTCGGTGGAGGTGCGCTGTTTCGGGGATCAGGATTACACCGACGGCAACTTGACGGTCCGAGGGTACGCCCCCTGGGAGGAGATGAAGCGGAACACCGACCCACGTTTTGCCGGCGCCCTGGGGGCCTTCTCCCAGAGCCTTGCGATGGCCAAGGACACCGTCGACGCCGACGTCGTCCACTGTCACACCTGGTACACCCAGATGGGAGGGCTTCTCGCCGCCAAGCTCTGGGACATCCCTTTCTTGTTGACGACCCACTCCTTGGAGCCCCTGCGCCCCTGGAAGGAAGAGCAGCTCGGCTCCGCGTACCACCTGAGCAGTTGGATGGAGCGGACCGCGATCGAGGGCGCCGACGCGGTTATCGCGGTCTCCAAAGAGACGCGGAACGATATCTTCGAGCACTTCGGCGCCGCCGAAGGGAAGACCCACATCATCCATAACGGCATCGATCTCGAGGAGTACCAACCCGTGGAGGCCACCGACGCCCTCGTGCGCCGGGGCGTGGACCCGAAGAAGCCCTACGTCCTCTTCGTCGGGCGCATCACCCGGCAGAAGGGCATTATTCACCTTGTCGATGCCATCCCGGATATCGACCCGGAGGTGCAAGTGGTGCTCTTGGCCGGGGCGCCGGACACCGAGCAGATTGCCCGGGAGATGGAGGAGCACGTCGCCGGGGCCCGGCAGAAGCGCAAGGGCATCGTCTGGGTCGACGAGATGGTAAGCCGTAAGGAGGTGATCCAGTTCTACTCCCACGCGACGGTCTTCTGCTGTCCCTCGGTCTACGAGCCCTTCGGCATCATCAACCTCGAGGCGATGGCCTGCGAGACACCGGTGGTCGCCTCCCGGGTCGGGGGCATTCCGGAAGTCGTGATACCCGAGGAGACCGGGCTTCTCGTCGACTTACGTCTCGAGCCCGGGACTTTCTCCCGGGGCCTTGCGGCGGCTATTAACCGTATAGCCGGAGACCCCGCCCTTGCCGCCCGGATGGGTGCCGCCGGGCGGAAGCGCGCCGCAGAGCACTTTAGCTGGGACGCTATCGCAAAGAAGACCCTCGAGCTCTATCAGGAGCTCGTCGACCGGCGGGCTGCGCGATAGGCGGCCGTGCCGCTCATAAATGCCAGAAGCTCCCGCCGGGAGCGTATGTGGAGCATGCGCTCCCGGGCCTCGTCGTTTCCGGCTATCGCGGTAATTCCCGCCAAGACTTGGAGGTGAGGTCCGGGATTCTCCTTCGGCGAGACTTCGAGAAACACGACCTGGGTCGGCTTTCCGTCGAGGGAATCGAAATCGACACCCTTTGGGAGGAGCCCCAGCGCCACCGAGAGTTGGACCACCGCGTCGGACCGGCCGTGGGGGATCGCCACGCCGTGCTGCATGCCCGTGCTCATCGTTTTCTCCCGCTCGAGGACCGCGTCGAGGACCTCCTGGGTGTCGGTAATCCGCCCGGCGATCGCGAGGGAGTTGACCAGCTCGGTAATCACTTCTTCCTTCGTCCTTGCCTCCATCGAAAGGTGAACGCACTCGATAGGTAGGTAACGCTGCCAGTCGACAACCGCGCGGTTCGACGAATCTACCGCCGCCGCCGCCCGCCGGAGCTCCGTCGGTTTCGCGACGCTGCGGATGTGGGCGACCTTCTGTTGGAGGCTCACAACCGCCTCGTAGACCAGGTTGTTGATAAGCGACACGTGGTCCGGGCGGCTCACGAAGTGCAGCGCCGTCTGCGTTGCGCTCATCGCGATAAACACCTCGTCTTTACGCATATGGTAGATTTTGTGCTCCGCTCCCTCGGAGGAATTTACGAAGAACTCCTCCTCTCGCATCATCCCGATTACGTCCGTTAGGAGGAACTTCGTGAGCTCCTCGGAGCCGAATTCAAAGTAGGTGGTAACCGTCGCTTCGTCGACGATCTCTTGCCGGGTGGTCCGAACGTCTTGCCTCAACAGACGGTTAAAGACCGGGGGACCGACGAGGGTGGTAAAAAGCGTCATAAAGATGGCTACGCCGAAGGTCCGGTCGTCGAGGATGCCGGAGGCCAGACCGATCGAAGCGATGACCAGGGCGACCTCTCCCCGGGGAATCATCCCCGCGGCGATCCGGGTTGCCCCTGCCCGGTTGAATCCCAGGGCCAGCGAGGGGAGCCCGCAGCCTACCACCTTGCTGCCGACGGCCAAGAGACCGAAGAGCAGGCCGTAGAGGGCGACCTCCCCGGAAGCCAAGACGAAGACGTTGACCAGCATGCCGGTGACCGTAAAGAAGATGGGGTCGAAGAACTGATGCACGGTTTCGATCTTCTCTTGGACCACGTAGGCGATGTCGGTGTTCGCCAGGGAGAGTCCCGTGACGTAGGCGCCGATAATCATGGCCAGGCCCGCCGTCTCGAAGAGGCCCGCCAGGATGAAGGCGAGGCCCAGGGAGAGAACGGCGATTTGCGCCGGGTTCTTCACGCTCTTGAGAATCCGGCTGATCTGCCGGGAGAACAAAATTCCCAGGGTGGTAAATCCGAGCCAGACGGCAAGGGCCCGGCCGGCTATGGCCGTTATCTCCCGCCACACCGCGGTGCTTCCCGACGTTGCCTGGAGGGCGTCGATGCCCAGGATTACCGCGAGGAAGGTGATGCCCACCACGTCCTCGATGACCGAGGCGGAGAGGATGGTAACCCCTTCCGGGCTTGCCATCTTTTTCCGCTCGCTCAAGATGCGTCCAGTAATATCCACCGAGGTTGCGATAGCCACAACTCCGAGGAAGAGGACCCGGGGGTCCGACAGTGGCACCCCGAGCATGAGGGCGCCTACCGATAACCCCGCGGCCACCGATACTACCGCGCCGCTGAGCCCCACGACGCTCCCGGCGAGGGCAAAGCGCAGGAAGAGGCGCAGATCCGTCTGGAGCCCCATCAGAAAGAGAAGCACCACGGAGGCGACGACGGCGAAGCCGTAGAGCTCCGGGGAGATCGAGAGGGCGTTGTCGACCAAGGGGAACAAACCCTCCGGGAATCCGGGGAGCGCCACACTTCCGAGAAGGTAGGGGCCGATCAAGATGCCTGCGACGACCTCTCCGAGGATAATCGGCACCCCGATTCTCCGGGCGACCCTGGCGCCGAGATAGCCGGCGAAGAGAATAATTCCAATCTCCAGGGCCAGGACGGTCATGCGATGTTCGAAATCGTGCCCCGTCTCGGCGGCAATTGCCCTGACCGCCGGGAGCAGAAGAAACAGCGATAGAACCATTACAAAGCGCGCCGCCGGAAGGCGTCGCTTGGCGTTCGGCATGGGACGAATATGACGCGTTTTCCTACGTCGGGGCAACACCGGCGTTTCGGCTCGACCGCCTGATGCCGTTCGTAGGGCATCGACGGATTACTCAGCACGCTGAGTATTTTTACTCAAGGCGCCGAGTAAAGCCAACCGCGATCAAAGCCCAAAACCTATGTCTCGGTGGCGAATGCCTTCACAACCTCGATACGAGTGCCGGCGGTGAGGGCTTTGAAGTCGTCGACGTTTTCGGTGTAGATCCGGACCAGACCGTGCTCGAGCATTACGGCGACGATCTGGGCGTCGAAGTAGTGCTGACGGCGAACCGAGTGTTCCCCGCAGAGGGTTAGGGCTCGCAGGACGACCGACTGCGTAACCGGTAGGACGGTCAGGTGCGGGAGACGAGCGAAGGCCCGGACCTTCTCGGCGGCCTCATCCGGGGAGTCGGGGTGGCTCATCTTCGGGCCCGTAAGGTTCGGATACATTTCCGCAAGGTTCTCGGTGGCGACGAATCGCTTTCCCCAGGCCTCATCGGGGCCTAAGACGATTTCCCGAGACCGAGCGTACCGAGGGTCGTCCGCCAGCGTTGCGTAGATCAGCACATTCGTGTCGATTAGCGTTGGGATCACACCCGTTCTCCGTAGGCGTCGCCTCGGTTCAGGCTGCCTATCAACCGTCCCGGGGTCGATGGGAGCATCCCCACGCCGGGC
>CAZTRQ010000169.1:0-4543 GCA_964616245.1 uncultured Spirochaetaceae bacterium | reverse complement strand
TCGAGTCCCGAGAGCTCCTTTATCCAGCGCACCGAGTCCCGAAACCCCGCCGGCCGGGTGTGGCGGTGCCGGACTCCATCCATCGTTAAGTACTCGACCTCGCTTCCGGCGGACCGGAGGGCCTCGACGAACTCCGTCTGGGAAGGCGTGGTGATGATAATGTCCTGGTTACCCTGGACGATTAAGGCCGGGACGCCGTGTCCCGAGAGCCCCGTTGCGTTTTCCTCTAAGCGCCGGGCCAACACGGGAAAGTCCGCCGCGAGATCCCGGGCGTAGAGCGCCTCGTAGAACTCCGGGGTGTAGAGCTCCCTCCCGTCGTAGGGATAGTAGTACTGAAACTCGTCTACGCAGAGCCGGGGAACGTCGTAGTCGATCGTCGCCGCCCAGCGCTCTTGGAAGTAGCGCTCCGGCACAATCTCCTGGCTTCCGTACATGTCGAGGTAGTTGTAGACAATGTTCGGGGCGTAGTAGGGCCCCTCCCGGAAGAGGGTCTCGACATCGGTTGTCGCGGCAAAACCGATGACACCGGTAAGGCGAAGCTCCGGGGCGTAGTCCTGCCGGAGGTCCGCCGCGGCAAAGGCCGCGTGCCCACCTTGGGAGTAGCCCGAGGTAAACAGGTGGTCCGACGGCTGCACGGAACCGTTCCGGGAGGCGAGAACGTTGCCGACCGCCCGGGCGGCGTCGAGCATGGTGTGCGCCTCGGCGTCCTTGGAGAAGTAGCGCTGGGGACGCTCGAGATCGTTGAAACCGAGATAGTCCGGGAAGATGGTTATGATGCCCTGGGAGGCGTAGGTAAGCATGTTGGCCCGGTAGTGGCCCCATCGGCGGGCGATCGGTCGCTCGAGGGAGGGGGCGCACTGGTCTCCGATGCCGGTAGTCCCGGAACCGAAGACCAGCACCGGCCGTTCGGCGGGTTCGTCGAAAACCGGTACGAAGAGCTGGGCAAAGATCCGCGCCGACGAGCCGTCGTGGTCCCGGGTCGAGTAGTAGATATTGTAGGTATCCACCGCCCTCGGAAGCGCCGGGACCCCCCAACGCTCGAAGAGCGGCTCTGCCATCCCGCGAATAAGATCCGGCTCGATCCTCCCGGTAGGGGTTACCCCAAGGATGGTTCCCGGGGCGGGTTGCGCCGCGACGGAGAAGACGGAGAGAACCGCCAAGACGAAGACCAAACCATATCGAAAACGTAGTACCATCGTTGCGTTACTCCTTATCGAGATACCGCCCCGATCCACCGTAGGACCTCGTCGAAGGAGGTCTGTCGGATGTCGTGGCGGTACCCTTCGTAAACAAGATATCGAACATCGCTGCCGCGACTCCGGAGAGCCGACACGAACTGTCCCTGGGAGTCGGGATATACGACGATGTCGTCGGTCCCCTGGAGAATCAATGCCGGAACACCGTGGCCCGAGAGTCCGGGGCTATTCTGCCGGAGTATCCCAAAGATATCAGGATGTGTCACCGAGAGGGTTCCTGCCATCAGAGAGTCGTAAAAGGGCTCGGCGAACATCTCCTCGGCGGCCCAGGGATAGTAGCTCTGCATCGCGCCGACGCACTGCCGGGTAACGTCGTAGTCGAGGGTTTCGGCCCACCGGGGAGCGAGAATCCGCGCTGGGTCGATTGCCTGAGCCCCGTACACGCGCTGGTAGGTATGGACCACCATCGGTGCCACGACGGTAAATTCCCGAAACAGCGCTTCCATGTCGGTCGCCGGTCCGTATCCGATAATCCCGGCAATCTCGACCTCCGGGGCGTAGGAGGAGCCGAGGTCCGCTGCGGCGAAGGCCGCGTGCCCCCCCTGGGAATAGCCGGCAAGATGAACCCCCGGCGCCGGCCGTACCCGGAACCGCTCGTCTTCGAAGAAGTGCCTAAGGGCCCGGGCGGCGTCGAGGATCATCTTCCCTTCTGTTTCCGCGTGATAGTAGTACTGCAGGTGACCCGGATCCCCGAATCCCGTGTAGTCCGGGAGGAGCCCAATGACCCCCTGCCCGGCAAAGGAGAGCAGGTGGGAGCGGTAGAGTCCCCAGTGGATACCGGCGATATGCTCCCGGCTTACCCGGCAGACGTCGAGAAGCCCGGTGGTTCCGGGGGCAAAGATGTAGACCGGGCGCTCTGCTTCCGCCGGCAGGATCGGGACGAAGAGTTGGGCGGTAATCGGGGCCGCCGAGCCGTCGGGATAGCGGCTCTGGAAGCGTATCAGGTAGGTCTGTACCGAGTACCGTGCGTCCGGGGGCTCGTAGCCTTCGAAAAGCGGGGCGATCGTTCGATCGATTTCCTCCGGCGAGAGAACCCCTGTATCGGTAACTTCGAATAGTCGCCCATTTGCAAACCCGGCAACGGCGATCGTAACGGCGAGCACAAGGCTCAAAATCCAGCAGCGCATGCAGCAAAGATAGTGGTACAAGAGCGGGGAGGTGGCAAGAGGGCGGCAGAATTCAGTAAGATAGGGAGCTATGAAGATTCCCCGGGGGCCGATGATCGCACTCCTGTTTGCCGTGCTATTCGGGAGCACCGCCCTATCTCAGGACGGTCTCTACGGCCCCACCGACTCCGACGACGCCTTTGTCCGGGTCGTCCACGCGGTCCCGGGATCCACCCTTGTCCCCGTCGACCTCGGGGCGACCTCCTACGGACGGGTGGGCTACGGAGACGTTACCCCCTACCGTCCGGTCTTTCCCGGCATGTTCGTTCTCCGGGCCGAGAGTCGAGAGTTCTCCTTTGCTCCCCGGAGCGGGAACTACTACACCTTGGTCTACGGCACCGATGGGTTCATGCTGATAGAGGACGAGATCCACACGGACCCCGCCCGGAGCCAGCTGGTTCTCTACAATCTTCGGGAAGCAGGCACCCTGGGCCTCGAAGCCTTCTCCCTCTCGGCTCCGGAGAGGCGTACGCCGGTCGTCACCGGAGTCGTGCCGAAAAGCGCCGGGAGAGAGGTTATCAACCCCGTGGACGCCGGTTTTGTCCTGACCGGGCCGGAAGGCGACCTTGCCACCGTCGACACCCTCCCCCTCTCCCGGGGCGCCTCGGTAGGTGTTCTGGTAATGGGTACCAGCGATGCGGTGGAGGTCATCGTGGCGGAAGCCTCGGTCGCCTTCGATTAGTCGGCACCAGCCGTGGTCTTTAGCAGCACCACCTTTCTGTTTCTCTTTCTGCCGCTCTTTCTCGGGGTCTACTACCTGCTCCCCTTTCGATATCGCTCTCCCTGGATCCTCTTCGCGAGCTACCTCTTCTACGGCTGGTGGCGCCTGGACTTTCTGTTACTGATTGTGGCGTCTACCTTTTGGAGTTACATCCTCGGTGGGAAAGCGGCGAATGGACGGCGCCGGGCCATGGTAACGGCGGTCGCGCTAAACCTGGGACTCCTTGGCTACTTCAAGTACTTTAATTTCGGCATCGACAGCCTCAACAGCCTCCTCGGCGTTCTCGGCGCCCCAGGGCTTACCGCTTGGGAAGTCGTGCTTCCGGTTGGAATATCCTTCTACGTATTCCAAGCGACGAGCTATGTGGTCGATGTCTACCGGGGCGACGCAGAAGTGTCCGACAGCTTCTGGGATCTTGCCGCCTATATCGCCCTCTTCCCGCAGCTTGTCGCCGGACCGATTCTCCGGTACCGAGACGTCGCCGACCAATTGCGGGAGCGTCGCCATTCCTTCGAGCTCTTCGGATCCGGGTCCCGGCGCTTTATGGTCGGATTCGCGAAGAAGGTGCTGATCGCCGACACCGTGGCACCGGTGGTAGACCTCTGCTTCGGGGTCGCGGATCCCACGGCCGGGGACGCCTGGCTGGGGACCATTGCCTACGGAGTCCAGATCTTCTACGACTTCTCTGCGTACTCGGACATGGCGATCGGCCTCGGAGCCATGATGGGCTTTCGTTTCAAAGAGAACTTCAACCGCCCCTATCTGGCGTCGAGCATCGCCGACTTCTGGCGACGGTGGCACATTAGCCTCTCCTCTTGGCTCCGGGATTACCTCTACCTTCCCCTCGGGGGGAACCGCCGTGGGCGTCGCAGGACCTACGTAAATCTCCTTGCGGTTATGGTCCTCGGTGGGCTCTGGCACGGGGCTGCCTGGACCTTTGTGATATGGGGCCTCTGGCACGGGCTCCTCTTGGTAGGGGAGCGGGCCCTGCGAGAGAAGAGGGGCCAGAGAGGCGAGCTACTCCCCCGTCCCCTCGGCGTCGCCCTGACGACGCTCCTGGTGTTTCTCGGGTGGGTACCTTTCCGGGCGGCGGATCTCGGGACCTTCCGGGCGTTTATTCGAGCCATGGCGGGTGGCGGGTCCGTGGGTCTCGCCGTGGGGCCAGGCCTGGGCCTGAGCGATGCCATAGCCTGGCAAGTCCCCGCTATGGGAGTTGTTACCGTGGTAATCGGCTTGATGCTGGTTTACCTCGAACCGGTAGCGCGCCGGTCGGGTCTTTTCGGACGCCGTGGCCCTGGGGTCTTAGGGCCACCGATAGTTGTCGGGCTCTTTCTCGTGAGCATTATCAAGCTTACGGCGGAGAGCTTCTCGCCGTTTCTCTACTTTCAATTCTGATGCAC
>CAZTRQ010000168.1:0-4562 GCA_964616245.1 uncultured Spirochaetaceae bacterium | reverse complement strand
GAACAATTGCGGGCGTTCCCCGCGGTGGCACTGTTGGGGGGCTCGGCAACCACCCTTGCCTCCCTTGGGAAGCGAGGGATGCGGAGGGCGGGCCCGAGGGGCCCGGTCCGGAGGACCGGAGCAACGCGGAGCCCGGAGCAGCCCGACCCCGCCCCGCCGAAACGCCACACCCCGCAAGCGCTCGACGCCAACCGCGCCCCTCGGACAACACAGGGACAGCCCGTACAGCCGCAGGGGCCGAGCCGCCTGGGGCGCCTCTGTTCCTACAGCGAAGCCCCAGGCGGGTGGACCCGTGGGGCTTCGCTTACATGTGTTGTCTGAGGGGCGGTGATTGTCGTCGGCGGGGACGCTACCAGAGACTATTGAGCGTCTCGACCCCTTCTTGGACGTGGGCCACCGAGTTGTCGAGGGCCGCCTTCTCTTCGGCGGTTAGCTCGAGCTCGTAGATTTTTTCCACGCCTCGCTTACCCAAAAGGACAGGTACACCCAAATAGACGCCGGAGTAGCCGTACTCTCCGTCGAGGTAGGCGCTCGCCGCGGCGACGCACTTGTTGTCGGTAACCACGGCGTCGACCATCTTTGCCGCCGAGGCCGCCGGTGCGTAGTAGGCGCTGCCGGTCTTGAGGTAGTTGACGATCTCCCCCCCGCCGGTGCGGGTCCGGGCGACGAGCTTTTCGAGCTTCTCCGGTTCTATGAGGTCGACGATGGGAAAGCCGCCGACGGAGGTGTAGCTCGGCACGGGAACCATGGTGTCGCCGTGCCCCCCGAGGACCATCGCCTGGACGTCGGAAGGGAGCACGTCGAGGGCCTCGGCGATAAAGTACCGAAACCGGGTAGAGTCGAGGATTCCCGCCATGCCGACGACCCGCTGTGCGGGAAAGCCGGTCTCTTTTAGGACCGCCATGGCGATGACGTCTAGGGGGTTTGCGACGGCGATGACGATGGCGTTCGGGGCGTACTCGACGATGGCGCGGCTCGCCTGCCGGGCGATATTGACGTTGGTCTTTAAGAGGTCCATCCGGTCCATCCCGGGCTTCCGGGCTATTCCCGCGGTGTGGACGACGACGTCGGAGTCCTTGATAGCGGAGTAGTCGTTGGTGCCGACGAGCTCGACGTCGAAACCCTGCGAAGGGGAGGCGTGGAGATAGTCCGCGGCCTTGCTCTGAGGAAGCCCCTCGACGACGTCGACCATGACGACATCGGCGATGTTTCGCTTTGCGATGTAGTAGACGGCCGTAGCGCCGACGTTTCCTGCACCTATTACGGATACCTTGCTCATCTGTTGCTCCCTTCAAGAATCTTTGCTACCGCCGCCGCGCCGTCGGCAAACTGCTTTTGCTCCGCGTCCTTTAGCTTTGGGACCATTACCCGGGTAACTCCGCCGGCACCGATGGTCGCCGGGAGGCTGACGGCTACGCCGGAGACGCCGAGCTCTCCTTCGAGGACGAAGGAGAGCGACAGTACCCGGTTGGTGTTTCCGACGATCGCCTCCACGAGGTCGCAGGCCGCGGCGGCGGGTCCGTAGTAGGCGCTCGAGCGCTTGGCTGCCGCCAAAAGGTCGTCCCCGGCGCTCCGGGTGGCCTCGAAAAGGGACTTGATGCGATCGGCGGGCAAGAGGCGGGACACCGGAATGCCCCCGACGTTCGTATAGTCGACGAGGGGGACCATCGAGTCGTTGTGGGGCCCGATGACGGTGGCGGCGATGTCGTCCGTCGATGTGCCGAGCTCCTCGGCGAGGAGATAGCGCAGCCTGCCGCCATCGAGGACGCCGCCGACGCCGAGAACCCGCTCCCGTGGGAGGCCCGAGGCCTTGGTAAAGAGCGTGGTCAAGGCGTCCACCGGCTCGGTGGCGATAATCACGATGCCCTTATGCCCTTTGAGCTTGCCGGCAAGCTCTTCGACGAGGGCGCGGTTCTTGTCGAAGAGGTCGTCCCGCTTCTGCCCCGGTTCCCGGATGCTCCCGGCCGCGACGATAATAATGTCGCGCTTTAGAACGTCCTTGAGAGAATCCGTTCCGGACAACTTTCTCTGATAGCCCCGGACCGGAGCAGCTTCCATCATGTCTAGGGTCTTTCCGGTAGCAAGCCCTTCTTGGACGTCGTAGAGCAAGACGTCCGCCACGTTCTTTTCCGCGAGAAAAAAAGCGGTGTTCGCCCCGACATTCCCGCTTCCAACGATGCCAATATTTGCCATTTCCTACTCCTTTCGGTAATATACGCCGCCGGGTAAGCCTCAGCAATTAACCTAACCGAAAGAGAGAATGCTGTCATGGTAGAAGAAGAGAATCGCCACGAATCCGACTCGATGGGGCAGGTCGCTATTCCCGACTGGGCCTACTGGGGAGCCCAAACCCAACGCGCGGTAGAAAACTTCGGCGTCTCGAAGAACCGGATTGCGCCTTCGATGATCCGCGCCCTGGGCCTTGTAAAAAAATCCGCGGCCCGGGCCAACGGCGAGCTGGGAACGGTGGAGGAGAAGCTTGTCACAGCCATCGTCGACGCCGCGGGAGAGGTTATCGACGGCGAGTGGAACGACCACTTCCCCATCGACGTATTCCAGACCGGCTCCGGCACCTCCTGGAACATGAACGCCAACGAGGTTATCGCCAACCGAGCCAACCAGATGCTCGGCTCCCCCTTGGGCACCCGCTCCCCGGTCCACCCGAACGACCACGTAAACCGCGGACAGTCCTCGAACGACGTTATCCCCACGGCGGTACACGTCGCCAACCGCATGAGCCTGGTCCATCTTCTCGACGCCCTCGCGGTGCTTCAGGCGAGCTTAGAGGGGAAGGCCCGGGAGTTCGCCGACGCGGTAAAGCTGGGCCGGACCCACCTGCAAGACGCCGTGCCGATGACCCTGGGGCAGGAGTTCTCCGGCTTTGCCGACCAGATCCGCAAGGGGATCCGCCGGGTGGAGAACACCCTCCCCCACTTAGAGGAGCTCGCCCTCGGCGGCACGGCGGTCGGGACCGGCATCAACTGTCACCCCGACTTCCCCGACCTCGCTATCGGCTTTCTCGCCGAGGAGACGGGGCTTCCCTTTCGCCCTGCGGAGAACCGCTTCGAGGCGATCGCCACCCGGGACGCCCAGGTGGAGTTGATGGGGGCCCTGAACGTAATCGCCACGAGCCTGATGAAGATTGCCAACGATCTGCGGCTTCTGGCCAGCGGGCCCCGGGGCGCCCTGGGGGAGATTATCCTCCCCACCCTCCAGCCCGGAAGCTCGATTATGCCGGGCAAGGTTAACCCGGTTATCCCGGAGATGGTTATTCAGGTTGCCGCCTACGTAATGGGTAAGGCCGTCAGCGTGACAACCGCCGGGCAGAACGCCCCCTTAGAGCTCAACATGATGCACCCACTGATCGCGATGGAAACCGAAGAGAGCATCGGCGTCCTGGCGAATACCTGCCGCGTCTTTGCCGAGCGTTGCATCGACGGCGTAGAAGCGGATACCGAGCGGATGAGTTTCTGGCTCGAGTGGAGCCTTGCCTTGGTTACCCCTTTGGCGAACCGGATCGGGTACGACCAGGCGGCGAAGCTGGCGTACCAAGCCTACAAGGAGAAGCGGCCTATCCGGGAGGTGGTTATCGAAGCTGAGGTCCTCCCGGCGGAAGAGGTCGAGAAGATCCTCGACCCCCGGAGCATGTTGCAAAGCGGAAAGTGACCCGTTAGACTGAGAAAACTACCTAACAGCTAGAGGGGGCGTGCATGCAGATCCAGTCGGATCCTAAATACCAGGAGGCGATGGGGTTTTACCTTTCCGGCGAATGGACCGAGGCCGAAAAGGCCTTTCTAGAGCTGCTCAAAAGCTATCCGGACTCCGCCTTCGGCCACCTTCTCCTGGGAAACATCTACTACTCCCTCGGTAAGCTCGACACCTCCGTCGAAGAATACCGGAAATCCGTGGAGCTCCATCCCGACTTCGGCATCGCCCTCTACAAGCTAGGTGTGTGTCAGTACCGGATGGGAAAGCTCACCGAAGCCCTCGAGAGTTTTCAACAGGTAATCGATTCCGGAAGCCAGAGCCACGCGATGGCGGCCTACTTCGTAGGGCTAATTCATTTCTTTCTCGGAAACGACGAGAGCGCTGCGGTGGCCTTCGAGCGCTTCCGGAAACTCTCCCCGGATTCGATGATCGCCAACTACTACCTTGCCCAACTTCGGATTAAGCGCAAAGAATACGAAAAGGCGCAGGAGCTGCTCCGGGAGCTTGCGGCGGAGACGCCGAACTTCGCGGAGGTTCATTACATGATGGGCGTGACGCGCTTCGGTCTCCACGACACCACCGGTGCGATGTCGAGCCTCCGTAAGGCGTTGGAAATAAACCCCGACGACGATCGGGCTCGGTCGAAGCTAACCCTGATCTCCGACGTTCAGTGGCCCTAGGGATTTGGTATGACGCTCTACGTTTGTAACGCTTGCGGATATATCTACGACCCCTCCGAGGGGGACCCCGACGCGGACATCCCCCCCGGGACCGCTTTCGCCGACCTCCCGGAGGACTGGGTCTGCCCTGTCTGCGGCGCCCCGAAGGACGAGTTTACTCCCGAGGAGTAGGCG
>CAZTRQ010000167.1:0-4567 GCA_964616245.1 uncultured Spirochaetaceae bacterium | reverse complement strand
TGACGTTGGAGGGATTGCGAATTATCGACCGCCTGAATCCTTAGCCATATGCGATCTTGACGAAACATACCGGCTAGTGCTACCTTCGCTTCAACATAAACCAAGGGGAGCTTGCGCGGATAACGCAGGCTGAGAGGAGGGAGATTCGCTCCCTCGACCCTTTGAACCTGAACCGGGTAATGCCGGCGGAGGGAGATGGTCAGCAGCGGTAGAAGACTGACGCTGTAGAAGAAAGACGTCATCCCCTCGGGGAGACGTCTTTTTTGTTTCCCGCCCGCCGCGCACCCCGCAGACGCAGGAGGCGCACGATGTTCAGCGGATGCCAGTTCTCCCTCTATCCCATGAGCGACAACTTCGTGGAAGTAATCCTTCCCGCCGTCGAGGCGATGGGGCGGCCCGACGATCTCCGTATCGAAACCGACGACCTTTCCACCCTGGTGGTGGGCACCCCCGACCGCGTCTTTGCGGCCGTCGCCCGGGCCTACGAGGCGGCCTGCCGGGCGGGGGGCCACGTGGTGCTCTCGGCCCTCTTCTCCCGGGGCTGCCCGGGGGAGCCCGACGACCCCATTTGTACCCCGGAGCCGCCGAGCCGCGAGACAGGGGATGCCGAGGCGCCCGGATCCGCAGTCGTCCCAGCGCGCACCGGGGTGGAAATCGACGCGCAGTTCTCGCTCTATCCGCTGGGGATCTCCGGTTACATGCAGACCATCGCGAATGCGGTAGAAGGGGTGAAGGCCCGGGGCGTCTTTGATCGCAGCAAGAACTTCTGCACCCGCCTCACCGGCGATCTGGCCGACGTCTTTGCCGCGGTCGAACAGAGCTTTGCCGACGCGGCGCGGGACAGTGGGCACGTGGTGATTCACCTAACCGCGTCCAAGGGCAGTCCATCGAAGAAGAAGTAAAGCCGGTAATCCCGGCGGAACAACACGCAAAACAAGGAGGACCGATATGTCCGAAAAAACGGCAGATCAGAAGAGCCGCTCACGACCGGTGCCGCCGGCGCTGCGGCCGGCGTGGACCATGCGCGAGACGGTAACGCTCGCGATCATCGGCGTAGTCTTCGCCTTTCTCTACCTCGGGTGGGTGCAGGTTTGGCTGGTAGTTCAGGCGGCCACGGGACCGCTGGCCATGGACGTGCTGATGGGATTCTGGTTCAGCGGTTCGATTTTCGCCGCCTGGCTCATCCGCAAGCCCTTCGTGGCGTTTTCCACCGCCATGATCACGGTGGTGGTACAGATTATCGCGGGGAACCCATCGGGGGCGATCCTGCTGCTTACCGGTCTGGTCCAGGGCGCGGGAAGCGAGGTCCCCTTCGCGCTGACCAAATGGAAGCGCTACTCCTGGCCGATAGTGATGGCGTCCGGAGGAACCACGGCGGTCTTTAGCTTCGTCTACACCTGGTTTCGCTTCGGCTACTACGAGCTGGCGGGTCCCCTGGTGGTAACCATGTTTGTCATCCGGGTTCTCAGCGGAATCGTCCTCGGTGGCCTGCTCGGCCGCGTGCTGGCCGGTGCGGTGCACAAGACCGGGGTGACCAGCGGACTCGCCGTCGACTACGCGACCCGCGACGGAAGCTGATAGACCGGTGATTCTCGCCGAGCGCTTCAGCGTTCGTTACCCAGCCGCGGCGGGACCCTCGTCCGGTTCGGCCGATGGCAGCGTTCTCGCCCTCGGGCCCCTCGACCTCTCTGTTTCCGCCGGTGAACGGCTGCTCTTGCTCGGACCAAGCGGTAGCGGCAAGAGCACCCTGGTCTCCTGTCTGGTGGGGCTGGTCCCGCACAGCACCTACGCCGAGATCGACGGCGAGCTGCTCGTCGACGGCCGCTCGCTCTGGGATCATCAGCCCGCCGAGCTCTCCCGGTCGGTGGGGCTGGTCTTCCAGGATCCCGACAGCCAGCTCACCATGCTTACCGTGCAGGACGAGGTTGCCTTCGGCCTGGAGAACCTCGGTGTGGACCCGGCCGTCATGGACGAGCGAATCGGCGAGGCGCTCGCGGCGGTGGGTCTGACCGATCGTCGCTCCGAGCGGGTGGACCGGCTCTCCGGCGGGATGAAGCAGCGGCTGGTAATCGCTGCGCTCCTGGCGATGCGGCCGGATACTCTGGTGCTCGACGAGCCCACTTCCAACCTGGATCCCGCGGGTGTCCGCGAAATTACCGACTTGCTCGGGCGCCTGTGCCGAGAGCGCCCGGCTATGACGCTGATCCTGGTGGAACACCGCCTCGATCCGGTGGTGCCGCTGGTGGATCGGGTTGTGGTGCTCGACGCCTCCGGGGCGAAGGCCCTCGATGCGCCGCCCGCCGTCGCCTTCGGCATCCACGCCGCGCACCTCGCCGAGCTGAACGTCTGGCTTCCCACCGCCGCTTCCGCCCGTCTGGCAGACGCGGCGGGACGCCTGCCCCAATGGTGCGCCCCGCGACGCGAGGCTGCCTCTTGGGACGGAGGCGCCGGCCGGGAATCGACCGCCGACGCCGCACCCGTGCTTTCCATCGAGGAAGCGAGCTTCGCCTACCGGCCCGGTCGACCGGTGCTCCGGGAGGTCTCGCTGCAGCTTCGCCGCGGCGAGGTCTGCGCGGTGGTGGGGGCCAACGGCAGCGGAAAGAGTACCCTTGCGTCGTTGGCGGTGGGTCTCCGGGCGCCGGATCGCGGTCGCGTGGTCTTCGACGGTCGACCGATCGGGCGGATTGCGGCTCGGGAGTTGGCCCGCCGGGTGGGCTTCGTCTTTCAAAATCCCGAGCACCAGTTTGTGACCGACCGTGTGATCGAAGAGGTGCGTTTTAGCGTGCTCGAGCTTCCCGAAGAGACCGTCACGGCTACGCTGAAAGCGCTCCGCCTCGAAGCACTCGCCGAGCGCAATCCCTTCGCCCTGAGCCACGGTCAAAAGCGGCGGCTGTCCGCGGCGACCATGCTGGTGGCACCCAAGGAGCTTTTGGTGCTGGACGAACCCACCTTCGGTCAGGACCCTTCCGCGTTGGAGGAGCTGCTTCAAATGCTCGACACCCTTGCGAAGGCGGGAACAGCGGTAATAATGGTGACCCACGACATGGACCTGGTATGGCGACAAGCCGATCGCATGGTGGTGATGCACGACGGGGCCATCCTAGCCGACGGCGATCCGAGGGCCCTCTTTGGCGACGCGGCTCTGCTTGCCCGCGGGGGAATTGCGGCTCCCGCGGTCGCTGCCTTCCGGCACGCCGGGGAGGTCCCGGCATGAGGCGCCGGGGGGTCTTCGAAAACTACGAGGGCGACTCTCCGCTTCGCGGGGTAAACCCCTCGGTCAAGATGATCGCGTCGGTGCTGGTGATGCTCTTCGTTTCGGTGGTTTTCGATCACCGAACCCTCGGCGCCGTTATTGCCCTCGGTGCGGTCCTCGTGCTGCTGGTTGGACGAGTGCGTCCGGGCGTGCTCGGTCGCGCGATGGTGCCGTTTCTATTGTTTGGTCTCGGCTTTCTCTGGATGAACGCCCTGCTTCCCCGCTCGGCGGGAACGCCCCTATTCACGGTGGGGCCCGTCGTGGTGTCCCGGGAAGGCGCACTCAACGGAGTTAGCTTTGCTCTCCGGGCAATCGCCTTCGGCGTCTGGTCGCTACTCTTCGTAGCGACGACTGAGCCCACCTCCTTCGTGCTGAGCCTGGTGCACCAGCTCTCGGTCCCGCCGAAACTCGCCTACAGCGCGCTAGCTGCCTACCGCTATCTACCGAGCCTGCAGATGGAGCTAGAGCAGATCCGGGGCGCCCACCGGCTCCGCGGCGTAGGGGAGGCCGGTGGGCTGCGAGGCAAGGTGCAGCGCGCCTACCGGTATACGGTGCCGCTCCTCGCCGGAGCGCTTCGGCGGGCAAGCCGGGTCGCCGCCGCAATGGAGGCCCGCGGCTTCAGCGGCGCGGAGCGGAGCTGGTACCGCCGGGAGCGCCTCGCCTGGCGCGACGCCCTTTACGCCATCGCCGTACTCGGCGGGACGGCGGCCATCGTCTGGTGGTCCTGGGAGAGCGGCAGCCTTCGTCTCTGGAGCGGCCGCCTCTGGGACTAAATTTGTATGTTGAGTGTTTCCTTCGGCGCGGTGGACCCGCGAGCTGCGGGGCGGTACTTTCGCCCTATGAGCGAATTGTCCGAAAAGAGCTGTGTTCCCTGCCGCGGGGGAGAGCCGCGCCTTACCGCACAACAGATTGATACCTACCTAAAAGTCGTGGAGGGTTGGGATCTCGTCGAAGTAAACGGCGTTCAGCGCATCCGACGTCGCTTTCGCTTTCCCGACTTCGGTTCGGCGCTGGCCTTTACCCGGGAAGTCGGTCGCATTGCCGAAGAGCAGGATCACCACCCTCGTATCGTCACGCAGTGGGGCTCGGTTACCGTCGATTGGTGGACCCACGCGATCGGAGGCCTCCACGACAACGATTTCGTCATGGCGGCGAAGGCCGACCGCCTCGAGGCACAAGGGACCTAACCGGCACGGCGGCCATGGGGGACTCGGACTGCGGGGCTGGAGGCGGTTCGTTTTACTCAGGCACCGGACGACCCGGATCCCAGCCCTGCCCCGGGAAAGGTCGCGAGGAGGGCCAGGAGGGAGCCGA
>CAZTRQ010000166.1:0-4604 GCA_964616245.1 uncultured Spirochaetaceae bacterium | reverse complement strand
CCCGGCTGCGTGGTCGGTGTAGACAAAGCCTCGGGAATCCTGGTACAAACTGGCCAGCACTTCGTCGCTCTCCGGCGGATTCAACCGGCGGGCAGGAAGGCAATGGACCATCTGGCCTTCGTGAACGGCAATCCCGCCCTTCGAGAAGGCTGTTTTGACTAAGCGATGCGATTAGATTTTAGAAGGTTTCGAAGTCTCCTCCCGGCGGACCGGGAAGAACCGGAGACGCGCTACTTTAAGATTGCCATTCTCTCTCTCGTAGGGATAGTTCTGCTTACCACCGCTTCGGCTGCCACGACCTTTCTCCTCTCCTTGCGTGGTGCCGAAGAAACCGTCGTTCCGGAGCTCGTTTCGATGGAGTTGCCCGAAGCGCTTCTCGACCTTCAAGACCGGGAGCTCTATCCGAGGGTTCAGCTGCGCTACTTCTCGGATCCGAGCTTGAAGGGACGGGTCGTCGAGCAGAGTCCCGCGCCGGGTACCCAGGTCCGGGCGGGGCGACGTATCAATCTCGTTGTCAGCCGGGGCGCAATCGTCGATCAGGTCGGAAACTATATCGGTCGGAATCTCAACGAAGTCGAGGAGGAGTTGCAGACGCTCTTCGCGACCTTCGACGCGCTTCTGCAGATCGACAATGTAAGCTACGTCTTTGACGAGGCACCGCCGGGAACAATCCTCCAGCAGGATCCCTTGCCGGATACGCCGTTGACCGACGTTACCGACCTGGATCTGGTCGTCAGCAGGGGGCCCGGCGCCGAACGGGTCAGCCTGTCCGGGTACGTCAGTCTCGGCTACGCCGAGGCACTCTCACGCCTCCGGCAGCGGGGGCGCCCCTTCGTGGTTACCCTTACCTCCGGGAGTCAGCCCGGTACGGTCATCGCCCAGAGCCCGCCGCCGGGAACCCAGGTGTCTACCTCTGCGAAGGTATTCTTGACCCTCGTGCCGCCGGAGACCCAAGAGGGGGAAGTCTTCGGACTCTTTCGCAGGGTGCTGCCGGACTATCCGGTCGCGGTGGACCTGGCTCTCGACTTTGTCGATCCCGAAGGTAATCGGATCCGCATCTTCGAGATGCGTCATCCCGGGGGCGAGATTGCGGTACCCTATCTGGTTCCCGAGGGAAGCACCCTTATCTTGAGTCGAAACGGTACCGATGTTGTTACCGAACCGGCCACCCAGGCTTGATAAATGGCTGCGCTATTGGCATAGTGTATCCCTAGTATGCGAGGCAAGAGAGCGGGCGTCGTATAACGGTATTACCCGAGCTTCCCAAGCTCGTGAAGCGGGTTCGACTCCCGTCGCCCGCTCTGTTGCGCCTCGTACCCCTTAAGATAGAATGTCAACCAACGAAGATAAACGGGCACCTGGAACAGATTTTATTCGCAGCATTGTCGAGGACGACCTCTCCTCGAAGACCTATGCCGGGAGGGTCCACACCCGATTTCCCCCGGAGCCGAACGGCTACCTCCACATCGGACACGCGAAGTCCATCGTTATCAACTTTGGAATCGCCGCCGACTACGGCGGAAAAACGAACCTCCGTTTCGACGACACCAATCCCGAGAAGGAAGAGCAAGAGTACGTCGACTCGATTAAGGAAGACGTCCGGTGGCTCGGCTTCGACTGGGAGGATCGGGAGTTCTACGCGTCCGATTACTTCGAACAACTCTACGACCTCGCCGAGACCTTGGTACGCAACGGCAAGGCCTACGTAGACGACCAGGACGCCGAAGCGATAAGCAGCCAACGAGGGGCACCGACGGAGAAGGGCATCGAAAGCCCCTTCCGCACCAGGACCCCGGAGGAAAACTTAGAGCTTCTTCGAGGCATGCGGGAAGGGGATTTCCCCGACGGCAGCCGGGTCCTCCGGGCCAAAATCGATATGGCCTCCCCGAATCTAAACCTTCGGGATCCGATTATGTATCGTATTCGCCACGTCAGGCATCCCCACCGGGGGGAGGACTGGTGCATCTATCCAACCTACGACTGGGCTCACGGGCAGTCGGACTGGATAGAGGGGATCACTCATTCCATCTGTACTCTCGAGTTCGAAAACCACCGCCCCCTCTACGACTGGTTTCTCGAGGCCCTCGGCGCTCCCGCAGATAGGCCCAGACAGATCGAGTTTGCCCGGCTGAATGTCGGGTTTACGGTCTTGAGCAAGCGAAAGCTTCTCGAGTTGGTCCGGGGTGGCTACGTCGACGGCTGGGCCGACCCTCGGATGCCGACCATTTCGGGGATGCGCCGCCGCGGCTACCCGCCGGCCGCAATCCGCAGCTTTTGCGAGCACATCGGTGTGTCAAAGACGAACAGCACCATCGACATCGCGCTTCTCGAGCATTTCCTCCGGGAAGAGCTAAACCGATCAGCCCCCCGGGTGATGATGGTCCTGCGACCCCTAAAGGTCGTGATCGAGAACTATCCCGAGGGAGAGACCGAGGTTTTCGCCGGAGAAAACAATCCGGAGGACCCGAGCGCCGGTGAGCGGGAGATCCCCTTCGGTCGAGAGATCTACATCGATCGGTCCGACTTTATGGAGGAGCCTTCGAAGAAGTACTTTCGCCTCGCCCCGGGGCGGGAAGTCCGGCTGAAGCACGCCTACTACATTACCTGCACCGACGTCATCAAGGACGACGCAGGAGAGGTGGTGGAGCTTCGGTGCAGCTACGACCCGGAATCCCGAGGAGGGACGACCCCGGACGAACGGAAGGTAAAGGGAACCCTGCAGTGGGTCCACGCCGAGAGCGCGGTAACCGCCACGGTTCGGCTCTACGATCGCCTCTTTACCGTCCCCGACCCGACGGCGGAGGAAAAAGCCGGAGTCGACTACAAGAGCTACCTCAACCCCGGTTCCCTCGAGGTCCTCGAAGGCTGCAAGGGAGAGCGCTCCCTGGCGTCGGTAATCCCGGGAGTAACCTATCAATTTCTCCGGGAAGGCTACTTCTGCCTCGACTCCGGGTCGTCCTCCGGGAGCTCGCTGGTCTTTAACCGGACAGTCGCTCTTCGGGACAGTTGGGCGAAGATCTCTCAGGGGAAATAGCCGCTCTCTACTCGGCGTCGCCGTCTTTGGCTTTCGACTGCGGGTCCTCGCCCCGAGGCTCGGTGTCTATTCCGAGCGCCCGTTTGGACTCTCGGAGCTGCTTCCAGAGGTTCTTTATCTCTTTGTACGCCTGACCCTGGGAGAGCTTTCCGCTGTTCTCCAGGGTACAGAGATAGGTGACCTTCTGGGCGAACTCCTGCAGGTTTGCGTCGAAGATGACGGCGGAGGGCTCGAAGTCCCCCTGGTAGCGGTAGTGGGGATAGAGGAATCGGTCTTTGTCGTCGTTCATGTCTCATCCTTGTTGACAGTCCGCTGCTCAATCTCAACAATAGGGGCCAATGAGCTCAACCATCAAACCCGCCCTCATTTTCGACCTAGACGGCGTCCTGGTCTACACGGACAAATATCACTTCGCGGCCTGGAAGAAGATGGGCCGGAAGCATGGCCTTACCGTCGACGAGTCCTTGGATAGTCGGCTACGCGGTGTCTCCAGGATGGAGTCTCTCGCAATAATATTAGATTACAATGAGGCCGACCTTCCGGAAGAGAAGAAACAGGCGCTTGCGGCGGAAAAAAACGGCTACTACAACGATCTGCTCTCGGAGTTGAGCCGGGACGACATGGTATCCGGTTCGATGGACTTCGTTCAGGAAGTCTTGGAGGCGGGACACCCGATGGCCGTGGCATCGTCGAGCAAGAACGCCGGCACCGTCCTATCGGCTTTGGGTATCGCATCGCTCTTTGGAGCCGTCGTGACCGGTCACGACATAACCCGAACGAAACCCGATCCCCAGATCTTTCAGCTTGCGTCGGAGCGGTTAGGGGCGTCGCCGGCCGACTGCGTCGTCTTCGAGGACGCCGAAAGCGGGATTCAAGCGGCGAAGGCGGCAAAAATGCAGGCCGTATTCGTCGCACCCGAGGGCGCCACTCCGCCCGCCGACCTCGACGCCGACACGACCATTAACGGTTTCGCCGGCGTCCGGCTGGCGGACATCTTGGAGCGACTCGGCCGATAGCCCCGGGGCTACTTTCCCCTGCCGGCGTAGAACTCTTCGCTGTCCGGATGGGGGCCGATCCGGTGGTCCTCGTTTAAGGCATTGAGCGCCTCGATGTCATCCTCCTCGAGCTCGAAATCGAAGACCCTGCTGTTCTCCTCGATCCGTTCCTTGTGAACCGACTTCGGGATGGTGACGATACTCTTTTGCAGGTCCCACCGGAGGAGTACCTGCGCCGGTGTCTTACCGTGCTTCTTCGAGATGCGCTGGATGACCTCGTTGTCGAGATAGCGGCCCCGGGTCAGGGGGCTCCAGGCTTCGAGCTGAATGCCCTTGCCCTTGCAGAAGCTCGAGAGCTCTTCCTGAACGAGAAAGGGATGGAACTCGACTTGGTCGACCGCGGGGACGGTGTCGCTGTCTGTGGCGAGATCCTCGAGGTGATGGATGAGGAAGTTGCTGACGCCGATAGCCCGGGTGCGCCCCTCGTCGAGAAGCCGCTCCAAGGCGCGCCAGGTTTCCTTGTACTTGCCGGGGACCGGCCAGTGGATCAAATAGAGGTCCACGTAGTCGAAGCC
>CAZTRQ010000165.1:0-4643 GCA_964616245.1 uncultured Spirochaetaceae bacterium | reverse complement strand
CCGAAGGAGCCTGCGTCGCGGGAACCGAGGACTGCGCCGGGGTCCCTTCGTCTTTTTCCGTTTCGTCGACCGGGGGGAGATAGTCCCAGGGGGCGCCGATCCAGGTAAGGTCTGGGTCGATATCCCCGGTCCACTCTATTCGATTTTCCGGCATCAGTGACGAAGTGTCCGGTAGGGGTACCTCCGGAGACGGAGGGGCGCTTTGAGGAATCCGCAGGGGGAGCGGCGCCTCTGCCCCGGGAGGCGGGTTCTCGGTACCGGGGACATCTTGGGCGGCGAGGGACGCTGTTCCGAAGGAGGCGACGCAGAGAACCAAAACAAGGCGGAAAGAAGCGTGCCGAGGGGGTTTCACGGTACCGCCTCGAACATCGCCTCTATCGATTTTTTTCCCTCGGATCGAAGGTAATCGGCGGTTACACGTTCCGGGTCGATCCAGAAGCGGCTCCTATCGTTTTCGGTCCACATCCGTCGTGGTTCCCGGTAGGGTCGGAATCGATGGGACAAGAGGCGTTCATGCTCCGAGGGAATTAGGAGTCTCGGAGCCGGGAGCTCGGGTTGCGAAAAGGCGGGCAAAGGAAACTCGGCATCCTCGGGAGCAGGAACCCGGCTTCCGGCGGCCGTAAACAACGCCACCGAGGCAGCCAGTGCGGCAGTGCTGAGAACCAGAATGACGATCGTGGCATTGCGCCCGAGGCGCATGCTATACCTCCACTGTATCCGGGTTATTGACCCGTACCGATATTACCTTAGAGACCCCGGGTTCTTCCATCGTCACGCCCACGAGGGCGTTCGCGCTCGCAACCGTCTTCTTGTTGTGGGTAACGACCACGAACTGGCTGTGCTCTGCGAATTCGTGGAGGAGGGAAACGAAGCGGCCGACGTTGCTCTCGTCGAGGGCGGCGTCGATTTCGTCGAGGAGACAGAAGGGTGAGGGCCGGACCATGTAGATCGCAAAGAGAAGTGCGACCGCGGTCATAGATCGCTCGCCTCCGGAGAGAAGAGCGATGCTTTCGAGTTTCTTGCCCGGTGGTTGCACCAGAATCTCGACACCGGACTCGAGAACGTCCTCCGGATCCGTCAGCCTGACCTCCGCCCGGCCTCCTCCGAAGAGACGCCGGAAGACGGTGTGGAAGTTACGCTTGATCTTTTCGTACGTTTCGAGAAAGAGCTGAGCCGATTCCCGTTGAATCTCTTGAGTTACTCGATCGAGATCGTTTCGTGCCTTCTCGAGGTCCTTCAACTGCGCGGTGAGGAACTCGTAACGCTCCTTGACCTCGGCGAACTCCTCCGGGGCCATAAGGTTTACGTTGCCGAGCTCCCGTTGCTCCTGTCTTAGCTGAGAGAGACGATTCCTGAGTTCCCCAGGGCCGTCGGTTATCTCGAAGAGACGCGACTCGTACTCTTCGAGGTGGTGCGAATGGACGTCGGCAAAGTTCTCGTACAGTGTCCGAATCTCGGTTGTTGTTTCGGCGAGTTGGACCTGCATCTTCTCGACCTTGGTCTGGGCCCTGGCGAGGTCTTCCATCAACCCCTTGACCGATTCTTCCTTCTGCCGAAGTGAACTGTTGCTCGTCTTTATGCTCTCCTCGAGGGCGTGTATCTCCTTGCGGATGGCTTCCATCTCTTTAGAGTGAGTCGTCTCCTTCGACGCCTCTTCGGAGATCTGCCCCTCGAGAGATATCCGTCGCTTCTCGAGCTCCGAGAGACGTTCCTCGATTGCCTCCAGGTTGCGTTGGTACTCGGAGACTTGTTGATCCAGACGCCGGAGAGCGCCGAGAAGGGACTCCCGTCGAGCTTGCGACTCGGCCCGGGTAATGCGGAGCTTTTCGAGGGTTGTGCGGTACTCGTCGATCTTGCCGGTTAGGTCCGCGTTTTCGTCGGCGAGGGCGGCGTCGGCTTCTCGAGCGCCAACGATCTGCGAGGTCAGTTTTTCCACGGCATCGTCGATGTTCCGCTTCCGGGTCATTACACCCTCCGGAGAGACGAGCTCTCTGAGGGTCTGGGGAACCATCTGGGCGTAGGTTCCGAAGGCCTGCCGCAACACGTGATGCTGCTCCTTGGTCGCTTCAAATCCTTCCCGGCACTCCGACAGAAGCTTTTGAAGCGCCTCCGGCGAGGCGAGCGCGGAATCTCCGAGGGAATTGTCGAGGGCAGACAGCCGCTCCGACACCTCGGTGTCGAGCATCCGGAGGGCCTCGGCGATGCTCTTTTCCACCTCCGAAACCGCGGCCGGAGAAAAGCCGCTCTCTTTAAGACCGGTGTCCAACTGGGAAACGATTTCCTCGGCAAGATCCCTCAGCTCCCGCTGAAAGCCTCCGAGCTCTTTTTGCCAGCTGTCGATATTGCTCCGGTGTTCCTTCTGCTGCCCTCGGTTGGACCGAAGACGCTCTTCGGTTGACCCGATTCGGGCGGCGAACTCGTCTATGTTTTCGGTAAGCTCGGCGAGGTCCTTTTCGGCTTCCGCGACCCGCCGAGCTGTTTCTTCCCGCTCTTTCTGGGCCTCCGAAAGACGCTCGGTTACGCTGCGTTTCTGGTTTTCCTCGGTTTGCCGAGAGCCCTTCAGCTCGCTGAGGCGCTCCCGCAGCATGCGTAGTTGGTTTGCCGCGGTGTTCCGGGCGAGCTCCGCCTGGTAGAGGCGCTTTTGGCCGTCAAGAAGCCCCGACTCCATCTCGTTGACCCGGTCGAGACTCGACTCGAGGGCTTCATTCAGCTTATCGATTTCGCTCTTGATCTTGTCCCGGCTTACGCGCTCGCCTTCGAGCCGGCTGGTACGCTTATCCCGGTCCGATAGGAACGAGCGGAGACGCAGGAGCGCGAGGTCTCGCTCAACTTCGAAAATAGACTCCCTAAGGGTGCGGTAGCGCTCGGTTTTCGCAGACTGCGCCTCGAGTTGGCGATAACTCTTTTGAACTTCTCCGAGGACGCTTTCGACCTGCCGGACGTTTTCCTCGGTTCGCGCAAGCTTGCGTTCGGCCTCCTTGCCCTTCGCCCGATATCGGGTAATCATCGCAGCCTCTTCGAAGACTTCGCGTCGATCCTCGGGGCGTGTGGAGAGAATCTGATCGATTTTGCCCTGCTCCATGATCGAATAGGCGCCCTTGCCCACACCCGTGTCGTAGAAGAGCTCTCGGAGCTCCCGAAGACGAACGGGAGCGCCGTTGATAAGGTATTCGCTTTCGCCGTTTCGAAAGAGTCGGCGTTTTATGCTTATCTCTGAGAAATCAAGGGGAAAGAGACCCGCTTCGTTGCCGAGAGTCATGGTCACTTCCGCGACATTAAGGGCCCGGCGGTTATCGGTACCGTTGAAGATAACGTCTTCCATCCTGTCGGCCCGGAGCGACTTGGTCGCCTGCTCACCGAGAACCCACTTTACGGCGTCGACGACGTTACTCTTTCCGCAACCGTTGGGCCCCAAGAGGGCGCAGACACCGTCGGTGAACTCGATGCGACTCTTATCTGCAAAGGACTTGAATCCGAATAGCTCGATACTTTTTAGAAGCACTCCCCCTCCCGAGGTTCGATACGGCTGAATTCTATCAGCCGAGGTAATAGCCGGTCAACGAGGCCCGGCATCGGTGTATGGCACGCGTTGGACTGCGCGCTGATATGGCGCTATCCTCGTGCCGACGTGGTAATCTGTGGTATCGACGAAGCCGGTCGAGGCCCCTTGGCGGGTCCCGTGGCGGCGGGAGCCGTTATTTTTGGGGACGGAGACGCGGCCCGGACCCTGGTCGGGCGAAACGTTCTCCGGGACTCGAAAGCCCTAGGGGCGAGAACCCGGGAGGAGCTCTCTAAAGAGATTAGAGCCTCCGCGAAGCTCTGGGGGCTCGGGTGGGCTTGGCCCTGGGAAATCGACCGGCTAAACATTCACTGGGCATCCCTTCTGGCTATGAGGCGCGCGTTTTGGGCCCTCCGCGGTGGCTTTTACGGCGATGGCGGCTGGTGCGGCCAGGGACTCGAGGAGGTGGTCGTCCAGGTGGACGGTCGGTTTGTCCCGAAGCTTCCGGTGCCCGCCACCGCGGTGATCGGCGGCGACCGGAGCGTGCCGGAGATTCAGGCCGCCGCCATTTTGGCGAAGGTGGCGAGGGACCGGTGGATGTGCGCCTACGGAGAGATTGACGGTCGCTACGAGTTCTGCACACACAAGGGGTATCCTACCGCCGCTCACCGTCGTCTAATCGATCTGAACGGTATCTCCGTGATCCATCGTCGGAGCTTTCGGATGGGGTCCTCCGCATAAAACGAACCGCCTTGTTCATCGCTTCCATAAAGGTATCGATGTCCTCTTGGAAGACGACGACCTGGTGACGTTGAAAATCGGTTTCTCCGTGTTTCTTGCTCTCCACGAGGGTCAAAAAGAGGTCGCCGGTTCGGTTCTCCTTGACGTTGAAGAAATATGTTCTCCGCTCCCCGGCAGTGTTTGCCCTGGTTGAAAAGACTTCGCCGCGTATTCCCATAGTACTTCCTTTTCCCCGAGTGTACGGTACCCCGGATGCGGCGGCAAGTCCGGAAGAGACTTGACGGAAGGATCGCCTTGTGAATACCATGTGGTTCGCCCGCGACCCCCGCGACCGTCGTATAATGGCATTACCCCAGCCTTCCAAGCTGGTGATGTGGGTTCGATTCCCATCGGTCGCTTTCGG
>CAZTRQ010000164.1:2569-4662 GCA_964616245.1 uncultured Spirochaetaceae bacterium | reverse complement strand
CGAAGCCGGAGACACAGATCCACAGCCACATGTGCTACTCGGAGTTCAACGAGATTATCGATCAGATAGAGAAGATGGACTTCGACGTTATCTCGATCGAAGCGACCCGGAGCCGGGGGGATGTAATGGAGAGCTTCGAGGAACGCTCCTTCGATCGGCAGATCGGAATCGGCGTCTACGATATCCACTCGCCGGTGGTCCCAGCGAAGGAAGACATAGCCAGGGTTATCGAGCGGGCAATCAAGGTAATTCCGAAGGAGAAGTTCTGGATAAACCCGGACTGCGGCCTAAAGACCAGGGGCTGGGAGGAGACGACGGAGAGCCTAAAGAACATGGTGGCCGTAGCCAAGGAGTTCCGCCGTCGCCACGGGGGCTAATGTCCCGTCAGACCTCGAAGGCGTCGACGCCGACCCGCCGGATAAGATCGACGGTCGCGTCGATTCGGTTGAGGGTGTAGAGGTGGATGCCTGCGGCGCCTTCGGCGAGGAGGCGCTCGCACTGCTCGGCGGCCCAATCGATCCCGACTTCCGCGACCTCCGCATCGGATCCGCAGGCGGCGAGCCGGCGTTGCAACGCGGCGGGGTAGCGAGACCCGAGGGCAAGCTCCGGGACCCTCTCGACGCTCCGAAGGGACGGTAGCGGCATAACCCCGGCCAGAATCGGGACGTCGATACCGGCAATCTGACACCGCTCGACGAAATCGACAAAGTCTCCGACGTCGAAGAAAAGCTGGGTGCAGATGTAGTCGGCCCCGGCGTCGACCTTTTTCTTCAGGTAGTCCATCTCTCGAATGCGGTTCGGCGTCCCGGGGTGCCCCTCGGGGAAGCCGGCAACGCCGATTCCGAAGTCCCGCGGGTAAGAACGGATAAAGCCAACCAGGTCGATCGCGTGGGCAAACTCGCTCTCGGGACACCCCTCTGGGCGGCTCCTCGGAGGGTCTCCCCCGAGAGCCATAATGTTGTCGATTCCGGCCTCGGCGTAATCTGTAAGAATCTCTTCGACCTCCTTCTCGGTGTGGCACACGCAGGTTAGGTGCGGAATCGGCTCGAAGCGCGTTTCTCTGCGGATTCTGGTGACGAGCTCGTGGGTCTTTGATCGAGTGCTTCCCCCGGCGCCGTAGGTTACCGATACGAAACGGATGGGAAGGGGCTCGAGGTCGGCGATGGTAGTAAAGAGATCGTCCCAGGCTTCGGGTCCTTTCGGGGGAAAGAACTCCACGCTAAGAGACGGCCGGTTCTCTGCAAGAATGGTCGAGACGTGCATGTCCAGGAAAGATACGCGACAGGAGCCCGAGGGACAAGAGTGTAGTATGCTTCGGCAATAGTCCTTACCAGAGAGATGGTGCGATTGCGACGAGAGGGCTACTACTTGGAGTAGAACTCGACGACGAGCTGCTCTTCGGCGATGGTAGGAATAAGGTCCCGACTCGGCAGGATGGATACAGTTCCTTGCATGTCGTCCTTCGAGACGATAAGCCACTGCGGGACGGGTCGGGACGCGTTCTCCGCCAGAAGCTGACGAACCAAGTCCCGGGTAGCCTTTCGGTCCCTTACGGTTATCGAATCGTTGGCCCGCACGACGGCGCTGGGAATGGTGACCTTGCGGCCGTTCAGCAGGATGTGACCGTGGCTGACGAGCTGCCGTGCCTGATACCGGCTCGTGGCCATTCCGAGGCGGTAGACCACGTTGTCGAGGCGCCGTTCGAGGAGAACGAGCATGTTAGTGCCGGTAACGCCCTTCATCGACTTTGCCTTCTCGAAGAGGTTTCGAAACTGTCGCTCGGAAAGCCCGTAGGCGAACTTTAATTTCTGCTTCTCTACAAGCTGTCGTCCGTATTCGGTCTGGCGGATCCGCCCTTTTTTCGGTTCTCCGGGACCCTGGGGCTTCTTCTTGAGAAGCCGGTCGTACTTAGGGTTCCCGAATATGTTGACCCCGAGTCTTCGAGCAACCTTGCCCCGGGCCTTGGTCATACGCGCCATGCAAACGTCTCCATTGTCGATCTTTTCGTGTTCAGAGCGCCCAAACTATCGTGAAATAGCCCGGATGTCAAGGACCACCGGCTAGTTGCAGGCTAGTTGGGACCGGCTGGTGGG
>CAZTRQ010000164.1:0-2469 GCA_964616245.1 uncultured Spirochaetaceae bacterium | reverse complement strand
TCTCTGCGGCTGTCCCGGCGCCCGTCCCGACGGCGGCCGTCATCCCCGGGGCGCTCCCGCTTCATGCGATGGATCCGCTGCCCGGCACTCCGGTCTTCTTCGAGGTGCTCGTCCCGGACCCGCTCGGTCGGAATCTTCATATCGATAAGGGACTCTATTGCGTCGAGGCCGTAGACGAATCGCTCGCAGGCAAAGGCCACCGCCTTGCCGGAGCGCCCGGCTCGAGCGGTCCGGCCAATGCGATGGACATAGTTTTCCGGGTCTTCGGGAAGGTCGTAGTTTATCACCATGTCGAGGTCGTCGACGTGGAGACCCCGGGCGGCGACGTCGGTAGCCACCAGATACTGCAGCTTTCCTTCCTTTAAGTCTTCTATCAGCCGGAGACGCTTCTTCTGCGGGAGGTCCCCGATAATAAACCGGCTCTTGTAGCCGTTTAACTCCAGGCGACCGGCCACTTCCTCGGCACCGCTCTTGGTGTTGGTAAAGATTAGGGCCTGTTCGGGCTTCTCCCGGGCCAAGACGCCGAGGAGCAGCTTCATCTTCTCGTTCTTGGAGACATGGTAGAGACGCTGCTCGACTTTCTCGACGGTAAGATGCTCCGGAGCAATCGCGATTTCGACGGGGTCGTTCATGTGCTCCCACGCGATGTTCTTTACCTTGGTACCAAGGGTCGCGCTAAAGAGCATGGTCAGACGCTCTTCCTTGGGCGCCGCTTGTCGAAGAATGTTTCGCAAATCGGGATAGAAGCCCATGTCAAAAAGACGATCGGCCTCGTCGACGACAACAATCCTCATCTGTTTGAGGTTAATCTCTCGGTTTCGGGCGAAGTCCAGGAGGCGTCCGGGGGTCGCGACGAGAATATCGACACCGCGGTCGAGCATCTCGCGCTGGGCACCGTACCCCACCCCGCCGTAGAAGCACCCCACCTTCAACCCTGTATGGCTCCCGAGAAGCTTCGAATCGTTTTCTATCTGCACTGCGAGCTCTCGAGTCGGCGTCACGATAAGCGCCTTGGCTCCGGCAAAATCTGGGTTCGTCTTGAACACGTTGAGGATGGTAAGGACGAAGGCAGCGGTTTTGCCGGTACCCGTCTGGGACTGAACCGCCACGTCCTTTGGCTTTAGTGAATGGACCAGGGTCTTTGCCTGGACCTCGGTACAGGTCTCGAAACCGGCGTCCTCTACGCCGGCCAAAACCTCCGGGTGTAAATCGAATTCTGTAAATTGCACAAATGTAAGGTACTTTAGAAGGGGCTAAGCTTCAAGGAACGCTTACGAAGAATGGTGTCCGCCGCTTCGACGAAGCCGTTGGAAGACTCCCCGACGGTAAGGTACCGGGGCCGGTGTTCCAACCGATCCAAAAAGTCTCGTATGTTGGCGACGCCAATCGAGTCCCCCAGGGCGGCGAAAAGAGGCTCGTCGTTCGGCGAGTCGCCGATGTAGCAGACCCCGGTGCCGTCGTAGCGCCCCGTCGGACCCGGGGGCATCTCGAAGGAAAAGAGGTCCGAGAGAAGCCGCCGGGCGCAGTCGATCTTGGAATAGCTGCCGTACCAACAGTTGACGTGGATACTCGAGACGCGGTACGTCAGCCCGAGCTCTGAGGCTATCTCTCCGATTCGCTCGACCGCCTCGGGACCGAGGGGCTCGACATCCTCCCGAAAGTCGACCGCGACGTCCGAAAGGCGGAAGGCTTGATCCGCCGCGATCGCCGACCCCGGCACTTCTTCGACTACCCGGCGCTTGAGCTCTTCGAGGCGCTCGGTTCCCTCGTGACGAGTCGCCTCGTCCTGGAGATGCACGCGGTTCATTCTCTTCGCCTCCCGGTCGTAGGAAAAGTAGAAGGCGCCGTTTTCCCCGACGATTCCCGCCACGGGCCACATCCGGGCAATATGGTCGCACCACCCCGCAGGCCGCCCGGTAACGGCAACCAGCTGTATTCCGGCACGGTGGAGCTCCCAGAGCGCCCAGTAGGAGGCGGCGGGAATAAGCCCCTCGTGGCTCAGGGTGTCGTCAATATCAAAGAGAAAGAAGCGCAAGGCGTGCGCGCGATCGGCGGGGAACTGCGAGATGGGACGGCATAACTGGTCGATCACGGGTACAATAGAGTATGGTCTAGGAATGGATCTAACGACAACAACAAAACTCAACAATGGTGTAGAGATGCCCTGGGTGGGCTTCGGCGTTTTTCAGACCGAGCCGGGCCCCGAAGTGGAGAGAGCGGTCACCTGGGCCCTGGAAGCCGGATACCGGCATATCGACACCGCGGCAATCTACGGAAACGAAGAAGGAGTCGGGAAGGCGATTAAGGCGGTCGGGGTGCCCCGGGAGGGGCTCTTCGTAACCACGAAGGTCTGGAACTCCGATCAGGGCTACGATTCGACTCTAAAGGCGATGGAAACGAGCCTCGAGAAGCTCGGCTTCGACTACGTGGACCTCTATTTGATCCACTGGCCGGTCCCCGGCAAGTACA
>CAZTRQ010000163.1:0-4665 GCA_964616245.1 uncultured Spirochaetaceae bacterium | reverse complement strand
CTGCCTCCGATGTAAGAATAAATTCATCGGCGTCGATCGGGACATGGGTAGCGGAGTAATTTTCCATAATTCGTCGGCCCCGGATAAAATCTTTCTCCCGGGAGGCGAGGGTCTGTTCGTGGATGCGGCGCGCCATCGACCGCAACCGGGTCATTCGGTTCGCGACCTCTCGAAGGCCGTCGGTCGAGTATCCCGCGAGGCCGCCGGATCTCAACTCCTTCTGCTGTTTCTCCAGGGTCGCGTAGTCCAAGAAGAACCGGTAGGTCTCGATTGCCTCCCTTCGGTCCGCTTCGAGAAGCAGGTTCTTTCCGAGTCCGGGAATATCGGATTCGAGATAGTATCGGCGCTTCTTCTTTACGTGTTCCAGGCGGTCGAGAGCCTTCTCCATGGCCGCGAGAATTGGGGGCTTGAAGAGCTCGAAGTCGAAACTCTGTCGTCGTGCCCTATTCCGGGTCTCGTACTTTTTTCGGTTCCGAAGGAGGGCGTAGAGGTTGTTCGAGAGCACCCAGGCGGGAACGAGCTGCTGGATTGCCGTCGAAACGCCGTCGAACTGTTGCGTCGGTGGGCGAAGGAGCGAAAAGGGAAACTCCAGGCGCTGAGGCAGGGTCGTAACCCCGGTGGCGATGACCGAGTAGGGTGCTCCAGCGAAGTTCGACGGAAACTTTACGCAGCAGCCGAGGCCGAAAAACATCCCTTCCCCGGGAAGAATTTCCTGATCGGGAACCCGGGAAGTATGGTTCGACCCGACGTTGGCTCCGTAGCCAATGTTTCCCCGGCCCTCGGGCCAGTAAGCGGCGATTAGTAGCGACTCGTGATGCATACCGACGAAGGGCCCGACGAAGCTCGCGGTTACTTCTCCGGACTCGATGAGACAGTTCGGCGCGAGGACGGATCCGGTTACCTTCGCCCGGGTCCCGCAGTCCACGTGCTCCATCAAGAGCGACGAACGAATGATGGCCCCGCTCTGGACCCGACAGCCCTCCTGGACGGCGCTATCCTCGATCATAACCCCGGAGCCGATATGGGTCGGGTCGGTAAGGTCCGAGAGAATCGTCGTGTTTCGAAGGAGTTGGGTAGCCTGCACGCGGGCGGCGTCGCCTATCCATGCACCGTCGATCAGGAGCGTGTTTTCCACGAGGCAGGATTCTCCGATGTAGCCGAAGGCGCTCTGACACTGTCGGGCGTATTGCTCCACGAAACGGTCGAACTCCTCTTGGAGCGCCAGGTCGTCGGGGTGGGCGAGGATCAGGCGGGTAATCTCGAGATCCACCTCTGCCGTGAGCGCGAAGGGCCGGCCCCCGGTCTCGATTCCCGGCGAGAGGCGGGTGCCGTTGCCGAAAGAGGTAGAGCCGGCGCACCGGAGGCTGCTTCCGGCGATGGTGGTACCGCTGCCGATCGAATAGCCGGAAACCATTGGGCACCGGTGGATCGATACGTTTTCCCCGATGCGGGCGTTCGCGATCGTGCTCTGGTAGATGCCCGGAGGATATACGGAACGTGAGGAGGTCTCCGGCGACCCGGGATGGCCACCAAATACGCACCGGCCGACGAGGAAGTTGCCGTAGAGTCGGTCCGGAGAGAAGCTCTCCCGAACGTCGATCAGAGACCAGTCAGCGCAAATGTTCCCGTTCTTTTCGAGCTGTCGGATCTCTTCCTCATCCAGGGGGCGTGACTGGTCCCCGGGGGCGGTCTCCCGGATGATGCGGGGCGGAAGGAGCCTGTTGAGTTTCGTTGCAACGTCGACGCCGGAGCCTGTCATCTTGTGTCCTCGCTTCTTTGCTGTATTATATCCCCACGTGAAGTTTACCAAAGAAGAGGGCAGTTGGGTCTTCTACGACTGGGCCAACTCCGCCTATACCATCATCGTGACGACGGCGATCTTCCCCCTCTACTACCGGGGCTTTGTAGGAGAAGAAAACTACGTCGCGACCTGGGCCTTTGCCAACAGCATCGGAAGCCTGCTCTTGGCGATTTCCGCTCCGTTCCTCGGTGTTCTCGCCGACTACCCCGGCGTAAAGAAGCGCTTCTTCCTCGCCTTTCTCGCTCTCGGTGTCGGCGCGACCTCCCTCCTCGGATTGCCCATTTTTGGGTACTGGCTTCCGCTCTTGATTATCTACGTCTGTTCCCTCTACGGTTTTAGCGGCGCCAATCTCTTCTACGATGCCATGCTCGTCGACGTCACAACCGACGAGCGGATGAACCGCGTCTCCGCCGCCGGATACGCCTGGGGCTACATCGGGGGGAGCACCATCCCCTTCGTCGCCGCCATTGTAATGCTCAGTGCTTGGGAGCGAATCGGCTTCGCAGGGCAGGGTCAGGCGTTCCGGGCGATCATGTTTATGACAGCCGCATGGTGGCTTGTCTTCTCCCTCCCGATAATCCGCAACGTACGGCAACGATTCGCCTTGCCCCGGAGCGCTCGGCCGATCCGCGACGCACTTGGCCGCCTCCGGACGACCTTTCGAAATCTCGCCGACTATCGTGTCGTCTTTCTGTTTCTCGGGGCCTACTTCTTCTACATCGAGGGGGTAAACACCATCATCCGGATGGCAACGCCCATCGCCGTTTCCATCGGCATCCCTCAGAACACCCTCATCATCATACTTTTGGCCATTCAGATCGTCGCCTTCCCCTTCGCCCTTCTCTACGGCCGCCTTGCAGAGCGTTTCAGCGACAGGGGGATGATCTTCGTCGCCATCGGAGTCTACATCGTCGTAGTGTTTCTCGCCTTTCTGCTGCCCTCGGTCCCGGAGATCTCGACCCGGGTGGCCGTCTTCTGGGTCCTGGCGATGCTCGTCGCCTCCTCCCAGGGGGGCATCCAGGCCTTGAGCCGCTCCTACTTCGCCAAAATTATTCCCCGGGAGGCGTCGTCGGAGTTCTTCGGCTTCTACAACGTTATGGGCAAGTTTGCCTCGATCGTCGGGCCCTTTCTCGTCGGCGCCATAACGATGGTTACCGGCCAGGAGCGTTTCGGCATCTTGAGCGTTCTGATTCTCTTCGCCGTCGGAGGCACGTTGCTCCTAAAGGCACCGCGAAGCGAAGCGGTAGAAGAAGTTCCCCTACCGCCGACGCCCGAGGAATCGTAAGAGGAACAGAAAGAGGTTGATAAAATCGAGGTAAAGCCGCAACGCACCTATGACCGAGAGCCGTTGGTAGTCCGCGCTTCCCTCCTGTCCGGACATCCGGCTGCTCCAGGAAGAAATTCGCTGGTTGTCGTACGCCGTTAGGCCGAGAAACAGGAACACCCCGACGACGGAAATAAGCCAACCGAGGGCGTCGCTTCGAAGGAACATGTTTACCACCGACGCCAGAATCAGCCCGATCAATCCCATAAAGAAGTAGCTGCCGAAGCCCGTAAGATCCCGCTTGGTCGTAACCCCGTAGAGGGCCATCGCCCCGAACATTCCCGCCGCAATAAAGAAGGTCGAGGCGATGCTCGTCCCGGTGTAGATCAGAAAGATGGGGGAGAGGGTCAGTCCGTTCAAGGCGGAGTAACCGAGGAAAACCCCGAAGGCCGTCTGGGGGCTCATTCGCTGAATGCGAAAGGAGAGAAAGCCCACCAGAACAAGCTCCCCGATAATTAACGCCATCAGCAATCCCGGGGTTCCGACGATGGCTTGGAGAATGCCTCTGTTGCTTAGCACCGAGAGGGAGACGAACCCCGTTACCCCGAGGCCGACCGCCATCCACAGGTAGACGTTCTGGATAAGGGTCCGGACCGCGACGCCACTCTGAGCCCGGCTGCCGTCCATTCTCATTCGATCTTCTGCAAACACGAACTGTCTCCTTTCTAAAAAACCGCTATACTGGCCACAATATAGCGATTTTAGACCACTAAGAGGAGCCCATCCGATGACCATCATCCCCGCCATAGACCTGCTCGGCGGACACGTTGTTCGACTCCGGCAAGGTAGCTTCGACGACGTCGACGTCTACGATCAGGACCCGGTTTCCATGGCCCGGGAGTTCGAAGAGGCAGGCGCCACCCGGCTCCACGTCGTCGACCTCGACGCAGCCCGGGGAGACAAGCAAGCGAACCGGAAGAAGATTCGAAAGATTCGTAAGGCGGTCCGGTGCACCATCGAGCTCGGCGGAGGAATCCGTAGCGACGACGACATCGAGGAGCTCCTCGACCTCGGAATCGATCGCCTGATTCTCGGAACGACCTTCGCCCGGAAGCCCTCGATCGTCGAAGGCTGGTCCGCCCACTACGGAAACATCTTTCTGGCCGGCATCGACTCCCGGGACGGCCACGTCTACGTCTCCGGGTGGGAGGAAGAGACCAAGGTGGCGGACATCGACCTCGCCAAGCGGGCAAAGGAGAGCGGAGTTCTCGCCATCATCTTTACCAGCATCGACCGGGACGGGATGATGCAGGGGCCGAACATCGAGCGGACCAACCGTATCGCCGAAGCCGCGGGTCTGCCGGTCATTCTCTCCGGTGGGGTCTCCTCCCGGGAGGACCTCGACCGAGTACAATCCGAGGGCCACGCTAACCTGGTGGCGGCGATTACCGGCAAGGCGATCTACGAGCGGGGCGTCGATATCAAAGAAATCTTCTCCGCCTTCCCCGGAAGCAGCGAGGACGAGACGTGGTAGACGCCGAAAATACCCCTTTGCTTCCGATGGTGCTCCTCGACGCCGAGGGGCGTCCCATCCGGGGGG
>CAZTRQ010000162.1:0-4696 GCA_964616245.1 uncultured Spirochaetaceae bacterium | reverse complement strand
ATTTCAAATAGTCAGTTTCGACAGCATATTCACGAGATCGTCGGAAAGGTCAGCGAAGCCTACGACCTTATCCAGGAAGTAACCGGCAAAGGGCACCGAGACGCGCGGTGGGCTCTTCGGCAGATCAACACGGTTGACGTCTTGGAAACACGCGGAGAGCTCGATCAGTTGGAGAAGCTCATAACCGAAATGCGCCAGATTCTCGACAGCGCATAGCTCTTTCGAAGCTTAATACGGTGACAGAAGAACAGCCGGACAAAACCTACCGATTTATCGTAAACCGCTCTCGTGATTTTATCACACTTATAAACCGCGATTATCGTTACGAGTTCGTCAACGAAGCGTACAGCCGGTCGGTCGGTCTGAAAGCCGAAAACATCGTCAACAAGACAGTCGAGGAGCTCTGGGGCACCGAGCGCTTTCGGAGTCTCATTAAGCAGAAGCTCGACGAAGCCTTCGGCGGACACGAAGTCCACTTTGTAGACCGCTTTCGGTTCGGAGTCGAGAACAAGGACCTCCACGTTTCCTTCTTCCCCTACGGCGAAGACCAGGACAGTATCACCCATGTCTTGGTTTTTTCCCACGACATCAGCCGCCTCAAGGAAGTCGAGTCTCGATTGGAAACATACGAGTACCGCGACCGCGTTACCGGCCTTTTCAACCGACGGGCGCTTTACCAGATTCTCCGGACGGAGCTCGACCGGGCCAAACGCTCGACGAGTGACGAGCTTCGGGCCCTTCTCTTTATCTCCCTCAAGAGCTTCAAGCAGATAAACCGCAAATTCGGGGCGGAAATCGGCGATTTACTTCTCGAGCACTCCGCGAACCGTCTGATCGAAACCCTTCGATCGGCGGACATGGTCTTTCGTTTCGAAGGATCGAACCTAGTCGTTCTTCTCAACCGACTGACAAAGAGCACCGACGTTGCCCTCGTCGCTCAGAAGCTCTACGACTCGGTGGCTCTCCCCTACAGCTACCGCGGGGACGTCATCGCCGTCTCGGCGTACATCGGTATTGCTCTTTTTCCCCTCGACACAACGGATCCGGAAGAGCTCATTCATCTTGGAAACTCGGCCAGCGTGGAAGCGGAGGACAGGCGACAACCCTTTCTCCTCTACGACTCCTCTCTCCACGGAGAAGCCGTTCGGAGAATGACCGTCGCAAGCGAGTTGAGGCGAGCCTTTACCCGGAACGAATGGGTTATTCACTACCAACCGATCGTCCGGGTGGAGGACGGCAAGCCACGGGTAATCGGCGCAGAGGCCCTCGTGCGGTGGCGCCACCCTTCGAGGGGTCTCCTCGAGCCACCAGACTTCATAGAGATCGCCGAGGATACCGGGCTTCTAACCCTGGTCGACAAGTGGGCACTCTACCGGGTATGCATGCAACTCGTAACCTGGAAGGAGCTCGGACTCTTTGTATCGGTAAATCTGAGTGCCGGCCTTCTAAACGATGAGTTTATTCTCGAGGTGGTCGAGGGAGCTATCAAAGAGTCGGGGTGCGAATGCGGCGACACGCTTCGACTGGAGCTTACCGAGAGCCGAGCGATGCAGGACCCGCAGAGGGGCATCCAACGGATGAAGGACCTTGAGAAGATGGGTATCGAAACCTGGATAGACGACTTCGGTACGGGGCATTCGTCGCTTTCGTACCTAAAGTACCTCCCGGCGAGGACCATCAAGATCGACCAAAGTTTCGTCCGGGAGCTTGTCGAAAGCGAAGACGAACGAACCTATTTTCGCAGCCTCGTCGCGAGTATTCGGGCCCGGGGCAAAGAAGTTATCGTGGAAGGGATCGATAGTCCGGAATTGGCACGGGTTCTCGTCGACTTGGGATGCCCCACGATGCAAGGATTCTACTTCGGGCATGCTCAGAGCCCAGAGGAGTTGGAAGCGCTCCTTGATAACGGAGATGAACATGTCGGAAGCCCATGAAGACTCCACGCAACGCATCGGAGATTTCTTGGTCCGCATCGGCGCGATGACCGAGAGCCAAGTTACAGAGGTGCTCGATAGACAAGCCCAGGAGCCGGGTCGCCTCTTCGGCGAGATCGCAATAGAGATGGGGTTTATCAACGACGCGGCGGTGGATAGCTTTTTGGCGAATCGCCAGGCACAATAAGGCTCCGCGGGCTAGTTGCCCATCGGGACGTTTTCTCTAAGCTCCCGGAGCCAGACCTCTGGTACCGAATCGCTGGGTGCCCGCCAGTCCCCCCTCGGGGAGAGCGAACCACCGGAGCCGACCTTAGGTCCGTTGGGAATGCAACTCCGCTTAAACTGCGTATTGCCGAAGAATCTCTGGAGAAATACTTCGAGCCAATGGACGATCTGCTCCCGGCTGTAGTGGTGCCGCTTTACCTCCGGAATATCTTCCGGCCAGTCTCCCCGTGAAACCTCGGACCAGGCGTGTTCCGCGAGAAACGCCACCGTGGAGGGACGTAGTCCGTACCGTGAGATATAGTAGAGATGGAAGTCCTGTAACTCGTAGGGACCGATCTTCTCCTCGCTCAACTGGGCCGGTTGGTCGTTGTCTTGCCCGGTCACCGAAGGCACCAACTCCGGCGATATTTCCGTGCTCAGTATCCGATAGAGGACCCCGGATGTTTCCTCACCAAGGAGATGTTCCTCGGCGACCCATCGAATGAGGTATTGAACCAGGGTCTTGGGAACCGACGCGTTTACCGCGTAGTGGGACATGTGGTCCCCTACACCGTAGGTCATCCACCCGAGGGCGAGCTCGCTCAAGTCGCCGGTACCGACGACCAGTCCGCCGTGCATGTTGGCAAGGCGGAAGAGATGGCTCGTCCGTTCCCCGGCTTGGACGTTTTCGAAGGTAACGTCGTAGACCTCCTCGCCCTCGGCGAAGGGATGCCCGATATCCCGAAACATCTGCAGGCAGGAATCGCGGATATCAATTTCCCCGAAGCTTACCCCGAGGGAGGCCATGAGCTCCCGGGCGTTTCGAATTGTCTCATCGCTGGTCGCAAATCCGGGCATTGTGTATGCCAAAATGTTGGTACGGGGAATCCCCAAAAGGTCTACAGCCCGGCAACTGACGATAAGGGCCTGGGTAGAATCCAATCCGCCGGAAACTCCCAGCACGAGCTTTTCAATATGTGCGCTCTCGAGCCGTTTAACGAGCCCGGCAACCTGGATGTTGTACGCCTCGAAGCAGCGTTCCTCCCTCCGAGCACCCGTCGACGGGACGTAGGGAAAACGGGCAATCGAACGCCGCAAAGGCACGGTAGTTTCCGGCGACCCGATTGGAATTCGAACGCGGCGAAACCGCTCGGTCGACTGACGGTGGGCATCCGCGTTGTCGGAAAAGCTCGTCATCCGCATCCGGTCTTGAACGAGGGCGTGGAGGTGAACATCGGCGGAAAGAAGCTCGGGCTCTGGAGAGAACCGCTCTGCCTCCGCAAGAAGCCGCCCGTTCTCGTGGATGTGCGCGTCCCCATCCCAGGCAAGATCCGTGGTGGACTCGCCCTTCCCCGCTGCCGTATAGAGGTAGGCCGATATGCAGCGACCGCTCTGCTGGGACCCGAGGGCCCGGCGGTACTCCGCTTTACCTATAGTAACGTTCGACGCGGAGAGGTTACAGAGCACGGTTGCTCCCGCCAAGGCGGCGAAACTGCTCGGCGGAATCGGCACCCAGATGTCCTCGCAGATTTCTACGTGAATGATAAGGTCGGGAACGCCTTCGGCCTCGAAGAGAATATCGGTTCCGAAGGGCACTGTCTCTCCAAGGAGAGAAACCTCTCGTTCCCGGGCGCCGATCCCGGAGACAAACTGGCGCTTCTCGTAGAATTCCCGGTAACCCGGGATGTAGCTCTTCGGAACAACGCCGTGGATCGCTCCCCCCTGGATGGCAACGGCGACGTTGTAGAGCGAATCTCCGCGGCGAAGCGGCATGCCAACGAGGAAGAGAGGATTCAGCTCCGTGCTCGCTCCCTTAACGCGCTCGAGCCCCTCGAGGGCAGCCTCGAGGAGCGCCTCCTGCTGAAAGAGATCGTCGTTGGAATACGCTGTCAAGCCGAGCTCGGGGAACACGGTAACGACGGCACCCTCATCGTGGCTCCGACGAGCCAGTTCGAGGGTCTTATCTACGTTATACGCCACATCTGCGACGCGGAGGGCCGGCACGCCTACGGACACCCGAGCAAAACCGTGGCGGTACAGGGATTCGAAGGGGAGGCTACGGTTCATGGTTCCACGATACCCTCCCCCGAGAGCTTTATCAATCGTCGGCTCAGTCAATGTCGGCTCAGTTGTCGGTGCTTAGAGTACTCGTCCGAACCAAAGAAGCGACAAGGTGGCCCCGGCGAGCATCAGAATCGCTACGAGGACTCGATCCAAAAAGTGGTCCTGGCCGATAAAGACTCCATCCTGGGTAGGGTTGAGAAGCGAGATGACGATTCCGACGACCTCACCACTTTGATTGACCAAGGGGCCCCCGGAATTGCCCGGGTTAACTGCGGCGTCGAACTGGATGAGGCCTGTCATTGGTTTACCGGTCATCTGTGATATGTGGCTGCGCTCCAGACCGGAAATGACCCCAGCAGAAACCGAGCTTCCGATACCGAAAGGATTGCCCACAGCGATGACCGAATCACCGGACTCGAGACCCTGAATGCTCCTCCAGGCCCGGACGATCCCTGTCGGGCACCCCGATGGCCGCCCCGGCCGTGGCAACGTAG
>CAZTRQ010000161.1:0-4702 GCA_964616245.1 uncultured Spirochaetaceae bacterium | reverse complement strand
CTCCTCACCGCAGATGCGCACCAGTGCCGCGACGAGTTCGTCGTCCACGGCGCCGTAGCCGCCGCTCATACCGTCTCTCCGGGCGCCCCGCGGTCCGCCCGAAGGTAGTACTCAAAGACCAGCTTCATGTGCGTCTCCATGGCCGCTCGGGCCTCGGCGGGTTTTCCGGCGGCGATGCCGTCGAGAATACGGCGATGCTGCTCTAGGAGCTTCTGGTTCTCGTAGCCCCCCTCGAGGATAACCCGGCGGCCGAAGCGCACCGAGTTCTCCAGGAGGCTGGTGACAAAGCGCGCCGCCTGCTGAAGAACGTAGTTGTCGCTTATCGCAAAGATGGTTTCATGGAACTCGATATCTGCCCGCGCCTCCGCTTCCGAGTCGCCCTCCCGCCCCGCGCCGGCCATCCGGGCGATGCAGCTCCGAAGGCTCTCGGCCTTGTCCGGGGTAATCTGCTCGGCCGCGAGCTCGGCGGCCCGAGTTTCCAGAAGGTAGCGCAGCTCGACCAGCTCGATAGCGAAGCCGCCGCGCTTTAGGAAGACCGGCGAGAGCATGTTCAAAAGCTCTCCGATGTTCAGATCGGTTACCACCGACCCTCCCCCGGGCCGCCGGTCCAGAAGGCCCATCACCTCCATAACCCGCATAGCCTCACGCACCGACGGCCGGCTTACCTGAAACATCTCGGCGAGCTCCCGCTCGGGGGGCAGGCGTTGCCCCACCTCCAGCTCGCCGCTGCAGATCATCTGCAGTATTTGCTCGATAATGACGCGATAGACCTTCTTGGTCTTGATAGGCTCGACGTTTATTCCCAATCTCCTACTCCGGATCGAATATCTTACCGGGATTCATAATGCCGTTCGGGTCCCAGGCCTTCTTTATACCCCGCATCAAAGATAATTCCACCGGATCGATAAGTTCTGCAAGATATTCCTTTCGCTTGATGCCGATGCCGTGCTCCCCGCTGATCTTACCGCCGAGCTCCTTGGTAACGCGGTAGAGCTCCCTGAGGATCTTTGCCTCCACCTCGTGCCACCCTTCCATCGTCTGCTCGGGGTTTTTGACCAGCGTGGCGTGAAGGTTGCCGTCTCCGGCGTGCCCGTAGCAGGGAATGAGGGTCTCGTACTGCTTCGAAAGCCGTTCAAGCTCGGGGATAATTTTCGGAATCGAAGAGACCGGTACGACGATGTCCTCCAGGCTCTGAATGGGACTTGCGACCTTAAAGGCCTCGGCAATGTTTCGACGGACGCTCCAGACCCTCTCGCGGGTAGTGGCGTTGTCGGCGACGAAAACTTCGAGCGCGCCGTTGTCCATCAACAATTCTCCGGCGATCTCCAGCTCGACTTCGAGGCGCTCGGCGTCGTTTCCGTCGAGCTCCACCAGGAGCATCGCCCCGGCATCTTCGTAGGGCAGGCTCTCGTTCAGGTAGTCGCAGGAGGTCTTGACCGAGAGCTTGTCCATAAACTCTATGCTGGTCGGCACCAGGCCTCGGGCCATGATAATGGGAACGGTGTCGATGGCCGCCTGCGGGCTCTCGAAGAGGCATAACAGGTCACCTTGGGCGGTGGGAAGGCCGATCAGCTTGACGATGGCCTTGGTCACGATGCCTAAGGTTCCTTCGGAGCCGATAACGAGCTGCTTGAGGTCGTACCCGGAGACGTCTTTCGAGAGCTTTCCCCCAAGCCGAACGACCTCTCCGGTAGGCGTAACGAGCTCGAGCCCCAGGATGTAGCGTCCGGTGACGCCGTATTTTACCGCCTTACCCCCGCCGGCGTTCTCGGCGATGTTTCCGCCGAGATAGCAGGACTCCAGGCTCATCGGGTAGCCGGCAAAGAGCAGCCCGTGCTCCGCCACGGCGTTGTTCAGCTCGTTGGTCACCACCCCGGCCTCGGCCACGGCGACCATGTTGCCGTAGTCGATCTCGAGGATCCGGTTCATCTTCTCCACCGACAGCACGATGCCGCCGTGCACGGGGATGGCTCCGCCGGAGAGTCCGGAACCCGCTCCCCTCGGCGTGATGGCGATACGGTGGCGGTTGGCCAAGCGCACGAGTTCCGCCACCTCCTCGGTGGTGGTGGGGGTTACTGCAACTTCGGGCATGTGAGCGTACGTCTCGGCGGAGGTTTCATCGTGGGAGTAGCTCTCGAGTCGCTCACGGTCGGTATGAACATTCCGCTCCCCGAGGGCCGCCACAAGCTCGGCCACAATCTCTTCGGTAACTCGGTTGTACGTCATTCCGTGGCCTCCCCGTCGAGTCGTTCGATCAGCCTGGGCAACACCTCGAAGAGGTCTCCCACGATGGCGTAGTCGGCAATCTTGTGAATGTTGGCGTCGGGATCGATGTTGACCGAGACGATAGCCTCGGCGGTCTTGATGCCGGCAAGCTGCTGAATAGAGCCCGAAATTCCGCAGGCGATGTAGAGCTTCGGCGAGATCGTCTTGCCACTCAATCCCACCTGGTGCGGATAGGAGATCCAGCCGCGGTCCACGGCGTCGCGGCTGGCACCGACCGCGCCGTCGAGCCTCGCTGCGAGCTCTCGAACCAGCTTGAAGTTGTCGCCCTTCTTGAGGCCCCGGCCCCCGGCCACGACCACCTCGGCTTCCTCGATGTTGTTCTCCTCGCCCTCTTCGGCGCGGTATCCGAGCACCTCCACACGGCCGTCTATCCACTCCTCCTGGACGGGCACCTCGATGATTCTCCCGGCGCGGCCCTCATCCGCCGGCAGGGGCTGAGACGACTTGGGCCGGACCGTCGCCATCTGCGGCCTCTTGTCCGGCGTCTTTATGGTGGCCATGATGTTTCCCCCGATCGCAGGCCGGGTCTGAAGCAGGAGCTTAGTCTCGGGATCGATGTCCAGCTCCGTACAGTCCGCGGTAAGGCCGGTATCGGCCTTGATGGCGACGTAAGGCATCAAGGCGCGGCCCGTAGAGGTTGCCGCAGCCAGGATCGTGTGGGGACGGTACTGCTTTATCAGCGCGACAAGAACCTTAGCGTAGCTCTCGCAGACAAAGTCGTCGAGGCGCGAATCCTTGACGTAATAGACCTCGTCGGCGCCGCGCTTAATCAGTTCTTCGAGGGTCGCTTCCGACAGATCGCCTCCGATAACCACCGAGGCCAACTTGGTCTCCAACTTGTCCGCCAGGACCCTGCCCCGGGCCAATAGCTCAAAGGAGACCCGCCTAAGCTCGGCCCCGCGCTGCTCCGCGATGGTCCAGACAAAACTCATCGGATTACCTCCTTCGCTCGCAGGAACGTTATCAACCCATCGATCGCGGTCTCAAGCCGCTCCCCGTCGGTCGCCAAAACAAGCTCTCCGTTCCGAGCCACCTTCGGAGTTCGGATCTTCACGACCCGGGTGGGCGAACCCTTGAGGCCTAAGAAGGCGTCCTCGAGGTCGATGTCGCTCTTTCCCCAGGTGGGCACGGCAAGCTGCCGCGCGCGCTTCTTGCCGCCTAGCGTGGGCAGCTGTGGCCGCACGATCTCCTTGACCACGGTAAGCACCGCCGGCAGCGGCGCCCGGAGGCGCTGATAGCCGTTTTCGATCAGGCGCTCGACCTCGATGCTCGCGGCCCCCTCGGCCGCAACCGTTTCGATCCGGCTGACGTAGCTCAACAGGGGCAGGTCCAACCACGCCGCGATGCCCGGCCCAACCTGCCCGGTATCACCGTCGGTGGCCCGCTCGCCGCAGATCACCATGTCGTAGCCGCCGATCTTTTGGATGGCCCGGGAGATAGTGTAAGACGTAGCCCAGGTATCCGAGCCCCGAAAGGCACCGTCGGAGAGAAGCACACCCTCGTCACAACCCATCGCCACGGCCTCTTTGATGGCCTTGATCGCTTTTTCGGGGCCCATGCTCACCACCGTCACGGTGCCGCCGTAGCGCTCCTTGAGGTCTACGCCAACCTGGATGGCGTAGAGGTCCAAGGGATTGACGACGGACTCGACACCGTCCCGGATCATGGTGCCGGTCTCCGGGTCCATCTTGACGTTGCTCGTCTCCGGAACCTGTTTGATTGGGATGATGATGTTCAGACGACTCCTCCTGAGTTTTGTCTTGGGCGGGCGGGCAGGCCGGCCGTGGCCGGCTTACAGCCGCCCGCGCGCAACCTATACCTCGACCTTGGCGCCGAGGACCTCCATAAACTTGGCAATCCAATCCGGATGCGCGGGCCAGGCAGGAGCCGAGACCAGGTTGCCGTCCACCATCGCCTGATCGACGGGGATCTCCTTGTAGGTGGCTCCGGCGCTTGCGACTCCCGGTCCCACCGCAGGATAGGCCGTAAGCGTACGCCCCTTAATAACGTCGGCCGCGGCAAGCACCTGGGGTCCGTGGCAGATCACCGCCACCGGTTTGTTGCGGTCAAAGAAGTGCTTCACAATGGCCAGCACGCGGTCGTTCAGACGGATGTACTCAGGAGCGCGTCCGCCGGGAATCACAAGTCCCGCGTAGTCCGCTTCGTTTACCGAAGCAAAGTCCGCGTTTAAGGCAAAGTTGTGGCCCGGTTTTTCGCTGTAGGTCTGGTCACCCTCGAAGTCGTGGACCGCGGTCCGAACCGCGTCCCCGGCCTTCTTGTCGGGGCACACCGCATGGACCTCGTAGCCCACGGCCGCCAACGCTTGAAACGGCACCATAACCTCGTAGTCCTCCACGAAGTCTCCTACCAGGAACAGAATCCTCTTGTTCGCCATACTCTTTCCTCCTCGCTCAAT
>CAZTRQ010000160.1:0-4738 GCA_964616245.1 uncultured Spirochaetaceae bacterium | reverse complement strand
CTCGCCCTGGGCTCCCTCCTCTTTCTCTCGCTTCTCTCCTGTAGGAGCGAGGAGCCGCGGGTTGCCCTCTTTTACTACAACGGCGAGGACCCCTACATTCGAACCTTCGTGGAGCAGATAGAGTCCGCCGCGGCGAATAGTTTTGACCTCGTCTCTCTCGACGCCCGAAACTCCCAGACCCTCCAGAATGAGCAGATAGACGCGGCCCTCGAGGAGCGGCTCGACCTCGCTATCGTCAATCCGGTGGACCGTCTCAGTTCCTATGCCATTATCCGTCGCCTCCAAGAGGTCGGAGTTCCGATTATCTTTTTTAATCGAGAGCCCCTGCCTGAGGACCTCGATCTCTGGGAGCGCACGTACTACGTCGGCGCCCGGGCGGAACAGTCGGCCTGGCTTCAGGCTGAGTTAGTGATGGAGCTCTTCGGGGGGGATCCAAACGCCCTTAATCACCACGACGAAAACAACGACGGGACCATTCAGACCATCATCCTAAAGGGAGAACAGGGACACCAAGACGCAGAGATTCGGACCGCCGAGGTTCTCCGGAGCTTCGAGCGTGCCGGGTTCCGTCTCGACATCCTTGCCATCGAGGTGTGCAACTGGAGGCGGGACGAGGCGTACAACCGAATGGAGGAGCTTCTCCGAGAACACGGCGAAGCCTTGGAGCTGGTCATCTCGAATAACGACGCTATGGCCCTCGGCGCTATCAATAGGATGCGCCAGGACGGCTACTTTGCGGACAAGGACGAGGAAGCCTGGGTCCCGGTAGTCGGAATCGACGGCCTCCAAGAGGCGGTGGAGCAGATCGAGGCCGGGTACCTCTACGGCACCGTCATAAACGATTCCAAGAGCATGGCCCTCGCGATGGTCGAGCTATCGAGGAGCGTCCTCGAGGGAAGAGATCTCGATGGCCTCTCCTATCCCTTGGACGACCAAAAGTATATCTGGATCGACTACCAACCCTTCAGCCTCCGTTAAGGGCTCGAAAACGGCACGTTCTTGTCAAATATTGTAAATTCTGTGCGGAATTCTCCATTGAGCCCTCCCGGAACGGTGCTACGCTGAATGTACATCATCCAATAAGGAGTTTTTATGAAGAAACTACTGGTACTTTTAGCGCTGATCGCGTTGGTCAGCCTCACCGGAGCCTTCGCCGGGGGACAATCCGATGACGGAGAAATAGTCATCGGTTCCAACATCTACAGTTTCGCCGACAATTTTATGAACGGCGTCATGAAGCCGGAGCTCGAGCGGTATGCCGACGAACGGGGCGTATCTATCGAGATCGTCGACTCCGAGGGCCAGCAGGCGAAGCTCAACGACCAGGTCGACATCTTTATCACTCGTGGTGTCGACGTCCTCGCGATCAACCTTGTAGACCCTGCTTCCGCGCGATCGATTATCGAGAAGGCGCAGGCTGCGGACATCCCGCTGGTGCTCTTTAACAAGGAAGCTACCGAGGCCGGCGTCATGGGCCTCTACGACAAGGTGTGGTACGTGGGTACCGACTCCGCCGAATCCGGCATCATCCAGGGCGAGATGATGGTGAGCGACTGGCGCGCCAACCCGGACTGGGACAAGAACGGCGACGGCGTGGTTCAGTATGTGCTGCTCAAGGGCGAGCCCGGTCACCCGGACGCAGAGGCGCGCACAATCCACTCCGTCAAAGCTTTTGCCGACGCCGGTATCGAAACCGAAGAGCTTGCCCTCGAGGCGGATCCAAATTGGTCGACCCAGCATGGTAACGACAAGACCGCTGCGTGGCTTACCTCCAGTTTTGGTTCCGACATCGAGTTGATTATCTCCAACAACGACGGCATGGCCTTTGGCGCGATTACCGCCTTGAAGGCAGCCGGCGCCGACATTCCGATCTACGGCGTTGACGCCCTCGACCAGGCGCTTACCCACATCGCCGACGGCGAGATGAACGGAACCGTCCTCAACGACGGCGTTAATCAGTCCCGGGCAACCATCGATCTCGCGATCAACGCTGCCATGGGAAATGCACCAACCGCAGGGACCGACTGGGTTATCGAGTCCGGTGGCAGCAAGGCTGTCCGCGTACCCTACGTCGCGGTTACTCCTGAGAACTACCAGGACTTCCGCTAGAAACGCACGGCACGATCTTTGTCACCGCCGGGAGTTCCGGCGGTGACATTTTGCCGTACCTGAGAGGATCATCGCGGTGCAAGAACCATTGCTTCGAATCGAAGGTGTAAACAAGACGTTCTCGGGGGTCTACGTACTTCGGGACGTGGGTCTCGAGGTCAAGGGCGGCACAGTCCACGCGTTGATGGGCGAGAACGGTGCCGGGAAATCCACCCTAATGAAGTGCCTCTTCGGTATCTACACCGAGGATAGCGGCCGCTTCTTCTTGAACGGCCAAGAGTTTAACTTTACCGATCCCAAGCATGCCCTGGAGAACGGAGTCTCCATGGTCCACCAGGAGCTCAATCAGGTAACTCAGCGGACCATCTCGGACAACATTTGGCTCGGTCGTTATCCCAAAAAGGGGATCTTTGTCGACGAGAGGGGCATGGACCGCGCGACCCGAGAGCTCTTCGAGCAAATGAGCATTCACCTCGATCCAGGGACGCCTCTTAACCGGCTCTCGGTTTCTCAGCGTCAGATGGTGGAGATTGCCAAAGCCATTTCCTACGACGCCAAGGTAATCGTCCTCGACGAACCGACCTCCTCCCTAACGGAAAACGAGACGAACCTGCTCTTTACGATTATCCGCTCCCTCAAGAAGGAAGGGGTAAGCATCATCTATATCTCCCACAAAATGGACGAGATATTCTCGATCGCCGACGAGGTTACGGTTCTCCGAGACGGCAAGTACGTCGGAACCGAGCGTGTGGCAGACATTACCATGGAGCGGCTGGTGGAGATGATGGTCGGCCGGGAACTGGAAGAACGGTTCCCTCCGCGAGCGAACGAGCCCGGGGACGTGCACCTGGAGGTGCGCAATCTTAGCACCAGGTACAAGCCCGTCGTCCGGGATATCAGTTTCTCCGTTCGCCGGGGCGAAATCCTCGGTGTCGCCGGCCTCGTAGGCGCGGGACGGACTGAGGTAGCGGAGGCGATATTCGGGATCCGGACCAAGGAATCCGGGGAGTTCTTTATCGACGGCAAGCCCGTAGACCTCTCTTCTCCGAAAAAGGCGAAACGAAACGGCTTTGCCTTTCTTACTGAGGAGCGCCGACGCACCGGTCTCTACCCGGTGGCGGACATTACCTTTAACTCTACGATTGCCAATATCAACTCGTACGTAAACAAAATCGGCTGGCTCACGGAAAAGCAGATGTACGAGGACACCGACGAACAAATCAGGCGGATGCGCATAAAGACGCCGAGTCGCCGGGAGCTCATGCGCGCGCTTTCCGGGGGTAACCAGCAAAAAGTCATCATCGGGCGCTGGTTACTCACCAGTCCGGATATTCTGCTTCTCGACGAACCGACGAGAGGCATCGATGTAGGCGCCAAATTCGAGATCTACCAGCTCGTCATCAACCTCGCTAAGCAGGGCAAGTCGGTTATCATGATCTCCTCAGAAATGCCGGAGCTCTTGGGAATAACCAACCGGATTATGGTAATGAGTAACGGACGGCTCGCCGGCATCGTAGACACCGAAGAGACCACCCAGGCGGAAATCTTTCGCTTGGCGACCCTATACCTGAACAACAACAAAGAGGCCGAAGTATGAGTAGCAAACAACTTGCCCTGCCAAAGGTCCGGTCGATGACCCGGCAGCAGTGGAAGGATTTCTTTGTCAACAACGCTATCTATATCGTGATCTTTGCGATCATCATGTTTATCATTATCCAGGAGCCGAGTTTCGTCTCGGTCAACGTCTTTCGTAACATCCTGACTCAGAGCTCGGTACGGCTCATTCTGGCCTTCGGCGTCGCCGGCATTATTATTCTTCAAGGTACCGACCTCTCTCTCGGTAGAATCGTCGGCTTTGCGGCGGTTATTTCGGCCTCTTTTCTCCAGCGGCCGGACTACGCATCTCGGTTCTATCCCGACCTGCCGCTCCTCCCCCTGTTCGTGCCCCTTATCCTGGCTTGTCTGGTAAGCGCCTTCTTTAGCGGCATAAACGGCTGGGTCGTCGCTAAGTTCAAAATCCACCCCTTTCTGGCAACCCTCGGCATGATGATTACCGCCTACGGGGTACTCTCCATCTACTTCGCCTCCGGAGCGCCGGGACCGCAGCCGATCGGCGGCTTCGACCCGCGGTACACGAACTTTGTCGTCGGTAGCACCCTGGGCATCCCGAACCTTGTCATCTACGCCGCCATCATGAGCGTTATCGTTTGGATCCTCTGGAACAAGACCACCTTCGGCAAAAACCTCTTCGCGGTAGGCGGCAACCCGGAGGCCGCGGAAGTCTCCGGCGTCAACGTCATGAGGACGTTTATTACCACCTACCTCCTCGCAGGGGTCCTCTACGGAATCGGGGGTTTTCTCGAAGCGGCGAGAATCGGCTCGGCGAACAACGGTACCGGATTCGGCTACGAGTTAGACGCCATCGCGGCCTGCGTCGTCGGCGGCATCTCGTTTTCCGGGGGTATCGGCAAAGTTTCAGGGGCAATCGCCGGAGTCCTGTTGTTTACCATAATCAGCTACGGCATGACCTTTATAGGCCTCGACCAGTACTACCAGTACATCGTTAAGGGAATTATCATCGTCGCAGCGGTGGCCATGGACACCCAGAAGTACCTGCGCAAGACGTGAT
>CAZTRQ010000159.1:0-4812 GCA_964616245.1 uncultured Spirochaetaceae bacterium | reverse complement strand
TATGGGTGCTGTATTCGAATTTCTTCCGGAGGGGTTCTTTTCCCCCCTCGCCTCGCCGAACAGGCGTCACTACGCGGAGCTGCTCTTACGCTACTACGAGCTCTTCTTGGAGTATCACTCCGGCGTCGAGCGTCAGGTAGTCGTCGATGCCTTTGCGGATTACCTCGCCGCGGTAAGCCCCGGGGAGCTGGCCGAGGAAGAGGCAGGCTCCGGCGACGCGCCGGGCCCCGAGAGCGATGCCGACGGGGGCGCCCGGGCTACGGCCCAGCGATTCCTCCGGCACCTCTGTGCCTACGGCTGGATGGACGAGGAGGAGCTCCTCGATTTTTCGAGGGTCATCAACCTCCGGGATACCGCCCGGCCCTTCTTGGAGGCGCTTCACCAGGTTAGCCACGGAGCCTCCTTGGAGTACGAGAGCCACGTAGTGGCCATCTATTCGTCCTTAGAAAGCGACGCCGCCGAAGAGAGCGGCGAGCACGCGGTCCTTGTCGCCCACCGGCATACCAGGCTCCTGATGGAATCCCTCAAGCTGCTGGATCAGAACATCCGGGGGCATCTCCAGCACATCTTCTCCCAGGATGCCACGGTGCCGGAGCTCCTCCACGCCCACTACGACCTCTACATGCACGAGGTTGTCGACCGGGCCTACACGCGCCTGAAGACCTCTGATAATCTCTCCCGGTACCGGCCCCGGATAAACAAGCGGATCGCCGGCTTTCTGAAGGATGGGGGGTGGATCAAGCGCACCTCCGAGCGGCTTTCGGTTATCAAGCGAAGCTCCACCGAGGCCGCCGGGGAGGAGTTGCGGCGGATGCTGGTGGAAATAAAGGACGATCTCCAATCCATCGACCCCCTCCTCGAACGCATCGACGACCGCAACCGCCGCTACTCCCGGCTTTCCACCGAGCGCATTCGGTCCCAGATCCACGCCGACCAGAGCCTATCAGCCCGGATCGCGACGATTGTCCGGGCCTGGGCCGGGGAGAGCTATCCCCCGGAGGCGTCCCCGGAGAGCCTGGTGCACACCATCCTGAGGCTCCGGGCTCTGAGTGCGGATTCCCTCTATACCCGGCGCCATCGTTCGGTAACCGAGGCCGGACTCCTCCGCCGGGAGGCCGAGCCTCCGGACGCCGAAGTCGTCGAGCGGGAGCTGGTCCTGCGGGCCCGGAAGCAGCTGAGCCCGGCAAAGATAGCCGCCTTTCTCTCCGCAACGGCGCCGAACCCCGGGGACCGGGCCCGGGCCGAGGCCTTGGTCGGGGACGTCGACAGCTACATCAAGCTTCTCTACGCCGGGGCCTACGCCGAAGGCCGGGGGGAGAGCTTTCCGTATCAGGTTGAATGGGGTAATGAGCTCGTCCGGACCGGCTCCTTTCGATTCGTCGATCATACTTTCGTCCGGAGGTTTTCCCGTGGATGAGCGACTACTGCGCTACCAAAAGCTCTCGGAGAACGACCGCGAGAGCTTCCGCATTGCCCTTCACCTGCTTCTTACCGAGAGCTTCCTGATTCGCTCGCTGGAGTCCCACGCCCGGGCCTACCGCTTTGCAGCGGCTAATACCGAGATTATCGACGCCTACTTAGAGCTTGCCGGGTGGAGCCTCCGGAAGGACGAGCACCTCGGCGTAATCTCCTTTCAGGGTCCCGCTTCGGCCCGGCTGCAATTGAAGAAAGACGAAAGCATCTTTCTGTTGGTATTGCGGCTCCTCTACGAAGAGAAGGCCGGAGAGCTGGTAATCCACGGGGAGCGCACGGTAAGACAGGAGGAGGTCCAGGACCGGCTGCGGACGATAGCGGATCTCTCCTACAAGAAGACCCCCTTCGTCTCTCTTCTGCGACGCTTCCAAGCCCTGCGGCTGATCCAAGTGGTCGGCTCCGAGGAGGACCCGGAAGCCACGGTAATCCTCTTTCCAAGCATCCCGTTCGTACTAGACGGCGTCTCCTTGGATGATATCGCCGAACGAATCGACTCCTACAACCGGGGTCGGGACGAGCCCGACGAACCTGAAGAGGACGACGAATCATGATGCTTTTGTCTCGGATACGCCTGGTCAATTGGCACTTCTTCTCGGATGTCACCGTCGACCTCGGCATTATGAGCCTCCTTGCCGGGGATAACGGCAGCGGTAAGAGCACCATTATCGACGCCCTGCAGTACGCCCTGGTGGCCAAGGTGCAACGTATACGCTTTAACGCCGCAGCCACAGACCGGCGCACCGCCCGGACCTTGGAGAGCTACACCCGGGCAAAAGTGGGAGCCGACGAGCTGGACTACCTCCGGGAGGAGTGCCTCTCCCACGTCATTCTCGAGTTCGACGAATCCGGCAGGCGGGCCTGCGCGGGCATTATGGTCGAGTCCTTTAAAGAAGGTGAATGTCGCGAGCATCCCTGGATCGTTACCGACGCGTCTTTGGAAGAGGTGATGGTTTATGAGGAGGATCGATTCCTAGACCCGAGGCGATTCCGGGAGCAGGTAAAGGCAGCAGGGGGCCGGGTCTGCGCCACCAAGGGGGAGTACAACAACCGGCTAACCCATCTCTTGGGAATCTTCCGCCGGACGGGGGAGATCAACCCCTACTTAGAGGCCTTGGTTCGTTCTGTTAGCTTTACGCCCTTTACCTCGGTCCACGACTTTGTCTGCAACTACATCCTCGACGAGCGCACAGTGGATGTCGGCGCGATGAAGGAGAACCTCCTGAACTACCGCGCCGCCGAACGGGAGGCGGCGGCGATGGAGGAGCGGATCCTTCTCCTGGAGGACGTATCTGAAAAACGGGAAGCCCTCTTTCAGATCCTGGGGCAGATTCGGCGCCAGGACTATCTGCGGCTCCGCCTCTTAGTGGAGCGCGAGCGATTGGCCCTTAGCCGGAGCACGGCAAGCCTTCAGGAGAAGGAGGCGGCGCTCCGAGAGCTGACGGCAAAGATAGAGGAAGCCGCCGAGCGCAAGGGGCGCCTTGGGGCTCAACGGGACGAGCTTCACTTCTCCCTAGCCCGGGACGAGTCCAAGGCGGCCTACGACCGGCTAAAGCGCGACAGGGACGATCTGGCAAAGCAGATAGAGGTGCAGGAGGCCCGGGTCCGCCGCCGGGAGACGGTCTCTCTGCGCCTCCGGGAGCTCTTGGGACGCGATGTCGAGGCCCCCGCCGGCGAAGCGGCGGCCGTCGCCGAAGAGATCGACCGGCTAAACCTCGACGCCGCCCGGGAGGAGTTGGTTGCCCGGGAACACCGCCGTACCCTCGAGGGCCTCAAGGAGGAACGCCGGGGGCTGGAACAGGGGCTTCTGCGCTATCCCCCGGAAGTTGTCGCCCTGCGCTCCGCCCTAAAAGAGGGGGGAATCGAGAGTGAGGTGTTCGGGGAGCTCTTGGAGGTCGCCGACGAATCGAAGCAGGAGATTCTCGAGAGCCGCCTCGGTCGGCATCGATTCGCCCTTATGGTTGGAAAAGAAGACTACCAGAAGGCGTTGGAAATCTACGACGCCCTGCCGGCGGAAACCGCGAGTATCCCGCTTCCCAACCTGGCGCGGCTTAAGGGGGAACAGGTCCGTCCGGGCTCTTTAGCGGAGCTGGTGGTCCCGGCCAACCCCGACGCCCGACGCCTTGCGGCCCATCTTCTCGGGGAAGTCGTCGTGTCGAAGCTTGCGGAGCTCACCAAGCACACGGACGCCGTCACCGAAGGCGCCATGCGCTACGCCGGAGAGGTTGCCGACCGGGGCGACAAGGAGTCCCGGCATCGATGGTACCTCGGGAGGCGTGCGGTGGAGCGACGCCTCGCGCAGATCCTGGCCGAGATCCCGGAGATCGAGGGCCTCTTGTCCGAAAGCGAGGCTCGCTTCGCAGCCGCGGGAAAGCGCGTCGCCGAGCTCCGGCAGGCGGAGGGGCTCCTGCGGGAGCTCGAGGAGCTATCCGAGGCGCCGACGCGGCTGGAGATTCTCTCCGGGGAGCTAAAGGAGACCGAGGGGCGCCTCGGGGAGATCGATACCGTCGGCTTCGAAAGCCTCCAGCGGCAGCTCGACGCCTTGGAGGAGATGCTCCGCACCCTCGACCGACAAAGCGGAGGCTGGATCGAAGAGCGCGGCGGCGTTACGCAGCAGGTCGCGAACCTGAGGCAACGGATCGACGAGCACGAACGGGAGCTCGCGCGGCACACCGCGGCCCTCGATGGCTTTCTTGCCCAGCAGCCCGAGGGGCCCGATGCACTCGAGGCCTACTACCGGGACCGGATGCGCGGCGAAGGCCCCAAGCCGGATTACGACGGTATCCTCGGGCGCTACGACTCCTCCTTTCGGGGGCTCAAGACCCGGGAGGAGAACGCGCGAAAACTGCTACACGTGGCAAAGCAGCGCTACAACCACGAGTACAACACGCTCTTGAGCCTCGAGGAGGACGAGTCGACGGAGTACCTCGAGCTTTTGGACCGCTACCGTAAGACGGAGCTTCCCGAATACCGGGAGCGGATCGAGCATGCCCGGAAGGCCGCGGAACAGCAGTTCCAAGAGCACTTCGTGGCGCGGCTCAACGAATATCTTATCGAGGCGGAGGAGAGCTTCAAGGAGATCAACTACATCCTCGAGGAAATCAGCTTTGGCAAGGACTCCTACCGCTTTACCATCCACCGGCGGCAGGACAAGCGGGAGCTGATGCACGCCATCGCCACCGCCGCGGAGGTCCGGGAGGTGGACGGAACCCTCTTCGCCGCCCTAAAGAGCGAGGAGGAGCGGCACAGCGTGGAGGAGGTCTTCGAGAAGATTCTGGCGAACGACCTCGACTCTCCGGAGGTGCAGGAGATCTGCGACTACCGGCAGTACTTCGTCTACGA
>CAZTRQ010000158.1:0-4813 GCA_964616245.1 uncultured Spirochaetaceae bacterium | reverse complement strand
GCCCCTACTCCTCGTGGGCCTTTAGGACGCTCAGGAAGGCCGTCTGGGGAACCTCGACGTTGCCCACGAGTCGCATCCGCTTCTTGCCCTCCTTCTGCTTTTCCAGGAGCTTGCGCTTTCGGGAAATATCCCCGCCGTAACACTTCGCGGTAACGTCCTTGCGAAGCGCAGAGATGGTCTCCCGCGCTACTATGTTTCCACTTACCGCCCCTTGGATCGGGATCTTAAACTGATGCTTCGGTATCTCGCTACTGAGTCGCTTGCAGATCTGCCGCGCCCGGCCGGCTGCGTTTCCCCGAAAGACCAGCTGGCTGAGGGCATCGACGGGCTTTCCGTTGACGAGGATGTCGAGGCGAACCAGGTCGACCTCTTTGTATTCGGTTACGTCGTAGTCGAAGGAGGCGTACCCTCGGCTGAGCGACTTGAGGCGGTCGTAGAAGTCGAAGAGCACTTCGGCCAAGGGCATGTCGAAGACGACCTCCACCCGCTTTTCATCGAGGTACCGGAGGTCTTCTTGGGTGCCGCGTTTTTCCAGACAGAGGGTAATGACGTTTCCGAGATACTCGTCCGGCGTAATAATCGTAGCCCGAATATAGGGCTCGTAGGATTCGGCGACCTCGCCAGGATTGGGGTACTCGAGGGGATTCTCGATCGTCTGCGTGGTTCCGTCGTGTCCGACGATTCGGTACTGAACCGACGGTGCGGTCAGAACGATTCCAAGGTTCCATTCCCGCTCGAGGCGTTCTTGGACAACCTCGAGGTGGAGTAAGCCGAGAAATCCACAGCGAAAACCGAAACCGAGGGCCGCTGATGAATCCTTCTCGTAGATAAGGGCAGCGTCGTTGAGCTTGAGCTTTTCCATCGCCTTCGTGAGCTCTTCGTAGTCGTTGGCGTCGTTTGGGAATATCGACGAAAAAACGACCGGTTTGACCTCTTGGAAGCCTCCGAGCGACGTTGCGGCGGGTCGCCCGTCGTCGGTAACCGTGTCTCCGACCCCGACATCCGAGATGTTCTTAATCCCGGCGATAAAGTATCCAACCTCCCCGGTTCCGAGAACGGGCGCGGGCTCCAGGCTAATCTTGAATCTCCCGACCTCCTCGAGCTTGTGGGCCGCACCGTTGGACATAAACCGAATAATCTGGCCGGCCCGGAGCGACCCGTCCACCACCCGCAGATGGACGACGACCCCCCGGTAGGGGTCGTAGTGCGAGTCAAAAATGCGAGCTCGGAGCGGCTCCTCGGGTGCACCTCCGGGAGGCGGCACCAGGATAACGATGGCCTCGAGGAGCTCGTCGATTCCCATGCCGAGCTTCGCGGAGATTTCGATGGCGGTCGCCGGGTCGAGACCCAGGTCTTTCTCTATCTCGTGCTTGACGACATCGACCTGGGCACTCGGGAGATCGATCTTGTTGATAACCGGAATGACTTCGAGGTTGTGCTCCAAGGCCATGTAATAGTTCGAGAGCGTCTGCGCTTCGACCCCCTGTGCGGCGTCGACGACCAAGAGCGCGCCTTCGCAGGAGGCGATTGCCCGGGACACCTCGTAGGAAAAGTCGACGTGACCCGGAGTATCGACCAGATTTAGCTCGTACTCGGCACCGTCGGGACCGGTGTGAGAAATGGTGATGGCGTGGGACTTTATCGAGATTCCCCGTTCCCGCTCGATATCCATCGAGTCGAGGAGCTGCTCTTTGAAGTCTCGCGCTTCGACGATTTTCGCCCGCTCGATAAGACGGTCCGCTAAGGTCGATTTGCCGTGGTCTATGTGGGCAATGATGCAGAAGTTGCGGATGGTATCTTGTTTCATCTGTAGTTGGAGCCTTGTTTAGTTATCGAGGATCCGTCGGACCCGAAGGAGAAAGTCTTCCGGCTGGAAAGGCTTCTGGAGAAACCATACCTGCTCCGATATTTCCTCGGTATCCGGGAAGTTCTCGGGGTAACCAGACATTAGGAGAATTTTGACCCCCGGACGATTCCGAAGGATACGCTCGGCCAGCCGGTCACCGGTCATGTGGGGCATTACGACGTCGGATACCACGAGGTCAAAGTTCTCGCTTTCGTCCTCGGTAATCAAGAGTCCTTCGCCGGCATTTCGCGACTCCAGTACGGTATAGCCTCTCTCCCGGAGGACGCGCAAGAGCATGGAGCGAATCTGATCGTCATCCTCCACGAGCAGAATAGTCTCATCCCCGGTCGTATCGGATTGATCGGCAAGCGGTACTTTTTCCACCGTGGCGCTTTGGGAAACGAGGGGAAGGAAAATCCGAAAGGTGGTGCCATGGTCGATGACGCTTTCGACTTCGATATGCCCCTGGGTCTGCCGGATGATGCCGTAGACCGTAGACAGACCGAGCCCCGTGCCACTCCCCCGCTCTTTGGTTGTAAAGAAGGGCTCGAAGATTCGCGATAGATCCTCCGGGGAGATTCCGCTTCCGGAGTCTTCGATCTCGAGAAGCACATAGTCCCCGGGAAGAAGCTCTCCGGAGGCGACGGCCCTTTGCCCTTCGACGGTGGCGTTCCGGGTCCGAATCTGAAGGTTCCCTCCGCCGGCCATTGCATCCCGGGCGTTTACCACGAGGTTCATGATTACTTGCTCGATTTGCCCTTGGTCGACGAATACCGTATCCGGCCGAGCGTGGAGGGAAAGATAGGTACGGATACGCTCTGTCAGAAGGCGTTTGACCATTTTTTCGACGTCTTGGATGACGTTGTTTATGCTGAGCACCTTCGGTTCCATTATCTGGTGTCGGCTAAAAGCGAGGAGCTGCCGTGTCAGCGTTACCGACCTCTCCGCCGCCTTTTGAATACCGTCGACGTCGTAATTGATCGCCTCCGCCGCCGAAGGGGGGAGATCCGAAAGCTGCTGTCCGATGAGCTTCGAGTAGCCCATAATAACGGTGAGCAGATTGTTAAAGTCGTGGGCAATTCCACCGCTTAGCCGGCCGACGGCCTCCATCTTTTGAGCCTGACGCAACTGTGCGTTCGAATCTTGCAGGGCCTTCTCCGACTCGAGACGCCGGGAAACGTCCCGGAAGACCCATACGGAGCCGGCACTTCGGCCGCTCTCGTCGAGCAGGGGAGTTACGGTGTACTCGACCGGAAGATCCGGCGCCTCTGACGCCATCAAAAAGGTCTGGGGCCGGCGCTCCCCATCCCCGGCGGGGAGGTCTCGTTCTTCGAGAGTCGCGATGGCGTCCAAAGACAAGCCGACGAGGGAACCGGCTTCGCGTCCGAGCATCCGCCTCGCCACCGGATTCGCGAAGGTTATCGTCGAATCGGGATCCGTCACGACGACCCCATCCCCAATGCTGTTCAAGGTGGTGGAGAAGAGCTTCTCTCGATCGGAGACCTTCTGCTCCATCTCGTGGCGGTAGAGAGCGATAACGATAGCCGTCCGGAGCTCCCGCTCTTCGAAGGGTTTGATGATGTAGGCAAAGGGCTGGCTGAGCTTCGCCCGTTGGATGGTGTCTTCGTCCGCGTAGGCGGTCAAGAGGATAACCGGGGTTCGATACCTGCTCCGAATAACTTCGGCGGTCTCTAGCCCGTCGAGGTGGCCCTGGAGCTTGATATCCATAAGGACAAGAACCGGATCGACCTCTTCGATCTTCTCGAGGGCCTCTTCTCCGGAAGGACAGGTAGTCGGAACCTGGTAGCCGTACTTCTCGAGGTGCATCTTAATGTCGAGAGCGACGATATGCTCGTCCTCTACTACCAGAATGCGATTATTGGACATGTCCCTTGCCGCATGGGCGCTGCTACTTGGAAACGGGCTTTAGTCCGAGCTTCTCCAACTCCGATACCAGGGTCTCACGCTTTATCGGCTTTACAACGTAGCCGTCGGCGCCACCTTCGTAGAACGCTTGGACGACGTTTTCCGGGTCTCCGAGGGCAGTCGTCATAACGACCTTTGCCCGGTCTCGGTCCCGAATACCGATCTCGCTTTCGGTGGCGCGGATTCTTCGAAGCGCCTCCTGACCGTCTACGTTTGGCATCATGATGTCGAGAAACACAAGGTCGTACGGGTTGTTTTCTTCCCAGGCTAGTCGAAACGCGTCGATAGCCTCTTGGCCGTCGACGACGACGTCGCTGGCACCGTACTCCCGGAGCATCGCCTGGAGTAACCGACGGCTTCCGAAGTCGTCCTCCACTATCAAGCAGCGCATGCTATCTCCTTCGTCCTGGGAGTGTAGCTGATTTCTCCATACGTTCCAAGATGGTCAACTGCGGGTAAGAGCATAGTCTTCTATCTCCTCTATGAGAGTCTTTGCCGAGGTCTCGTCTCTCCTCCGGGCGGCGAGTCGGAGCCGAAGAAACCAGTTTGAAAGCTCCGGGTCGATTGTCTTTAGTGCGGATCGCCCGGCCTGGGCCGCGTTCTCGAGCTCCCCCCACTCCGAGGCCTCGAACTGCAGGCGGCTCTCTTGGACGACGTTACGGGCGATGTTGTCCCGCCGCCATCCGGGCTCGAGAACCTTCGAGAGCGTGGCCTTTAGATCTTCGACGGAGAACGGTTTTACCAAGAAGGCGCAGAATCCGTTGCGAAAGGCGCGAAACCGTGCTTCCCGGGAGGTGTGTGCGCTCAAAGCGACGATAGGAACCGCCGCGGCTTCTTCGCCCTGTTCTCCGGAGGAGATACGTGCTGCTGCGCCGTAGCCGTCGAGGCGGGGCATTTCCAAATCCAATACAATCAGAGAAGGTATCTCCCCTTCTAAGGCTTCTATCGCCTCTTGGCCGTCTTCGACGCTCGTCACCTGGTAGCCCAGGCTTCCGATGAGCCGGCTGTTGGCTAAACGATTTATTGCGTTGTCGTCCGCCA
>CAZTRQ010000157.1:0-4890 GCA_964616245.1 uncultured Spirochaetaceae bacterium | reverse complement strand
ACCCCAAACGGAAGCTGGACGCGAAGGATGTGCCCAAGAGACGGTTGGTAAGGTAGACAACGACAAACACCGTTGCGATTAGAAGCACGGCGAGGGCGCTCGCCTCACCGAAGCGGCCGTCGGCGACGCGTCCGTAGATAAGCACCGGCACCGTCCGAGTCCGGGCGGAGTAGAGGAGTATCGTCGTGCTCAACTCCTGCAGAAGGGTCGCGAAGGTCAACACGGTGCCGCTGATCACCCCGTTGAGGATAAGCGGCAGACTTACGCGGCGAAACGTGTAGAACCAGGACGCCCCGCTTACGATTGAGGACTCCTCCAACTTCGGATCCAGCTGAGTCAGGGAAGCGACAACCGACCGAAAGGTATACGGCGTGCGCCGAATCACAAAGGATATGATGATGATAAGGTAGGTACCTCCGATGGCGATCACCGGGCCCTGACCGAAGGCGGAGAGAATGGCTACGGCAATAACCGTACCAGGGAGTATGAACGGAGCCATAACCGCGAAGTCGAGAAACGCGGAGCCAGGTGGCTTTCTCCGCGCGGTAATGTAGGCAACCAGGCATCCGATAACCGCGGTAAAGAGCGACGCCGTCGTCGCCATAAAGAGCGAGTTCCGGATCGAGGGACCGGCGGTCTGGGGAATGGTCAGATAGTTTTCGAGTGTAAAGCCGGTCGGAAACAGCCCTCGCCAATGAGTAAAAAACGACATAGTCGCCATCGATATTTGCGGCAGGAGCGATACCACGAGAACGAGGGAGCAGAAGAGCGTGCCGACTACGCGCCATCCGAGTCCTCGGTGCTCGAGCTCCTCTGGGCGGGCGTTACCGACACTTTCGTACTCGCGTCGGCTGATCACGTATTTCTGAAAAAACAAGGCGCCACCGGTAATCACCATGCTTACCATTGCAATGGCCGCCGCGCCGTTGAGGTCCCAAAAGCCGCTTACGCGAAAGTAGATCAGAGTCGGCAGCACGTATTGATCCCCGCCGATTACCGCCGGGACGCCAAAATCGCCAAGGGCCAGGATAAAGACGAGGATAGCACCGGCGCCGATGCTCGGGAGGACCAGGGGGAGGGTGACGGTGCGCGTTATTCGCCACCGAGTCGCTCCCATTATCGACGCCGCCTGCTCCAAAAGAGGATTCGCCGAGCGAAAGGCGCCGTAGACCAGAAGAAACACGAAGGGATAGTAGGTCACCGTCATCACGAAGACCACCCCACCTAAACCGTAGATGGAGGGGATTTCCAGGCCGACGACGGAGAGTATGCGGTTTATCATCAGCCGCAGGACACCCTGGCGTCCGAGCATGATAACCCAGCTAAAGGCAGCGACAAACGACGGCGTAATGATGGGAAGAACACCGAGGGAGAGAACGAGTCGGCGGAAGGGAATCGGGACCCGAGCCGCTATGTAGGCCATCGGTACGCCGATAAGCACGCTAAAAACAGTCGCCGTCGTACTGACCAACAACGAGTTGCGCAATGCGCGCTGGTAGAGCGGGGATTCGCCGAAACGAAGAAAATTCTCCAGGGAGAGCGCCTGCAGATCGATTCCGAACCCGGGGCCGGCGAAGGCCCGGAGGAAGGTAACGCCGAGGGGAACGAACAGAAAAACCGACAGGAAGAGCACCGGAAGGCTCAGCACAATGTAAGGGGTGTAGTCCCGTTGGCCCTTCGAGCTCATTGGTCCTGGCTGCCTTCCGGAAACGCCAGACCCGATCGGTCGTCGAGTTGGAGGTAGGCTTTATCCCCCTCACCGGCGCCTTCGAGACGCTGCTTCATGTCTACTTCGAATCGTTGCGTGGCCTCTCCATCGTGATGGACCAGCTGGTACCGGACCACCTGTCCGAGGTGTTGAATAACCTCGACACGGGTTTCCAACCGTCCGCGGTCCGGCCCTTGGTGGACCGAAAGTTGTTCCGGACGAAATCCGAGGATTGCCGAAGAGCCGACCGCCAAACCCGCTTCGCCTAAAGACCGGACCGTGGCTTCCACCGCGGTACCGGTGGCGACGGGAACTACGGTCGCCCGCCCGTTTCGAACCGCCTCGACGGTGGCCGGGAAAAAGTTCATGGTACCGATAAAGCCCGCCACCGAAAGAGACGCCGGGAGGCGATAGAGCTCCTCGGCGCTGCCGATCTGCTCCACCACGCCGTCGCGCATAACAGCCAGTCGGTCTCCGATTGCCATCGCCTCTTCCTGGTCGTGGGTTACGAAGACGGTGGTTATGTTGGTCTGCTTCTGAATCCGACGGATCTCGGCTCGCATTCTCCGGCGTAGCTTCGCGTCGAGGTTGGCAAGCGGTTCGTCGAGCAAGAGAATCTTGGGATCGTAGACCAGTGCTCGTGCCACCGCGACCCGCTGTTGTTGTCCCCCGGATAGTGCGACGGGGCTCGGATTGCGCTCGAGAACCTCGGGAAGGCCGACGAGATCCATGATGCGCCGTACCTTCTCTTCGACCGCGGTACGTTCGGCACGACGGACCCGGAGCCCGTAGGCGACGTTCTCGAACACGGTCATGTGGGGATAGAGGGCATAGCTCTGAAAGACCATGCCGATTTGCCGCCGAAACGGCGGTAGGTTCGTGACGTCGGCGCCGTCGTAGCGAATCCTCCCCGAGGAGACCTGTTCCAGGCCCGCTGTTGCCCGCAAGAGCGTCGTCTTGCCGCACCCGCTAGGACCCAGCAAGCAGAAGAGCTCGCCGGGACGGATATCGAAGGAAATGTCCCGAAGCGCGCGCACAGGCACGCGCCCCGGAAAGGTCTTGTCGACCTCTTCGTAAGAGATGCTTACGCTCATACCAGATCCGTCACCGACGGCGGTTACTCGATCAGGTCGCTGAAACGCGTGGTCAGATCTTCCCGAATCCGCGCAGCCTCCGCTGCATCGTACTCCATAAGGGTGATATCCGAGAGTCCGGGGAGCGGCCCCGGGCCGGGAAAGGCCGGGTGTACGACGCGTCGGGACTGGACATCGATGATAATCTGATAGGCTTCTTCGGTAGTAAGGAAATCGATAAAGGCCTGGGCAAGCTCGGGGTTCGGTCCGCCGGCGATAATACCCGATGCGTCGAAGCGAGCGCCGGTTCCCTCACTGGGATAGACGGCGGCCACCGGAGCGCCTTCGAGAATTCGCTGAGCGATGTTCCCCTCGCCGGTAACGCCGATGGCAAACTCTCCCCGGGCGACGGACTCGGGCACTGCTCCCGACGATGCGACGAAGGTCGCTTGGTCCGCGATCTGCTCGAGAAACTCGAAGCCGTAGAGCGTGTTCATCATGAACACTTGAGCGTACGCCGATCCGGAGAGCGCCGGATTCGCGAGGATTATTTCGCCTTGGTAGCGATCATCGGTCAGATCCGCCCAGGAGCGGGGGTATTCATCGGGAGAGAGCAAATCGGTGTTCACGATAAAGGCCTGGAGCGGCATGGAATAACCGTAGTAGCGCGGGGGATCGGCTGAGTCGCGGAGATTCGCCGGAATCTCGTTGTGATTGGCGGAGCGATAGGGAACGAAGAAGTCGTAGTTTCCGTCGAAGGCCTCTTTCGCGATACCGACCAATACGTCGCCGCCGGGATTCGGCTGTTCCGCCTGGAGCCGGGTCAGTAGCTCTCCGGAACCGGCCCGAATAATGTCGACTTCGACCCCTGGATTGTTTCTGGAAAACGCCTCTCCAAGCGCGTTCGCCTCGGCTTCGCTCGCGGCGCTCCAGAGTACGAGGCGATTGTCTTCGCTTTCGGAAACTCCCGTAGCCCAGGCAAGCGCCGGGACGAGTAGCATAATGGCAATAATACTGAGTATCAAACTGCGTTTCATGACTTGTATCCTCCTATTTGTCTCAACAATCGTGAAAGCGGATGAAGAGAGGGTGAGGGAAGCGTGAGTTTCCGGTTAAAAGGCCGACGTACGCTTCGACGCACGGTAGAATCGGGCATGAGAATCATCGAGCACAAGCTACTCGGTAAATACGGCGCTTCGGATCGATGCGAAGACGGATCGGTTATCACCGACTCCTTTGTCGCGGTAGTGGACGGGTCCACTACCGGCGTAATCGGAGACTCGGGAGCAAGCGAATCTCTTCCAACGGCGGGACGAATAGCCCGGGACGAGATCTGCTCGGCAATCCAAAACTTAGATCCGAGAGAAACCGCCCAAGCTGCGTTCTCCCTTATGAACCAGGCGATTCGGGACCGGTGCCGAGCAGATGGTGTTCTGGAGGCGGCTCGCGGCAATCCGGATGTCCGACCGGCCGCCGCGGTACTAATATACAGCGTCCACCGATCGGAGCTCTGGTCGGTGGGTGATTGTACGGCGCTCGTCGACGAACGAGTGTTAAGAAGCGAGTCGCCTTTGGAGCGAATTGCCTCGGAGGCCCGCTCCTTGGTACTGCAGGCAGCCCTCGCCGAGGGCGCAAACGAAGAGGAGTTTGCCGTCAAGGATCCCGGACGTGCCGCTATCAAGCCCATCATCGAAGCCGCGCGGCGATTTCGCAACAACCCAACGATACCAGAGTACTGCCACCTCGCGGTCGACGGGTTCTTTCCCGAATCTCTTGCACCGGAGGTTATCCCGGTGCCACAAAACGCTCGGGAGGTCGTCCTCGCCACCGACGGCTACCCCATGGTAAGACCCACTCTGTCGGAGAGCGAAGAGGAGCTCGCCCGGGTGCTCGCAGAGGATCCCTTGTGCTTTCGCCGATTCAGAGCCACAAAGGGGCGCTACCGGGGCACGATTTCCTTCGACGACCGGTGCTACATCCGAATCAAAAGGTAAAAGGAAAGCTCTTCGAGCCCAAAACCGCCCTCTAGGCCATTATGGCCGCCACATCCTCCTCGACGGTGGAGCTGACCTTCAGCCCGAAGGTATCGACAACAAGCTGCTTGACACC
>CAZTRQ010000156.1:0-4920 GCA_964616245.1 uncultured Spirochaetaceae bacterium | reverse complement strand
ACCCGTCCTTGGCCGTCGACGTGGCCCTGGACGATGTGCCCGTCGAAGCGGCTCTCGGGGGTGAGGGGGCGCTCGAGATTGGCGACGCTCCCGGGGACGAGGGTTCCGAGGTTGGTCTTAGCGAGGGTCTCCGTTAGGGCCTCGACGCTTACTACGGATCCCTCGACCCGGACCACGGTCTGGCAGGCGCCGTTTACCGAGAGGGAGTCGCCGGGCTGGAGCGATGCCGCGACCTTCGGCGCCCGGAGGGAGATCAGCCGATACTCGCCGGCGCCCCGGGTCGCCGCGACGGTTCCCATCTCTTCAACTAACCCGGTGAACATGGTGTACCTCCTTTGCCCGTGGCTCCGCCTTCCGGCGGGTTCCTTCGAGCCACCCGGCCCGGTAGCCGTCGACCACGATGTCCTCTTCCAGGTGAGCCACCGAAACCTGCTCGAGGGGCGGCGCGTGAACGAGCTCTTCGATATCAAGGGAGTCCGTCGTGGGTGTTCCCGAGGCCCCGAGGAAGCGGGGGGAGACAAAGAGGGTGACTCGGTCGTACATGCCCGATCGCAGGAAGTAGCCGTGAACCCGGGAGCCCCCTTCGACCAAGATCGAACGGATCCCGAGCTCCCAGAGCCCATCGAGAAGCGCCTCGACCGGGATGCCGTCGTCTCCCCGGGGGATCGAGAGCACCCGGATGCCCCGGGCTTCGAGCTTCCGCCGCTTTTCCTCCGGGGCTCGGGTATCCGCGACGACTATGAGCTCTTCGGCGCGTTCGGTGGCGAGTCGGGAGGCGGGGTCCATTCGCAGCGTCGGGTCGACGACCACCGGGGCGGGTTGGCGGCCCGCCGCCGCTCCCGGGGCGGGACCCGGATGCCCCGGCAGCCGGACGTTGAGCCTCGGATTGTCGGCCCATACCGTGCCGACCCCGACGAGGACCGCGTCCCGGCCCTGACGGAGGCGGTGCGCTTCTGCCCGAGCGGCCTCGCCGGTTATCCACATCGATTCGCCGGAGGCGGTGGCGATGCGTCCGTCTAAGGACTGGGCCATTTTGAGGTGGACGAAGGGGCGGCCGAGGGTAACCGCGGTGTTGAAGGCGTCGTTCAGCCTCCAGGCGGAATCGTCGTTCTCGATCAGCTCCACCTCTATTCCCGCTTCCCTGAGAATCTCGATACCTCGACCGCTTACCCGGGGGTTGGGGTCTATCTGGTTGATGACGACCCGGGAGACGCCGGCGGCGATAATCCGGTCGGTGCAGGGGGGCTGGTGTTTTTCCGGGGCCCGGTAGCAGCAGGGCTCGAGGCTGCAGAAAAGCGTGGCGCCTCGGCCGGCGTCGCCGGCGTCGTCCAAGGCGACGCTCTCAGCGTGGGGTCCGCCGTACTCGGCGTGGAAGCCTCGGCCGACGACCCGGCCGTCTCGCACGACGAGCGCCCCGACCATCGGGTTCGGGGCCGCTCCTCCCCAGCCGTTTCGCGCCAGGCTGATGACCTCTCGGGCATAACCTCGGTCTTTGTTCGTTAGCATGTGCACTCCTCTCGGGGCAGAGGGGTGTCCTCCGGAAAACAAAAAACCCCGCGACTGCATGGCAATCACGGGGCTTGTTTACGATGGAAGGAGCGGCGGCAGCTCTATGGGCTTTTGCTCTGAGCCCAGGCTACTGAACGGACCGCGTCTTGTACGCGCCGAGGCCACCGTTTTGGTTTTCTCCCATCCGGACTCTACCGTCGGTACCGGAATCTCACCGGTTCAGCCTCCCGAAGGAGACTCGCGGACTTTAACCGCCGGTCGGGAATTACACCCTGCCCCGAAAACCTGCCTCTAAGCTATCGATAATTAAATACTCGGTCAAGCGGGCGGGGGGCGTGTTGGAGGGTCCGTTGACAACAATCCTTCGGGGAGCGACAATACATTACAGACATAGTCAGGCATGGCAAGGAGGCGCCATGATGCGGCGACACACCCGTCTTTTCTTCCCTTTTCTCGGGGTCATTCTGGTTCTGCTTTTTATACCGGCTACCCTTCGCGCCCAGGCGGTGGCGTCCTACGTTCTCGGCGAGGTGTCGGTGCAACGGGGTAGTTCCCGCCTGCCGGCCGACATCGGCATGGACCTCCTCGAAGGGGACACGATCCACACCGGGGCCGACGGCCTCGCGATTATCTCGGTCGACGGCAGGGCCGACTTAAAGATGCGGGAGAACAGTGTCCTTACCCTCTCGGACATCGGGGAACGGATAACCGTGGACCTGGACCAGGGGGGACTTTTCTCCCGGGTGCGAAGCGCCGTGGGGCGTAACTTCAACGTCCGGGCGCAGACCGTCGTCGCCGGGGTCCGGGGGACGGAGTTCTTCGTCGCCTACGGCCGGACCATCGAGGACGCTCCGGACGTCTGGCTCTGCGTAAACGACGGGGCGGTGGACGTCGAAGTCCCCGGGGCGGATCCGGTCGTCGTCAACGCCGGGGAAGGCATCAACATCCTCAGCTCGAGCCGAATTACCGAACCACGGTTCTATCCTTGGACCCGGGGCCTCAACTGGAACGTGGACCCGAACGCGGGTTCCGTTGTCGACGATACGGACTTGGACGCGGCCTACAGCGATCTCTTGGATCAGGACTATGATTGATTCCTCGCGCTTGTCTCGCAAGCGTCTCGTTGTCGCCTGCCTGCTGACAGCCGTTCTGTGGCTGGCGGCTCCGGCTCAAGACCTTTCCGCCCAGTACTGGGCCCCGGATACGCCGTCGCCGGTTGTGGAGCTCGAGAACTCCCTACGAGTCTTTGCCGATATTGACGACTGGGACCCCATGCTCGATGTGACCTGGCGCTTTCAAGATGATGACTTCTCGCTGCGCTACCGGGCAGTCACCCTGGGGACCTACTACCGAGTTCACGATAACGTCAAAGTCGGGGCCTTCTACCGCCTCCAAGGGGGCGTCTGGCACGACGACGACTGGGTGGAGATCGGGAACACCGACGAATGGGAATGGGAAGACACGAACGACCGCTACGAAAGTGTCTTAATCGGGGACGTCTCTCCGCGTTTTCAACTAGAGATGATTCCAGGGGAAGACTGGGTCTTGATGGTGAAGAACCGCTTCATCGCGAATCTCTCCAACGGCGACCAGACCTACCTAATAAGACCGGGACTGACCTACTTCTGGATCGAGGACCGGGACCCGGTTCTAAACCTTACGCTGGCCTACGGTCTCTATTTCTCCCTAAACTACGGGGAGACGGCGACCTACAAGCGGGCGCTCTACCTCTCGGGGCTCTATCACATCGACCAGACCTGGAAGGCGGAGCTCGGTATCGCCCGGGAGAGCATAACCTGGAGCACCTCCGAAGAGGTTGCCGAAGCGTCCTCCTCCTGGGACTACACGAAAAACTACACTCCCTGGGTCGTCAGCCTCCGGGCCATCGTGATGCTGGATTTCTAGGGGTTCCGGGCTTCTCTGGAGCTTGCAAGGAGACGCTGGGCCACCTCATGGTGGACCGCGTCGATACCGAGTTCTCCGGAGTGCAGGAGCTCGTAGGGGAAAAAGAGTAACGTGTCTCCGTCCGTTGAGGTGGATTCGGTGAACACCGCTTCGACTTCAAGGGCTACTGCCCTCTCCAACGAGCCTTCGCTACCGTCGACGGCCGGGCCGAGCATGAACACCGAGAGTCCCACAAAAATAGCGACCGCCGCCGCAATACTCCCCCAACGAAACCCCGGTCGCGATTCCCCAGCGGTAGCCACGAGAGCGCGATCGACCTGTTGATGTTCCAATGCCTCCCGCAGCAGCGGTGCCGGCGGCAAGATCGTTTCGAATGCGAGCCGGAGCTCCTCTTCTTTCCTTTTCATCTCTCTCGTTCTCCCTGTCTTTGGAGACGTCGCCTGATACGGTGAAGCTTCGACTTGACGGTTCCTTGCTTCATCCCGAGTACCTCGGCGGTGTGCGAAATTGAGTGCTCTTCCACGTAGAAAAGATGCAGCAGCAGTCGGTCTGTCTCCGGGAGTGTATCGAGCATGCGGAAGTACTCGTGCACCGCTTCTTTTTCCAGAAGTAGTTGCTCGGGATCCGCCGTGGGACGCGTCTCCGTCGACACACCGGGCATACTCAGCTTCTCCCGAACCCGGCGCTGCCGCCCCCGCCTCCGAAGGATGGTAACCCCCGTGTTACGGGCGACTCGATACCAGTAGGTTTTCGCGGAAGATCGGCCGTCGAAACGGCGGAGGGCGGTAATTAGGGCCACCAACGTTTCCTGCTCCGCGTCCTCGGCGTCTGCCGCGGATCCGCAGAAGAGCGCCAAGAAGAGGCGCCGGCTCATGGGAGCCATGCGTCTCGATAGCTCGGTAAAGGCCGCTTGGTTCCCGTCGCGGGAGTACCGGAGGGCCAGCTCCTCGTCGGAGACGGGCCCATCCGTCGCGGCGTAGAGCACGGGCTCTCGGGACAGTCGGGAAGGGGCCAACGTCAGTTGCGTCCCGGAGCCGGTCCGCGAGCACGGTCGGCCCGCTCACGCGCCTCGACCATTCGTCCCCAGGTTCGGTCGCCGACCACCTGTCGGATATCGAGCTCGGCCTCGACCCGCGTGAGGCGGAGCTGATACTCCCATTCCACCGACTCCCGAAGTATCTCCCTGATTTCAACCCGGTTCGGCTCGGGCTCCACGAGCTCGCGGGTCAACCGGGCCCGCAGAAGATCGAGCTCCGCCCTGGCAACCCGAGTGTCTTCCTCAGCCAGAGCCTGAATCTCCAGAACCTCGCCGACCTGCTGCTCGGAGAGACCCAATCGCTCGAGAAACGGGGTCTCTTCCTCCTGACCGGTGACGGCGCCTACGGCAATCACCAGCACAACCATTACTGCAAGAAGCTGCTTCATCCTTGTCCTCCATCGGACCGTTTTACCCTTAGTCGCAGAACCGGCCATTCTGGTTGCAGCCTTCCCAAAAGTATAAGACAA
>CAZTRQ010000155.1:0-4936 GCA_964616245.1 uncultured Spirochaetaceae bacterium | reverse complement strand
GACCGAAGAAGGGGGCTACTACGAGCTTCCCGCAGGCGGTGTAGACAACATCGAAACACCCGAAGGAAACGGCTACGGCACCGCTGAGATGTCCGAGACCACCGTTATCGACTTCTTTGTCGACGCCGGAACAACCCCCAACGCGCTCTTTGTTTTAACCCAGGGCCAGGGGCTCTGGCGGGGAGAGTACGGAAACTCGTCCGGGGCACTCTTTTCGGACCCCCAGTGGACCCACGAATAGCGGCCTAACCGAAAATCACGGATAGTACTCGTCGGCCCCCACGTCGGATCGGCCTTCGTAGGTTTGTCTGAAGGAGCCGTCCGGGGGGACCGGTGCCGGGCGACGCTGCCCTTCGATATCGAAGAGCACCTCTTCGCTTCCTTGCAGCTCCACCGCGCGGTCGATCGCCGGGGAATCGGGAAACAAGCGGTAGGGCACGCCGTCCCGGCCGATTGACTCGTCGAGGGAAACCACTCCGTTCTCCCCTGCGAGGACTCCCATCACCCTGCCGCTTTCCAAGAGCGAGAGCGACGACACCTGCCGATCGTCGGTGGCAAGGATGGTTCCCCACCCGGCGAATAGGTTTCCCCGAATCTCGAGGTCGTGGCGCCCCGAAACGACCAATCCCGTCCCCGATCCTGCGGCACCTTGAAGCGCGAGATTGTTTCCGAAGAGTGTTCTCCCGGTTCCGCGGATGTTTAGGAGTTGAATAAAGGGGGAGGCCCGATAGCCCAAGAACGTGTTGTGGATCCACTGGCTCGGTGAATCCACCAGGGATCCGGCGATGTACTCTCCCACCTGACCCGCCTGAAACACGTTGTTTACGAAGACACCCTCGATGCCCCGGGCTTGGATGCCGTAGGTAAAGTCGTTTAGTGAGGTTCCGACGAAGCGGCTTCCCCGTACATCCACCAGCCCACCACTCGCGACGATACCGACCGCGCCCTGCTGTCCGCTGAGCTCCAGTAGAGAGTCGATGACCGCGAGGGTTCCGTCTCTACTCACCAAGAGATTGGAGACCCGGGTTTCGTCGTCCGCCTGAAGAACAGATGCTTCGATCAGCACCCCGCCGTCTCTAGAGCTGACCGCCTGGGCGTTTCCCCGGGAGGCTCCCACTCGAAAGGTGCTTTGCACAGCCTCGAGACTGCTGTTCGCTGTGGAAACCGCGGTCGCCCGGGAGATGCCGTAGGCTTCGATTCGACTTCGATCGATGGTAAGCGAGGCGGAGGACTGCATATCTAGGGCCACCGCCCGCTCGCTTTGGACGGAACCGGCACGGAGCACCGACGATTCAATCGTTGCCGTCGTACCGCGAAGGACAACCCCTTCCGAGGTGGACCCAGTCTGATTTAGGACGACCCGGCGGATACTAAGGCTTCCCTGTCGAGCGTCGATGGCGCGTCCGCCGGCGCTCGAGAGTGACACCGAATCCAGACTAGTCACGACATTGTCGACCAAGAGGAGGGAGCCTTCGAAAGAGGGCGTAGACGAGAGCGTCAACCGGCTTATCGTCACCGAACCTCCGTAGCTCGTTATCAGAGCGTCGCCGGCGAACTCCTCGACAGGCAGTATTACGGTTTCCCCGGAGACACTCGAACGCCAGGTCTCCGGGTTCAAGCCCCCCTGTATTGCGAGGGCACCGTCGGACCGCAGGGGCCGAGATATCTCGTAGACACCGGTAGCCAAGAAGATAGTCTCTCGGTCGCTCTCCCGGATCCGCTCCACCGCCCGGCCGAGGGTCTGGAATGGAGACTCCCGGGTTCCCGCGCCGCGGTCACTCCCATCCGGTGCCACATAGATAATCTCTCGGTCGAGGTAAACACTCCACACGGCGGTCTGTGGACTCCGGTTTCCGACCGCGTCGACGCTGTAAGCCTCGATGCGATAGTTCGAGAGCTCTCCGTCAACTGCTTCGAGGAGAATTGGTTCGGAGTAGCCCTCGAACTGCGCCTCCGCGGCCCGGGTATCGGGGTTTCGAAGAACACGGTAGAAGACGTCGGCGTCGTCGTGTTCGAGGGTAATGCGCCGACTGTCGTCGTAAAACTCGCCGTCCTGGGCGTTCGTCAACCGAGGGGCCCCCGGTGGTGAGCGGTCTACAACGAAGGTACGTCGAACAACCTCACCGGCACCGGCGTCGGTAAAAGAGCGCAGGGCAAGGTCGAATACGACCGTTTCGCCGTCCCGCCCCGGAAGCTGCACCGTTCCCGGCCATTCGGGAGAGCGTCGCGAGACGCTCGCAGGTGGCCCGGTTGTGGAAATCTCGTACCGTAGCGTACCGGCGCCCGTCGCAGTAACTTCCACGTCCTCCCTGGTTCGGTAATCCTCCTCCGGGCTTATCTCCGGCAGGCCCGGACTACCAGGACGACGGACTACCAGCCGCCTCGGACGTTCCTGTCCCTCGAATAGAAGGTACTCCAGTGCGACCTCAGCTGTGTCCTCGGGTATGCGAAACTCTACCGGCCCGGTGTAGAGCCGCATATCGTCTTCGGCGAGAAAAGAGAATCGATACCGCAGGTCCCTCCGATGCGCCTCGGGCCAAATCAAGACGCCGTTTTCCCCTTGCCAATCGGCCAGAAGGACCGGCGACGCATATAGATCCTCATCGGGAGTGGGAATGTGAATTTCGGAGGAATAGGTCACGGGGCCGGCGTTCCCCGCTGCGTCGATTTCCCGGGCCGAGAGAAGGTAGCGTCCCGGGTCGAGGGAAACAGGTCCCGTATAGAGCGTCGAATTCTGGTCCGGAGCCTCCGGTATACCGGGTCTGGGAGTCAGAGAGTAGAAAAGGTCTCCGTCTCCTCCTTCGAGGCGCAGGAGGGGGACCCCGTCTTGGTAGGTTAGAGACGGTTCGGGAGCTCCGGGAACCTGGCGGTCGATTACGACCCGTGTGGGAAAGGCAGAGGAGCTTCTGTTTCCTGCCGCATCGACAATTTCAACTGCAAGAAAGAACTCAGTCCTCGTTCCTTCCGGCACGTCGAGGAGGATCGGACCATCGTAGGGGACGCGTCGCGAACTCTCGCCCGCTTCGTCATCGGAGAGGACAAGAAACAGGCTGCTGCCAGGCTCGCTATCGCCGAGGGTTACCTCCCGGCCGCCGCGGTAAACGCCGCCGTTTTCCACCCCCAGAAGAGGCGGCAGTTCCGGTACCTCTCGGTCGATCACGAACCGAATCGTTTTGTCCTCTCCGAAGCGACCGCTCTCTTCGCTTCTTACTCGGACCCGAAGATGCACCGAAACGACCTCTCCGTCGGTACCGAATACTTCGAGAGGATCCTCCAATGTGGCAGCGGTTTCGGTGGGAAGGGGCGGCACCGTCCCATCGAGGGAAAGGGTGTAGTGAAGGGAGAGACCCGGCGACGGAAACGCCGCCGACACCCTAACTGCGTCCGCGGAGTAGTGCTTTCCGTCTTCTACGCCGATTAACGGAGGTATGGTCAACGGTCGATCGTCGACATACACACGCTTCGACACGACTGCGGAGGCATTCCCGACAGCATCCCTGGTATAGGCTTCGATGGTGTATCCCACCCTGCGGTCGGGGACCAAGGGAAGCTCGAAAGGCCGCTCGTAGCCTCTGAAGCCCGGTAGCTCTAACACGCCGTCGGATACCACTCTGACGTATGTCTCTTCGCTGCCCCGGATACGAGCTTGCCGGCCCTCAATCGAGATTTCCGGCTCGACCGGGGGATCGTGGTCCAGCACCAATTCGACACTTCGCTCCGGTGAGGCGTTACCTCGAGAGTCGAAGGTGGCGTAGGACAGGACCGATCGTTCCCGAGTCGAGTACGGGATAGAGATAATGTCCCCGTCTTCGAGACGCCCGGAGCGCTCGGTGACGCGACGCTCCGGATCGGTGATGCTTCGAAGCTCGTACCGGACAACCCGGTCGAGCCCCGCCTCGAAGGAGATTTTCTTGGCCGGGGACGGGCCTTCCGGAGATAGAATTACAGATACCGGTGATGGACTGCCGGTCGAAAAGACAAACTCTTCTTCGGAAAAATCACTCCAGGACCCGGCACCGCTCCGGGAACGGGCGCGCAAGAGCCCTTCTCCGGAAGTGACGCCTCGGGGCAGCGTTACCTCCACGGGGCCGGAGTAGACGCCGGAACGGTACGGTCGCCCGTCGATAAAGACAGCGTATTCCGTCTCGACCTCTGTTTCCCGCTCGAGGGCGAAACTGATCCGGTCCGCTTCGGGAGAAAAGAGGTGAATCAGCGGCGGAGGGACATCACGACTATCGAGGATAAAGGTGTAGCGAAAGTCAGGGGTTCCGTCTTCCGGGGAGTCGTTGAGCCGAAGAATCACACTCCGCCGGGTATTCGGAATGGGCCGGATCTCCAGCCCCCGAGTTAGAACAGCGTCGGTCCGGGTAACGGGAATATCCTCGAGCCGGTAGCGAAAATCACGGAGGCCCTCGAGATCAACGAGCACGGCTCCGTCGTAAAAGCCCTGAGGGGTGGAGAGTAGCGAGCCTCTCTCCCCCTCGTAGCTCAGGCTCTTCTCTATGGTCTCTCCTCCCTGCGTCACTCCGACGACCGAAAGACTCACGGATCCTTCCCGAGCTATCAACACTGGGCCGGCGTATCTTGTGCCCCCGGTTCTCGGGTCCGAGCCGTCGAGAGAATATCGAACCTCTTCGAGACCCCTCGAGACGATGTAGAGAAGCTGGGCGTTCGAAAAGCGTCCCGGAACAGGGCTTACTATTTTTAGGTAGGCCTCCTCTTCCTGGGAGCGGTCGATGACGTACCGATGAGTCTCTACTCGACTGCTGCTACCTTGATCGCCGACAACCACCGACTCGATCAGGTAGCTGGTTACCGCACCGGGCTTTCCGGGCAGCGAAACGGGGTTTTGGTATTCTATCGGCTCTCGGTTTGTCGGGAGCACTTGGTAGAGAACCCGTCCTTCGTCGGACTCGAGGCGCACCTCCACCCCCTC
>CAZTRQ010000154.1:0-4943 GCA_964616245.1 uncultured Spirochaetaceae bacterium | reverse complement strand
TGTTTCTCCTCCTGTAGTATACCCTCTAGAACTGGTCTGTTGTACCTGAGAATTCGACCGCGCCGGAGAAACACCGCCGAAGAAACTGTAGGACCGGCCTCCGGACCGTGGTAGACTCCCGGGTATGAGCGTTTCGAACGGCGCCTCCGGAATCGGCGCCCCCCGCCTCGCGCTTCTTTTTTGCATTCTGGCTATCGCCGGGCCCTCGCCGGTGGCTTTCGCCGAATCGCGGCTCGACCTCTCCCGGCCCGTTCCGGTCGACGGGGAGCTCTTTGCAGCCACCGAAATTTCGGCCTCCCTGGCTCCGGGAGTCTTCGACCGAAGCTTCGCCTACGAAAAGCGTCCAGGGGACCTCGGAGGCAGCTATTGGCAGATAGCCGCCGGGCTCTGGGCGGTCTACGGCGTTTCCGACGCGGTTGCCATCGGGCTCGACTTCTCGCCCGGGGGCGTTGTTATCTCGCGGTACGCCGACGAGGAGAACCGGCGCCGGGGCCGCCTCTCGGACCTGGTGCTCTCCGCACGGTTCGAGCTCTGGGGGGATGACGGCTTGGTCGGGCCGGGACGCTGGGGCAGAATCCCGATGGAGGTCGCGCTAGCGCCTCGAATTATCCTGGCGATGCCGGCACCGAACTACGCCGCGGCCCTGGAGAACCGGCAGGCCGGAGAGCGCTACGTCGCGGAAAACCAGGACCTCCACGCCTGGGGCGCCGGAGTGGGCCTCGATCTTGCCCTGTCGCCGAGCCCGGTCTGGAGCATTAGGACCTCGCACCAACTCGACCTCTTTCTTCCTGCCGACTATGGCTCTGCGGGCCTCTCGGCATACGAAGAAAACGAAATCCGCCGCGCCCTAACCGGGGTCGAGGCCTTCGATACCATCTGGTACCGCTACCGCTACAGGGGAGCCGCGGGTGTCGACTGGCGACCAACCGACACCTGGGACCTCCAGCCGCTAACCCTGGAGATCGACTACCTTCCTCCGCCCATCGTCGACGACCTCGATCCCCTTTCCGATACGGACTCTCTAATGCTGCGCCTCGGCGTCGGCGCCGAGGCCCGCATTTCCCGCCGGGAGGGCAAGGCGCCCATTCTCTTCCGGAGCGCCTACTACGCCCCCCTTCTCGGGAAGAATCGGAACGCTGAGCACACCCTCATCCTCTCCCTGGCTTTTAAGCTGATGTGACCCGCTCCTGTCTGTTGGCCGCCGGGACAAAACTGTCGGAAAAAGGCTCCCCCGGACGCAACTTTTACGAAAAAAATCGCCTTTGCTTGAAGCATCGGAGCAACCAGGTCGGTAGTAGTGGGTGCGCGCGCTACTACTGATACAAGGAGTGACGAGGATGAACAATCTTAACTCAATTTTGATCGAGGGAAACCTGACCCGGGATCCGGTCCTGGCGACGACGCCGAAGGGGACCCCGGTCTGTAACTTCTCGGTTGCCTCGAACCGGTTCTACCGGCAGGACACCGAGAGCAAGAAGGAAGTCTCTTTCTTTGACGTCGAAGTCTGGGCAAAGCTCGCGAACCAATGCGGAGAGTACCTCTCGAAGGGCCGGGGGGTCCGGGTCGTCGGTCGCCTGAAGCAGGACCGGTGGACCGACAACGACGGCAAGAACCACTCGCGGATAAAGATCGTCGGGGAGCACGTCGAGTTCCGACCAAACTTTACCGCGGCAAAGCCCGCCGACGAGGAGCTCGAGGATTCGGACGTGATGGTCGAGGCCGTGGACGAGACCGAGGCGATGGAAGATCAACAGATGGAAGAACAGGAGGTGGAAGCCGCATTACCATTTTAGTACGGAATGCTTGACCTCCAACGCCCGGCGACGTATTATACGGGCGTTGTGAATAGTCATAACGTATTCCAGATAATAACTCGGTGGTGGTGGTCCGAAAGGGCCTGACGCTACCTTTGCGCCGCGGGCCCCGAACGAGTCGTTCACGGTGGGCCTGCGGAACCTTCCAATGCCGCGCACATCGTGTCGCGGCTTTTTTTTGGCCCCGGCAGACGCCCTTAGGCGGCGCAGCGGGAGTCACGAAATGCAACGACGAGACACGATTATCAAGGTTCTCTCCGGCGAGCGGTTTACCCCTTATGCCCTCGCCCGGAAGCTGGGAGCCGTCGCCCTTCTCGAATCCTCTTCGTACCAGAAGGGGCGGGAGCGTTACTCGGTCCTGGTTGTCCGAGAAGCGTTCCAGGTAATCGAGGATGATACCGGAATCCACCTCGACGTCGGCGGCAAGCGGCGAGCGATAAAGAGCAGCGCCAAGGACATGCTCGATGTCCTCCTCTACTTTGCCAACCAACACGCCGAAGTCCACCAGGACTTTCCTTTCCCCGCCGGCGGGGTCGGGTACCTGGCCTACGAGTTCGCGGCGAAGTGCGATACCATCCATTTTACCTCCCGAAAGGACCCCCTCGGCCTCCCCCTTGGTGCCTTTCTCTTCGGACATATTCTCGCCGTATTCGACCACTACACCGACCTGCTCTACCTTATCGGGCTGAACTACACCGAGCATCAGATAGACCTGGAGGCGGAGATCCACCGGACCGAGGAGAAGATAAACGACCTAAACTTTAACTACCTCCAACCGGACGACAAAGAGTACGCCGCCGATCTGATAGACGGCGACGCCGGCGCCGAAACTTTTCTCTCCGGTGTCGAAGCGGTTCGGAAAGAGATTATCGCCGGGAACCTCCTGCAAGGGGTTCTCTCCCGGCGGATGCGCATCCGGACGAAGATTTCCGCCCTCGAGGCCTACCGGCGCCTGAGAAGCGCGAATCCGTCACCGTATCTCTTCTACATAGACTTCGGGGGTTACCAGCTCTTTGGATCTTCCCCGGAGGTCCACATCAAGGTTAAGGACGACGAGGTCCGAATTCGGCCCATCGCCGGGACCCGCCGCCGGGGGGCGGACCGACGGGAAGACAAGGCCCTGGAGCAGGAGCTTCTCGCCGACCCAAAGGAGCGGGCGGAGCACCTGATGCTCGTCGACCTGGCGAGAAACGACATCGGGCGGGTTTGCCGGCCCGGTTCGGTCGCCGTAGAGGAGTACATGAGCGTCGAGCGCTACTCCCACGTTATGCACATCGTCTCCGAGGCCCGGGGAACCTTGGCTCCGGGGAAGACCGGCATCGACGCCATCCGGGCTACCTTTCCCGCGGGGACCGTCTCCGGGGCCCCAAAGATTCGGGCGATCGAAACTATCGACCGCCTCGAGCCCCACCGACGCGGCTTCTACGCCGGGCTCGTCGGCTATATGGAGCCCGGGGGCAACCTCGACAGCTGCATAACCATCCGGAGCGCCTTTAAGCGCGGGGAGACGCTTATTCTTCAGGCCGGAGCGGGAATCGTCTACGATTCGACGCCGGAGCGCGAATACGAAGAAACGGGAGAAAAACTCGGCGCCCTCGCGGCGTCGGTGGGACTGGAGGCACTGCGATGATCTTGCTAATCGACAACTACGACAGCTTTACCCATAACCTCTATCAATACCTCCGGGAGATTACCGAGGAGGATGTCCGGGTAATCCGAAACGATGCCATAAGCCTCGACGCTATCGCGGCCTTATCGCCGAGCCGCATCATTATCTCTCCCGGGCCCGGCCGGCCCGAGGACGCCGGCGTGTCGGTCGAGGCGATTCGCCGCTTCGCCGGAACCGTTCCGATTCTCGGGGTCTGCCTCGGACACCAGGCTATCGGGTACGCCTACGGAGCCGAGATTGCCGGGGCCAAGGAGATTGTCCACGGCAAGACGCAAAAGATGGACCTCGACGGCAGGGGGCTCTTTCGCTCCATCGATACCCCTGCGCTCTTTACCCGGTACCACTCCCTGGTAATCGACGAGGCAACCCTGCCAGGGGAGCTCGAGATAACCGCCAGGAGCCCCGACGGCGAGATTATGGGTGTCCGGCACCGGGAGAAGCTGGTGGAGGGGGTCCAGTTTCACCCCGAATCGATCGCCAGCGAGACCGGAAAAAAGCTGCTAAGAAACTTTCTCCACTACCGTCGGGAGCCCTTCGTCTACCCGGCGACCCTCTCGAGGGTCCTTAACGGCGAGAGCCTCTCCCGGGAGGGGGCGGAAAACTTTATGCAGGAGCTTACCGAGGGCAACCTCTCGGAGGCCCAGGTAGGCGCTTTTCTCGCGGCACTGGCGGCCAAGGGTCCGGCGCCGGAAGAGATCGCCGGGTGTGCAGCGGTGCTTCAACAGAAGCGTACGGTAATCCGGTCCGACCGGCCGATTCTCGACACCTGCGGCACCGGTGGAGACGGCGCGGGAACCTTTAACATCTCGAGCTTCGCCGCCCTGGTGGCGGCTGCGGCAGGAGCGACGGTGGCTAAGCACGGTAACCGGGCGATCAGCTCCAAGAGCGGCAGTGCGGACTTTTACGAAGCCCTCGGCATACGTATTACCTTGACACCCGAGGAGAGCCAGACGCTTCTCTCCGAGGAGGGATTCGCCTTTCTCTTCGCCCCCCTCTACCATAAGGCGATGAAACACGCCGCGGTACCGAGGCGGCAGCTGGGCATAAAAACCATCATGAACCTGCTCGGACCCTTGGCAAACCCCGCCGGCGCCGCCTACCAGTTAATTGGCGTGTACTCCGAGGCGATGTGCGAGCCCGTCGCCCGGGCGGCGCAGATGCTCGGGCTAAAGCGGGGGCTTATCGTCCACGGCCTCGACGGCCTGGACGAAATCTCGGTGTCCGCCGATACGCGGATCGTCTATTTCGACGACGCCGGGGCCTTCGAGAGTTTTGTCGTTTCCCCGGAGGACCTGGGCATCGAGCGCCACCGGGTCGGGGGGCTCGCCGGCGGAGAAGCGGAGCAGAACGCCGAGATCGGGCGGCAGCTTCTCGCCGGTGGCGGCCCCGCCGCCCTCCGGGACTCGGTCTGCCTAAACGCCGGAGCCGGTCTCGCGGTGTACAACAACAACCCGGGAACC
>CAZTRQ010000153.1:0-4990 GCA_964616245.1 uncultured Spirochaetaceae bacterium | reverse complement strand
CGGAGGCGCCATCGGGCGGCTTCCGGTCCGCAGCGTCGGTTCCGTTCCCGTCGATCGCATCGCCCCTTTTCTTGCCGCAATCTACGAGCTTCGCCTCGAGGCGCCCATTCCCCTCGGAGAGACCGTAGCCGCCGACGTCGCCGGAACAGGAATCGACCTCGTGGCGACGATGCACATACCCCATGCCACCGAAGGGCACGTTGAAGGAGAACTGTGATGGCCGAGAAACTTGTCGTCGCGTTGGACCAAGGAACGACCAGCTCCCGGGCGATCGTTTTTGATCGAAACAACAACATCCGGGGCGTCGCCCAGAAGGAGTTCCGCCAACACTACCCGAAGCCCGGCTGGGTCGAGCAGGACCCGATGGATATCTGGGGATCTCAGCGCGAAGTCCTCTTCGACGCACTCAAGGCGGCGAAGATCGGTCCCGGCGACCTGGCGGCTATCGGAATAACCAATCAACGGGAGACGGTCATCCTTTGGGACCGGGAAACCGGAAAGCCCGTCGTCAACGCCATCGTCTGGCAGTGCCGCCGTACCGCGGACTTCTGCGATCGTCTTAAGGCCGAAGGGCACGAAGAGACGGTTTTCTCGAAGACCGGTCTCGTCATCGACGCCTATTTTAGCGGAACAAAGGTCCGGTGGGCTCTCGACAACGTTCCGGAGGCCCGAAAGCTGGCCGACTCCGGAAGGCTTGCCTTCGGAACCGTCGACTCGTGGCTTTTGTGGAACCTGACCGACGGCGGGGCGCACATAACCGACGTGACGAACGCCGCCCGGACGATGCTCTTTAACATTCACACCGGTGCCTGGGATGACGAGCTCCTCGAGCTCCTCGGCGTCCCGGCCTCGGTGCTCCCCGAAGTCGTACCATCTTCGGGAAAGATGGCGGTGACCGCCCCTTCGGTCTTTGCCGACGTTCAGGTACCGATAACAGGAGCCGCAGGAGACCAGCACGCCGCCCTTTTTGGACAGGCGTGTTACTCCCCCGGGATGATCAAGAACACCTACGGCACCGGGTGCTTCGTCCTGGTCAACACCGGCTCCGAGGCCATCCGAAGCAAGCACCGCCTCTTGACGACCCCGGCCTGGGCCCTTCCGACAGGGACGAGCTACGCCCTCGAGGGGAGCATCTTTATTACCGGAGCGGCGATTCAATGGCTTCGGGATTCGGTCGGAATCATTACCCACGCCTCGGAAACCGAGGCCATTGCCGAATCGGTTTCCGGGTCCAACGGGGTGTACATGGTACCCGCTTTCGTCGGTCTCGGGGCACCGCACTGGGACAGCTATGCCCGGGGCGGAATCCTCGGTCTGACCGCGGGAGCAAGCCGGGCCCACCTGGTCCGAGCTGCCCTCGAGTCCATCGCCTACCAATCTCGCGACGTCATCCGTGCCGTCCGGAGCGAGGAAGCCCTTCCCTTAAAAACGCTCCGGGCCGACGGCGGCGCCGCGGCGAACAACTTTCTGCTCCAGTTCCAGGCCGACATTCTCGGGCTCCCCGTCGAGCGACCGAAGGTCGCCGAAACGACTGCCCTTGGAGCCGCCTACTTGGCGGGTCTCGCGGTGGGCTTCTGGCAGGACCAGGAAGAGATCGCCTCGAAGTGGCAGCTCGACCGCCGGTTCGAACCACAGATGTCCGAAGATCAGCGGGAGACCCTTTACGCCGGATGGCAGAAGGCGGTCGCCCGGGTGAGTGGATGGGAAGGCGATGGCTGATACCCCAGCTCCGGTGGCCTCGGACCCTGAGGTCCGCCGCGCCGGAGACATCCACGTCGTCGTTATCGGCGGCGGTGGCACCGGTGCGGCGATTACCCACGACCTTATCCAGCGTGGATTCCGCGTATCCCTCTTCGAGCGGGGAGAGCTTACCTCCGGGACCACCGGTCGGCACCACGGACAGCTCCACTCCGGCGCCCGGTACGCCGTCGGGGACGTCGACATCGCCCGGGAGTGCATCGAAGAGGTTCAGACCCTGCGTAAGATAGCCGGGGAGTCCATCGAAATGAATTACGGGCTCTTTCTTGCCCTCGATGATGAGGATGAGGCCTTCGCCGACACCTTTCAGTCCGCTTGCAGCGCCGCCGGCATCTCGAACCGCCGGATTCCCACCGACCTGGCGCTGCGCTACGAGCCCAAGATTAACCCCGCCGCTCGTTTTGCCGTCGTCGTCCCGGACGGGACCCTGGACGCCTACCGGCTGCCGATGCAGTTCTTCGCGACTGCGGTGGCGGGAACAGGATCGGATCGCGCCCCCGCCGGCTACTCGAGCCCCGGAGGGGCCGTTGTTCGCCCCTTTACCGAGGTGGTGGCAATAGAAAGCAGCGGCGGAAACGTTACAGGGGTCCGCGTCCGGGACCTCGGGGCCGCGGCGCGAGCGTCCGGCGGCAGCGGCGACGGCAGCGGCGACGAGTTCCTCCGGGCCGACATCGTCATTAACGCCGGCGGCCCTTGGGCCGGGCGTATTGCGGACCTCGGCGGAAAAGAGCTGCCGATTACCCCGGCGCCGGGAACCCTCGTCGCCGTCAAAGGCCGACTGACCAACATGGTGATAAGCCGCCTCCATCCCCCGGGAGACGCGGACATCATCGTTCCCCAGCGGCAGCTCTCTATCGTGGGCACCACGCAGTGGGAAATCGAGGACGCCGACAGAGTAAAAACCCCGGAGGCGGACGTCGACTGGCTGCTTTCCCAGGGCGACCTGCTCGTCCCGTCCTTTTCGAGTAGGGCGTTCCACGCTGCGTGGACAGCCGTACGCCCCCTCGCCGGCCGGGCGGTTTCGAACGGAGCGGATGCCTCGGGACGCAGGCTGAGCCGCGACTTCGAGGCGGTCTCCCACGCCGACCACGGCGCCCGGGGTTTCTACAGCATTATCGGGGGGAAGGCGACGGTCCTCCGGGCGATGGGGGAAAAAGTCGCCGATGTTGTCTGCGACGAGGTCGGGCTTACGATTCCCTGCCGCACCGCCGAAACCCCTCTGTTGAGCCACCGCGACTACTTCCGGAAAAAAGTCGGAGAAAACGATGAGCAATAGTGACGATTCCGCAAGCAAGACCATCCGGATACGCCGAGCCGGAGGACTCGCCGAGTACACGGTGGGAAGCGGTCGATATAAGAGCATCCTCGACGCCCTGGAAGAGATTCGAAGCGAATCGGAGCCCGGGCTGCTCTACAGGCACAGCTGCCACCACGGCTCCTGCGGCACCTGCGGCGTTATCGCAAACGGCAAGCGGGTTCTCGCCTGCCTTACTCGGTTGGAGGAGATCGACGGTCCCATCGAGCTCCATCCCCTATCGCCCTTTCCCGTCGTCGGGGACCTGGCCATCGACCCCGCACCCCTCTACCGGGACTTTCCCCGGGAGGCGAGCTACCTCCGGCCGAGCGAAGCGAACCCCAGCGCCGAGGTGCCGGAAGAGATAGATGGGTTCGTCCGGTTCGAGAACTGTATCGAGTGCGGCCTCTGCGTTTCCGCCTGCCCGGTTCAGGAGCGCTTTATGGGCCCCGCCGCTCTCGCCGCCTGGAACCGGGAGTTGGAGAAGCGGCCGGACCGAGAAGGCGAGATCCTCGAAGCGACTTCCGGTCCCGCAGGAGCCCCGGGGTGCGACCGGGCGCTTCAGTGCAGCGCGGTCTGTCCCCTCGGTGTCTATCCGGCGAAACACATCGCCCAGCTTCTCCGTCGGATGGAGAAGCGAGAAAACGGGGCGACTTCCGGCACGGCGCCGAAGCAAGAGCCGGATCGGCTTAGTAGATAACAGGGTCGTTGTCCAGGTCGCACCAGATAAACCAGGTCGCGACGGTCCTCCAGGGACGCCAGGTCTCGGCAAGGGCCCTTAGTTTTTCCCGCCGATCCGCCGCCGATGCATCATCCCAGCGGTAGAGGCGAGCCGCGGTGTTGACGAGTCCGAGGTCGCCAAGGGGCAGTACGTCGGGTCGGTGGGCGTAGAATATCAACATCATATCGGCGGTCCAGGGGCCGATTCCCCGGTAAGTTGTCAGGGAGGCGTGGATCTCGGCGTCGCTTAAGGTTTTCCATGTGGCGGGGTCGATCCGTCCGTCGACGAAGGCTTCCGCGATGCCCAGAATGTACTCGACCTTCCGGGCCGAGAGCCCTGCCTCCCGAAGCCGCCCTGGGGAGGCGCCAAGGATTGCCGCCGCCGAGAGCTCGGGAACGGCCTCCGCGAGGCGTCCCGCGATCCCCGCCGCCGCGGCGACCGAAATCTGTTGTCCGACGACTGCGTTTAGGATGGTTCGAAAGGCGTCCCCGCTACCCCGGAGTGCCTCGCTTCGGTGAGCCTCGATAAGCCGACGGAGCACCTGGTCGCCGGAGGCCAGGTCGCGACAGGCGCGGCCCCAGTAATCTGGTGCTGTTGCCGGCCAAGAGAAGGTCGCTTGGGAAGAGGGAATGATCGCCATTACTCTAAACCGCGGGTATACTACTAGACGCCCTGGGCGGAGGGGAACCGGGGGCGTTCTTCTGCGGGTGCTCCCCTCCGGAGGCGTTTTGTGAAGATCGGTGTCATCGTCGGGAAGTTCCCGGTTATTAGCGAACAGTTCATCCTCAACCACATCGCCGGTCTGATCGACCAAGGTCACGAGGTAACCGTTTTGGCCGCCGCTCGCGGCTCGACGGACCGCGTCCAGCCGATGGTTGCCGAATACCGGCTCCTCGACCGAACGCTCTTCGCGGATGTACCTGCAAAGCCCGTGACGCGGGTCTTGCGCCTGTTGCTTCTGACGATTCGAAACGCCCTTCTTCGGCCACGGCGCCTTCTCCGCGCCTTCTCCCGGCAGCGGTATCGCACCGGGGTTACCTCCGGAAAAACGGTTTTCTTTCTGAACGCCTTCTCTCGCCTCCGTTTCGACCTGCTCTACGCCCACTTTGGTCCCAACGGGCTCTCCGGGGCTTTTCTCAAGGATATTGGTGTCGCGCCTCGCCTCGCGGTGGCCTTTCACGGTTCCGACATCAACACCTACCCGAAGCGTTTCGGAG
>CAZTRQ010000152.1:2669-5094 GCA_964616245.1 uncultured Spirochaetaceae bacterium | reverse complement strand
AAAACCGTTCGAACCGTTGCCGTCCCGATACGGAGTGGCGACCGACTTATCGGTCGGATGATGGTAACCGTCGACCTGAGCGTCCCGTTGATCGACCTCCTCGAGCAGCTCGGCAGCATCCCGAAGGCGGCGGCAAGCAGCTCGACCGTAAAGAGCTCCGACGAGTTGGTCCGAAGCAAGATCGACGAAGCGCTCCTAAACACCGCGACCGAGAGGGGCGTTTCCTTTCAATCGAAGAACAAGAAAGTGGTTAAGGAGCTCCTCGACGCTGGAATTTTCGAAGTCCGGGGAGCCATAGACACGGTTGCCGCGGAGCTCGGCGTCTCTCGGTATACCATCTATAACTATCTGCGAGAGGTGCGGAACTAGGCTACTCGTGTTCCTTCGGCACCATGCAGATAAACTGCAGCTCGTCGGTGTTCGAGGTGTTCTTAAACTGATGCTTTTCGTTCGGGAGGACGATCGCGAAATCTCCGGCCTTTATCGGTTTCTCCTCGCCGGTGTCCGTAAGCATTACGCCTTGGCCCTTCAAAATATAGTTTTCGTGCTCCCAGGGGTGGTTGTGATACGGCGTAAACCCCCCGGGCTCGAGGGTAAAGACCCGCATCGAAAAGTTTGGGGCCTCGTCCGCGATGCCAACGGGAACCTGCTTGTAGGCCCCTTTGGCACCCTCCATCTCTACCGATTTCTTCTCGACCCTGTCGAGTTGCGTAATCTTCATCCGAGTACCTCCTATCCGAGAAATGCTCACATTCGATCTTCCGGGGCGAGGGGCAAGAGAACCGTCCAGGCCCGGAAATTGTCCAAGTGGCGCTCGACCGTGCCACGAAGGTTTCCTACGAGGCCCTCGACTACCTGACCTGCCGGTTCTTCGTCCTCTCCGTGCTCCTCCCTACCAGGGCTGCTGTCGGTAACTCGAAGCGTCACTCCCCGGTCGTCGTTGGAAATGGCGATTTCGAGAAGCCCGCCGCGTCGCGGTACGAAGGCGTTTCGGCAGACGTTGGCGATTAACTCCGTCAAGACAAGACCAAAGCAGAGCCCGAAATCGAGGGGTACGACCACCGGGTCGGCCCAGAGAGAGAGGGAGACATTCCCCGTACACTCGTAGGATTGGACCACCTCGTCGACGAGGCTCTGGGTGTAGACTACCAGGTCGACGGCGCCTAAGGTTTCGGTTGCGTCGCTTTGCTCGTGGAGGAGCGACATCGCCCGAAGCTGTAACTGGATACGCCGGGAAAGCTCCAAGGTCTCCCGGGACACACCAGGTTGGAGGTTCCGGTCGATTAGGCTCGAAATAACTCCAAGTTCGTCTCTGACTTTCGAGTGCACCGCCGTTAAGAGGGCAGCCTTCTGGGCGTCGGCTCGCTCGGCGAGCTCTTGGGCCGCCTTGAGGTCGGTGACGTCGGTGGTAATTCCCCCGATCGCGCTAATCTCTCCGTCGTTGTCCCAAATCGGGAAAAGAGTCGTGGAGAAGACTCCGACGGAATCATCGTCTCCGACTTCATCCTCCACGGTTACCGGGCGCTTCTCCTTGACCAGGCGACGAATCCGACGATGGAAGAGGGAACCCGTTTCCTCCGGGAGGAACTCCGAAAGATGATGGCCCACTATCGTCTCCCGGGGCAGCGAATAGAGCTGTGAGGTCGCCTTGTTGACCATGACGTAGTTTCCCTCGGTGTCGAGTACCGATATGGGATGTGGACTATGCTCTAGAATCGATTCGAGAAGTCCCGCCGTTCTCCGGAGGGCTTCTTCGGTCTTGTGTTGTTGTGTTATGTCCTGCCCGAACTCTAACAGACCTACAAGAATCCCGACGGAGTCGGTTATCGGGTAACTACGGATGTAGTAACGGCGCCCGTTGGGCGTGGTTATCTCTCCGTGCTCCGGCGAGAGGCTCTCGGTTGCCCGGACTACCGGGCAATCCTCGCACTGCGATTCCCGGCCGTGCCAGATCTCGTAACACTTGCGTCCCGGAATATCCTCGACGTCGAATCCGGAACAGGTCGCTGCTGCCTTATTTGCCCACCGGATCGTCAAATCCGGCTCGAGATACGCGACGATCTCTTGGGTTGCGTCCAAGAGCTGGTAGTCGTCGCGACGCGGAAGTTCTCTGTAACGGGACTCCCTCAAACGGGCTCGCTCCGGGTAGACCAGGAGCACCGCGGCGACGATCTTGCCGTCGATGTCTCGGAGTGGCATGAGGGAAGCCCTGGCGGCCCCGAGATCCCTCACTACCACACCTTCGACCTCTTCCGTAGACCCTTCAAAGACACGCTTTACGGCGTTCTCGAGGTTCTCGGCCCCGGATTCGATAAGAAGCGAGACGTGGCTGGTTCGACGGTTGGAGCCGGCTCGGCGTTCTTGCAAAAGCCGCATAAGCTCCTCCGAACCGCTTTTGACGTCGAGACTCGGGGCTAGGTAGAGC
>CAZTRQ010000152.1:0-2569 GCA_964616245.1 uncultured Spirochaetaceae bacterium | reverse complement strand
ACTTTTTGTACTTTGGCTGCCACGCCTAAGTCTAGTGTAGCACAATGTGAGAAAGTGACAAAGCTGTTGTTCGGGGGGATGCGAACCCTATAAGGGATCGACCCCGGCGATTTCGAAATACCGAGCAGCATTATTGTAACAGATGTCCCGCACGATCCCCCCGATATGGGGGAAGTCCGCCGGAGCTTCTCCCCGGTCCATCCAGTCGCCGAAGATGTTGCACAAGAGCCGGCGAAAGTACTCGTGCCGGGGATACGAGAGGAAGCTTCGGGAGTCGGTCAGCATTCCGACGAATCGGCTTAACAGCCCGGAGTTCGCCAAGGCGAGCATCTGCCGGGTCATGCCGTCTTTTTGGTCGTTGAACCACCAGGCGGAGCCGTACTGCATCTTTCCCCGAACGCCCCCTTCCTGAAAGTTCCCGATCATCGACGCCAAGAGGTCGTTGTCCCGGGGGTTCAGGCCGTAGAGGATGGTCTTGGGAAGGAAGTTCTCCTTATCCAAGGTGTCGAGGAAACCGGCCAAGGGTGCTGCGATCGGACCGTCGGCCATCGAGTCGAAGCCGGTGTCGGGCCCGAGCCTCTCGTACATCCGGGTGTTGTTATTCCGCAGCGCTCCGAGGTGGAGCTGCATCACCCAGCCGCGCCGGGCGTATTCGGCGCCGAGGGCCAGGAGAAGCTCCGTCGCAAACGCGGCAAACTCTTCCTGAGTCGCCGCCGTTCCTGCCTTGGCCTTGTTCAGTATCGCGTCGAGGGTTGCCTCCGGAGCTCGGCTGTTGACCGGGAGGATGAGGGCGTGGTCCGAAACCCGGCAGCCCGCGGCGTGGAAAACGTCGATACGCTTCTTTATCGCGTCTATGAGGGCGGCGAAGCTCGAGATTACATCTACACCGGCGGCCTCCCCGAGGGTCTGCAGGTAGGCGCTAAAGAGCTCCGGCTTGTCGACCGCGTAGGCCTTGTCCGGTCGGAACGATGGGCGCACGACCACCGGGAACTCTTTCTGGTTTTCTAATTTCGTATGGTGCTCCAGAGAGTCCGCCGGGTCGTCGGTTGTGCCGATGTAGTTTACGTTCATCCGGGTCAGCAGCGACTGAACCGTGAACTCCTCGGTCCCGAGAAGGTCGTTGGTCTTCTTCCAGATCTCCTCTGCGGTTTCGGGACTCAGGAGGTCGTAGATGCCGAAGTAGCGCCGAAGCTCGAGGTGGGTCCAGTGGTGCAAGGGGTTGCCGATCGTCGCCGGAACGGTCTCCGCCCAGGCCGCGAACTTATCCCGGGGAGTCGCGGATCCGGTAATGCACTCCTCGACGACGCCGTTGGCCCGCATCAGGCGCCACTTGTAGTGATCCCCCGAAAGCCAGGCGTCGAAGATGTCGGTAAAGCGGTAGTTCTCTGCGATCATTTTCGGGGAGAGATGGCAGTGATAGTCGAAGACCGGCATCTTTTCGGCGTAGTCGTAGTAGAGCCGCCGTGCGGCTTCCGTGTCCAAAAGAAACTCTTCGCCTAAGAACTCTCGCATCGCTTGCTCCTCTTACTCTAAGGTAGCACGCCTACGCGGAGGGTCTCAATCGACGCTTCCGCCGCCGAGACCCTCCGCAGGGGACCCTCATTGTTTTCTGACAACGGAAATAGTAGACTGCTTCAAAACAAGAACGCAAAGGAGCGTGACAATGAAGACAGCAGCAAAGATACTTGGGCTTGTTGCCCTTGTAATGGCGATCGGTGCCTGTACCACTTTTCAGCTTACAGGGATCCAGGTTGTCGAAGACATGCCCGGCATGACCCCCATCGACGACTTCGCGATCACCGTAAAAATCAACGAGTTCGTCGGTGGTTCGGGCGGCGCCAACCTCGCAAACTTGACCGCCGACGCGATGGACAACGAAATCTACGACGCCATCCGCCGGGAAGTCGAACGCCGATCCGGCGACGCAGCGGTCAACGTGACCGTCCGGTACGAGGCGAGCTTCGTCGATATTCTCTTGAACGTTATAACCTTCAACATCTATGCCCCAGCAAGGGCGCACATCTCCGGTACGGTTGTAAGCTATAACTAAGAGCGTGTTTTTCGGTACTCGGTGCCGTCGGGTTCTCTCGGCGGCACTCCTTGTGCTTCCCGTCGGCCTCCTGGCTTCCTGTAGCCCGCGGGGCGGCGAAGCGGCTTCCCGGGCCGAGTCTCAGGCGGAGGCGCTTTTTGTCGCCTTGGAAGAGGGCGACGTAGAGGCACTCGGGCGTCTCGGGCCGGCCTTCGAAGGGCTGGAGTCCGAAGATGTAGAACAGCTCCGGGATCAGCTGATTTCCCGAGTCGACTGGGAAATAGGGGAGGCGGAAGTGTCGGGGCGCCGGGCTACCGTTCCTGTCAAGCTCTCTCCGCGGAGCGCCGAAACCGAAGAGACCATACTGGTTCCGATGCGCTGGCGTTCGGGCTCTTGGCGAATCGAAGCATCCCTTACCGTTACCCAACAGATAGACCTGGTGCCGCTGAACGAGTAAGAGCGAGAAATCCAGCCGAGCTACTCCCGGCCGTTCCGAACGGCTATCAATTCCGCAAGAATGCTCACGGCAATTTCCTCCGG
>CAZTRQ010000151.1:0-5187 GCA_964616245.1 uncultured Spirochaetaceae bacterium | reverse complement strand
TCCATATTGATGCTGCCGATAACCGTGAATCGTGTGCTCATATTTGGGGCTCCTTGCTCACCTTTAGGGTACCACCCGTCACCGCGCCCTGCGCTAGACCATCTAGCCTATGTGACGACCACCTCCGAGATACTACCCTCTAACCTACGGAGAAGAAACATGAACAAGAGCGGTTTGCTACACGACGACCTTTCTTTAGTCATAGCGATGCTCGGACATAAGGACACCATCATTATCAGCGACGCGGGTCTGCCGATTCCGGACTCCACGCTGCGCATCGACCTTGCGGTCCGCTGCGGCACGCCACCCTTCCTGGAGGTCCTGGAAGCGGTGCTTCAACAGCTCGCCGTGGAGAGCGCGATGGTAACCAAGGAGACGGCTAAGGAGAGCCCCGAGATGGACACACGGCTCCGGGAAAAGCTCGGCAATCTTCCCACTTCCACGATCAAACACGAGGAGCTCAAGGAGATGGCCAAGACCGCGAAGGCGGTGGTTCGCACGGGAGAATGCACCCCGTACTCCAACGTCGTTCTGGTGGCCGGCGTCACCTTTTAAATAGAGAGGCACCATGGCCGAGACTGTTTTTACCGGAAAGATGTTCCGCCGCTTCGGGCTCCTGATCGCCTTTGCGCTTCTGGTGGCGGGGCTTTCCCTTATTTCCGACCAGTTCCTCACGACGGGGAACATCGTCAACCTCTTGGTGCAGGCAAGCGTTATTTCCACCATCGCCGTGGGGATGACGATGGTCATCCTGACCGCCGGCATCGACCTCTCGGTCGGATCGGTCTTAGCGCTCTCGGCGGTGGTTACCGCGGACCTCTTGCAGATGAACCTGCCGGTGGCCCTGGCGGTCCTCGGCGGAATGGGTGTCGGCGCCGCGGCGGGCTTGGTTAGCGGTCTGCTTGTTACCATTGTTAACATTCCGCCCTTTATCGCCACTTTAGGCATGATGACCCTCGGCCGGGGCCTCGCGCTTACCTACACCGGAGGTCGCCCGATTACGAGCCTCCCGGATGCGTTCCGGTTTATAGGGACCGGCGAGATTTTGGGCCTCCCGACCCCCATTTGGGTGATGGCGGGGGCGTACGCGGTGGGTATTCTGCTCTTAAGCCGGTCCAAGCTGGGGCAGTACATCTACGCCATCGGCAATAACGCCACCGCGGCGAAGGTCTCGGGTCTTCCGGTCAAGACCATCAAAACGATCGTCTACGTACTATCCGGCGCCCTGGCGGCGATCGCCGGGATGATCCTCGTCGCGCGTTTGGATTCCGCCCAACCGACCATGGGTATTCGCTACGAGCTGGACACCATCGCCGCGGTCGTCGTCGGGGGGACGGTTCTCTCCGGCGGTTTTGGAACTCTCTGGGGCACTATTCTCGGCGCCCTGATTATGGCGGTTATCGCCAACGCGATTAACATCCTGGGCATCTCGCCGTTTTACGCGCAGGTCGTCCAGGGTGCCGTCATTATCGGAGCGCTCTTGATTCACCAATTCGCAGGCCGAGTTGGACAGAGCGCATGACCACCATCACACAAAGGAGGAAGGTATGAGAAAGTTAACTACTCTCACCCTCGCATTGCTCTTACTCGCCGGAGGCATCGTTATGGCCGGCGGAGGAGCCGAAGAAGAGGCGCCGGAAGGTCCGGTTTTCGGACTTGCCGTCTCTACGTTGAACAACCCGTTCTTTGTAACCTTACGGGACGGAGCCCAAGAACAGGCCGATGAAATGGGCGTGAACCTCGTGGTTCTCGACTCCCAGAACGACTCCGCGACGGAGGCGAGCAACATCGAAGACCTGATCCAACGGGGCGTCGACGCCTTGCTAATCAACCCGACCGACGCCGACGCCATCGTGCCCAGCGTCCAGCGGGCCAACCAGGCGGGCATCCCCGTCTTTACCATCGACCGCTCGGCAGGCGGCGGCGAGGTGGTCTCCCACATCGCCTCGGACAACACCGCCGGTGGGCGCATGGCAGCCGAATACATCGTCGAACAGCTCGGCGGCAGCGGCAGACTCGTGGAGCTCGAAGGTATCCCCGGCACCTCCGCCGCTCGGGAACGCGGTCGGGGCTTTAACGAAGTTATGGACCAGCAGGGTGATATAGAAATAATCGCCCGGCAGACGGCGAACTTCGACCGTACCGAAGGCTTGAACGTGTTCCAGAACATTCTGCAGGCCAATCAGAACATCGACGCCACCTTCGCCCACAACGACGAGATGGTCCTCGGTGCCATAGAGGCTGCGGATCAGGCCGGGCGCCTCGAAGATATTCTCTTCGTGGGCTTCGACGCGGTGGACGACGCCCTCGCGGCGGTTGAGGCAGGGCGCTTGGCAGCTACCGTCGCCCAGCAGCCCGCGGAAATGGGTCGCTTGGGCGTGGAGACGGCGTACAACTCCGTGGTCGAAGGCGAGTCCGTCGACGAGTTTATTCCGGTACCGCTGCAGTTGGTTACCCAGGATAACGTCGGGGACTTTCAGTAAGTAAGACCCTCTTGGCGCTCCGGCCGCCGGGCTCTCCACCCCGGCGCCGGAGCTTCTTCAAGACCGGTTTCAAGATGGGTGCGCGAGAGGAGTAACCGTGGCCGACGACATTCTGCGAATGGAGAACATCAACAAGAGCTTCCCCGGGGTACAAGCCCTCGACGACGTGACCTTTCGCGTCGAGAAGGGGACCATCCACGCCCTCGTAGGAGAGAACGGCGCGGGAAAGTCGACCCTGATGAAGCTTCTCGCGGGAACCCAACCCAAGGACTCAGGCACTATCGAAATAGACGGCGAAACCGTCGAGCTGGAGGATCCTGCACACGCCCAGCGTTTGGGGGTGGGCATGATCTACCAGGAGCTTACCGTCGTTCCCTACCTTACGGTGGGGCAGAACATCTACCTCGGCCGGGAGCCCCGGCGGGCCGGTCTCCGTCTTATGGACTGGAAAAAGCTCTACGGCGACGCGGCGCAGATGCTCGATCGCATCGAGCTGCCGGTGCAGCCGAAGGACACCGTAGCCGACCTCTCGGTGGCCCAGCAGCAGATGATAGAAGTGGCCAAGGCGCTCTCCCTCGAGGCCCGCATCATCATCATGGACGAGCCAACATCCTCCCTGACCGACCGGGAGACCACCACGCTCTTTACTCTTATGCGCAACTTGCGAGAAGAGGGAATCACCATCATCTTTATCTCCCATCGACTGGAAGAGGTCTTCGAAATAGCCGACCGGGTTACCGTGTTGCGGGACGGCAAAACCATCGACACCAAGGACATCTCCGAGGTGGAGCGCCAGGATGTGGTTAACATGATGGTAGGCCGGGAGCTCGACGAAATGTTCCCCAAGCAGAGCACTCCCACCGACGAGGTGGTTCTGGAGGTCGAAGGCCTTACGGGCCCCGACGGCGAGTGGTTTCGCGACATAAGCTTCCAACTGCGGGCCGGCGAGATCCTGGGGATCTCCGGCCTGGTAGGAGCCGGGCGCTCCGAAATGGCCCGGGCACTCCTGGGGCTCGACCCCTTGGGGTCGGGTACCGTGAAGGTGCGCGGAGAGGCGGTACGGGTCCGGGGCATCCGGGACCTGATGAAGCGCGGCTTTGCCTACGTCCCGGAGGACCGAAAAACCCAGGGCCTCTTTCTCGGGATGACGGTCCGGGAGAACATTACCATCAGCGTCATCCGGCGGGTCTTTAAGACTATCTTTATCAGCATAAAGCGGCTGGTGGGTCTCGCCGAGGACTACGTAGAGAGCCTCGACATCGAGACCCCCGGCGTCGAGCAGACGGTGCGGAACCTCTCCGGGGGCAACCAGCAGAAGGTCATTATCGCCCGGGGGCTTACCCTAAAGCCGAGGGTCTTCATAATGGACGAGCCGACCCGGGGCATCGACGTCGGGGCCAAGGCCGAAATCCACGGCCTGATGGACCGCCTCGCCGGGGACGGTGTCGGGATGATCATGATCTCTTCCGAGCTCCCGGAGATTCTCGGGGTGAGCGACCGCATCCTCGTAATGCGGGAGGGTGATATGGTCGGAGAGTTCTCCCGGGAGGAGGCGACGCAGGACAAGATTATGAGCCGCGCCGCCGGGGGAGAGACGGCCGGGGACGAAGGCACCGGGGGTGACTCGTGAACCTCAAGAAGATCTTGCGCGAATACACCGTCCTTATCATCCTCGTTCTCCTGTCGGCGGGAATCGCCCTCTCGAGCGACCGCTTCCTCCAGGTCGGCAATCTCTTTAATATCGTGCAGCAGTCCTCGATTCTCGGAATCGCCGCGATCGGGGTAACCTTGACGATTCTCTCCGCGGGTATCGACCTCTCGGTGGGGTCGGTTCTCGGCTTTTGCGGAGCGGTCTCCGCCGGCCTTATCGTCCGGAGCGGCCTGCCGGTACCGCTGGCGATTCTCGCCGCCCTGGCCCTGGGCTTCGCGATGGGCGCCTTTAACGGCTTGCTTATCGTCAAGGGGCGGCTGCAGCCCTTCGTCGTTACCCTGGCGATGCTCGCGATGGCCCGGGGCTTTACGCTTCTCTACACCGACGGCCGGCCGATCAGCGGGATGCCCGAGAGCTACACCTTTCTCGGCGGCGGCTCCTTAGGGCCGGTACCCATGGCCGCGGTCGTCTTCCTTATCGTGTTTCTGTTGAGCTACCTCTTTCTCCGCTACACCCGGACGGGTCTCCACATCTACGCCATCGGCGGGAACGAAGAGACCGCCCGGCTGGCCGGCATCAAGGTGCAGCGGACCAAGGTGCTGGTCTACGCCTTGAGCGGGCTGACCGCCGCGGTCGCAGGGATCGTCTTGACCTCCCGGCTCTGGTCCGCCCAGCCCCAGGCCGGCTCGGGCCTCGAGCTCAACGCCATCGCCGCGACGGTCCTCGGGGGAACCTCGCTAATGGGGGGATACGGGGGTACGGCAGGGACGGTGGCCGGGGCGCTCATAATGGGGGTGCTTTCCAACGGGCTGAACCTTATCGGCGTCTCGGCGTACTTGCAGCGGGTTATAACCGGGGCCGTGTTTATCCTGGCGGTTACCATCGACATGTACACCAAGTCGGAGCGCTTCCGGCGGTCGCTGTAAGGCTGGGCCGCTTCGGGGTGCTTGCCACGGCGCAGATGGAAAGCATATCGTGACGTCTGCAATGTCCAAGCCAGAATCGAAGGATTATCGCGCCCGGGCGCGTGAACTGTACGAGAAACGCGACCAG
>CAZTRQ010000150.1:0-5197 GCA_964616245.1 uncultured Spirochaetaceae bacterium | reverse complement strand
ATTACCTTCTTCGACATGGACACCGAAGTCGCCATCGGCCGGGAAGAAGAGGCTCCTCAGACCGCTGCCAAGGCATAGACCAGGTTCTTTTTCGAGAAGGCACCGGCGCAAAGTCGCCGGTGTTTTTTTGCCCGGGAGTCGTGGCTCGGCGACCCTGGCAGAAAAGCGAGACAACACTTGCCATTTAATCCACGAGGTCCTATAATCTAAAACCATGCAAAGCGCCAAAATCTCTATGGCACAGGACCTGGTCGGTGCCCTGGAGTTGCTGACGGCTCACACCGAGGAAATCTTTCTGCGTCTGGGGGATCAGCTTCCGACCCTTATCGACGAGATGCGCAGAAGCCTCGATCAGTCCCGCAATTTCTCGGAGTGTCTCAGATCCGCCGACGAAGGGTGCAGGGACGAGACGCGCATCGGCGCCATTTTGAGAGAAACACAGCAGGCCATAGACGCAGGCTCAGAGCAGTTCCTCCTCCTCCATCAGCGCGACGAGAAACTGTTCGAAAGCCTCGACGCACAAATTGAGCGCCTTTCGGATCTCGAGGGGCTTATAGGGAACATTAGAGAAGACTCGATCGAAATGGAGCTGGTGTCCCTAAACGCGATGACCGTCGCCTTGAAGGCGGGGCAAGCCGGTCGGGCGTTCTCCTACATCACCGAAGAGCTTAAGCGTCTTTCCACCCAGACGATCGGGCTTACCGAAACCATTACCGAGCGCGGCGATCGGCTTCTCAAAGACTTCTACTCCTTTCGGTCCTCGGTCCAAGAGGTAAAACAGTTTCAGGAGAGCCTTTTCGAAAACTTTCAGCGGCGGTTGGAAGAGAGCTTTAACGAGTTTAACGCCGGTATCATATCTATCGCCGACGTCCTGCGGGAGATAAGCGACAATTCCGCCAAGCTGCAGCCGCCGTTGATGCGGATTATGCAGGAGGTTCAGGTCCAAGACATCGTAAAGCAGTCCGTGGACCACGTTATCCTCTCTCTGCGAGAAATCCACGAGGATTCGGAAGAGAGCAGCGTCGATGCGCATCTCGACGAGCTCTCGTTCTACAAGTTGCTTCCGAACCTCTGTAGCGTCCTCCTCGACGACATCAAGGAGAAGATAGAGTCCAGCCTCTCCGTCTTTCGGGAGCAGACCGGACAGTTAAAACAACACATGGAGGAGGTGGAGTCCCAACGCCGAGGTTTCGTAAGCCGGGTTGTCGAAGAAGAGACCGACGAGGGGAAGAATCTCTCGGCTATTTTCGACCGCTCTTCCTCGATGCTCGAGCAGCTTCTTCAGGACCTCGGTCGGTCGATTACCATGAAGCGGGCAATTACCGATCACAGCGGCCGCCTGTTGAAGGAGGTCCGCTACTTAGAGGAGGACTTCCGCTCCTTTACGAGCCTGATTACCCGGTTCCACAATATCGATGTCGCCTCCCGAATCGAAGTGGCGAAACAGTCGGTGCTCCAGCAGATGGCGGGGACCGTCGAAGAGATGACGGCCCTGACCCGCCGTATAGAGTCCGACGTAAACACCAGCCTCGACTCGACCAAAGATTTTATCAACAGCACGAGTAAGACGATAACCGAGTACCAGTCGGTTTTTAGCGCGGAGGAGTCCTTTGTCGAGCGGTTTCAGCAGGACATTCAAGGACAGTATCAGGAGCTTTTCTCCGCGAAAGGGGAGCTGACCGATGCCGTAGGCGGATTTTCGCTTTTTACCGAACGCTTCCTGGACCTCTTTCGTTCGACTACCGTCGACCTCGAGCGCCTCGAGCAGCTTCTGCGGGATATCCAGAACATCAAGAGCAGACTCGGCGAGCTTCGGCTGCAAGCCGAAGGGGAGATTAGGCAGCTTCTCGAAGAAAAGGGGCTCGACAGCTGGGAGATCGAAAGCCAGCGGCTCCAGGAATTGATCGAGCGTTTCACTATCTTTACTCACAAACAAAGCGCAGGGGAGCTTGCGGGATTCGAAGTTGAAAAGGGAACCGACTCGGGAGAAGTCACTCTCTTCTAACGGCAGGTAAGCAGGTGTATCATCATTATCACAACAAGTTCCAGAGAGACGTCGCCATCCTCCATCCCGGAGAGTACTTTGCCACACGGGATCACGTCGTCATATCCACGGTTTTGGGAAGCTGCGTCGCCGTAGCGCTCTACGACCCGAAGAATCACTTTGCAGGCTTGAATCACTTTATGCTTCCCGGGCGCCTCGGTCCTAATCAACTCGCCGGTTCAGAAACCGGAAAGTACGGAATTTTCGCCATGGAGTTCCTGGTCAACGAGATGATAAAGCTCGGGGCGAAGAAGGGCGACCTGGTGGCGAAGGTCTTCGGCGGAGGACACGTCCTTAATCGATCCGTCGACAACGGGGGGGCCATTCCGTCGAGCAACGTCACTTTTGCCTTCGACTACCTCCAGACCGAGGGAATAAAGGTGCAGAGCTCCGATGTCGGCGGCACCATCGCCCGGAAGATCTTTCTCGAGCCCGAAACCTTCAAGGTCTGGCTAAAACGGATTACCGGAAAGCTGATCGTGGACGTCGAGCAGGAAGAGAAAGAGTACCTGGAAAAGCTCAAGAAACCCGCGAAGCCGGCGGAAGAGGTTACCTTCTTCTAATTGCCGAAGGGGTCGGAGCCGAAGAACTCGTCGGGGTCGGCAAAGCTGTCGTCGGAGAAGGTGGACTCGCCGATCTCGGTGGGTACGGTGCCTTGGTTGCGCTCCGCGTAGAGCCGAAAGACGTACCGCACGGTCTGCATCCGCTCGCCGAGAACCCGGCGGTCCCTTCGAAGCTCGGAGACGAAGTCCCCCACGGTACGGCCCCCGGCGAGAGGTCTACCCGCGACCCCCGGCGGAAGGTTGGCCTCCAACTCGAGAAGCCGGTAGTAGACCCGCTCGAAAATAAAGAGCACCCGTCGTATCCGGATGAGCTCGCCGATAAGCTCGCGCTTCTCCCGGAGCTGCTCGGCCCGGCCTCCGATAATCCCTCGTCGATCCTCCTGCATCCACTTGTCGAGGACGTCCCGGTTCTCGAGGAGCTCCCGGTAGGCATCGTTGAAGCGTCCCCGGAGCTCGTAGTAGCGGCCGCTGTAGTACCGGAGGACCTCGAGGGGGCTCCCCCGAAAGGCCGCTATCCTCTCCGCGAGCCACTCCCGGCGGAAGGTTTCGATGTCGCTTACGGCGACGGGCACGTTCCGAAAGCGGCCGTCGAAACCCCGCTCGACGGCTTGCGACGGGGTTGCGAAGAGGGTGCTTCCGGTGTCGTCCCGGCAGACGACCCGGCCTTCGGAGGCGGTTACCAAAAGATCGCCGTTTACGCCGATGGTAACGTCGAACTGAGTTCCGCGGACCCCCATAATCGCCCCCTGAGTCCGTACTTCGAGCTCGCTGTCCCCGAGGAGCCTCCGGACGTTCAGGCTGACCGTTCCGGAGAGAAGCTCGACGCCTCCCCGCTGGTTACCCCGGAGAGAGGTAATGTCGAAGTAGAAGGTGGACCCGGGGTGCACCCGGATAAGGGCGTCGATTCCGGTGGCAGGGTCGAGGGCAACCTCGGCAAAATCGGCCCCGCCGGTAAGGAGCTGGTCGTAGTTGAGAATTTGGGTCCCGAAGTCGACGGGCTCGTCGAGGGCGGAACCCCGGCGAACCAGATTCGGCCTCCCTTCGACGTAGACGACCTCTCCCACCGGCGCTTCGATCGAGACGGCGGTGAGTACCGGGAACAGAATAAGGGCCGCGACGAGGGGCAGTTTCATGGTTTCTCCTCCACGGGATCGAATATATCACGAAGCCGGAGGATGCGCTCCGGCGTATCCCCGTAGACCCGTTCCCAGACCGCGTCGCTCTCCATGCAGAGGTAGATGGGAGCGTCGAAGATAGCCGAGAGGCCTGCGAGAAGTTCCTCGTAGATTCCTCGCCTCCGGCGCTGAAGGTAGCGGTACTTGCCGTCGTTGCCCGGGACGAACTCGTCGAAGAGGTAGGGTCGGTCCGGCATCCGATCCCGGAGCGCCGGGGTAAATCGGATAGTTCCGAGGCTTATCCAGGCTACCGACACCCCGGCCCGCTTTCCGAGGGCCTCAAGACGTCCGAGGAGCCGGCGATACGACTCTTGCCAGCCGGCGACGGCGATTATGGGGTCGAAGTGGAGGGCGAGGCGGTATCCGGCGGCCGACGCTCGAAGTGCGGCGGCTATTCGGCCCTCCATCGGCGCCGCGGTGCCCTGCTCCGTCGCGAGGAGCTCCGGGTTTACCGAGAACCCGATAACCGCGTTGCCCTTCTCTTCGATGTTTAGCAAATGGTCGACGGAGGCGGTCTTCGTTTTGAGCTCGAGGTGCACGTTCGGGACATCGGCGACTCCCCGGATAAGGGCTTCGGAAATGCCGGTTAGCGAGTCGTAGAGAAGGCTGTCGCCGACTTCCCCTGTCCCGACCCGGAGGGGACGTCCGGAGTTTCGCCTCGCGGCGTCTCGAATAGCCTGGATTTCCTGGTCGACCGCGACGTTTATCGAGATCGGGGCAAAGCTGAGGTAGCTTCGCATGATGCAGTAGGAGCAGCCGATGGGGCAGCCCTCGTAGATGTCGACGGTCTGGTAGTTGCAGCACCGGTGCCCTTTGGATCCGGGGCAAGGACCGAAGGTTGGCCGCGGCGCCGCGTGGAGATAGATGGTTCGCATCGTGAGATCTTCCGGTGGAATCTCGTCCTTGTCCCGGATTTGCAGGACCGGCACCTCGGGGAGCGCAGAAAAAAGGCGGGCGGCGTACGGCGATTGCGACGCCGCTTCCTGGAGATAGATTTTTGCCACTCGGTAGCCGGCGAAACTCTCAGAGGAGGTCAAGAATGTCCTCCAGGTTCTCCTCGGCACGCCTCAGGGCGGCAAGGCGCCCCGAGAACTCTCGGGCATCGGCAAAGTCGAAGGAAACCGAGAAACGGCGCCCTTCGAAGTTGGGTGGAGCCTCCAGACGCACCCCGCTTCCTTTTAGGTGTTCGGCGGCAAAACCCTCGAGCTGCTCGGTCATAGAGGTAAGCTCCGGGTACCGGCGACGGCGAAGCTCCCGGAGAATCTCTTCGGAGCCCCGAGGGGCCCCACTCTTCGCCTCGATTATCGCCAGGATTTCTCTCGCCTCGAGGCGTCGAGACAAGAGGAGCTCCCGGGCGATGGTGAGGAGCTTACGCCGGTTGCTATGGCTCAAGGCCCCGCCGACAGACAGAAGCC
>CAZTRQ010000149.1:2148-5286 GCA_964616245.1 uncultured Spirochaetaceae bacterium | reverse complement strand
TCCATCCCCGGCGTCGGCGACTCCCTCTGCAAGAGGGCCGACACCCACGGCCGCGAGAGCCCGCTGGGGCACCTCGGTAAATTGCCACAGCAAAAAGATGAGGAGCGCGAGGAGGACAACCGCCGCTGCAGCAATGGGCAGGCCCCGCCGCCTTCTGCGCCGGGCCTGGGCCCGAGCCTTACGCTCTTCTCGAGCGGCCGCTTCGCTGGACTCGTCCTTACTCTCTTGGCCCTCTTTCTTACTCTCCTCGGGCTTCTCCTCGGCCGGCTGCTCCGGGCGAGCCGCCCTGGGCGTCCGGGCCTTCGCTAGATCCAAGCCGGCGAGAAGCTCGAAGAGCCTATCCTCTTCTCTCAGGAAGAGATCTGGGTCGGCGGCGCTTTTTTGGGTCCCCACCTGCCTCCGAAGCTCCTGAGCATAGGCCGTCTTGGAAGCCGAAAACGTGTCGGGAAGTCGATAGAGAACACCGGCACCCTTTGTGGAAACGCGAAACTGACCTCGGACGCCGGGAACGTAGTCCTTGGTCCGTACCGTCGGCATCGCCGACTTCAGAGCGTCGTAGCAGCGTTGCAGCTCGGCGTTGCTTGGAGCGTCGTCTGCCCCTGCGGCACCGACTCTCGCTATCTCGGTGGCGTTGGAAAGAAGGACAGCGTAGAGCGCCGAGGAATCGGAGGTTACCGACTTCGCGGCGTTTCGAAACGACTTGACCGATCCAGAGGAATCGGCTTCGCCGAAAGCCTGCTCGAACGCATCTTTGAGGTACCGGAGGGCCGTCGCTTCTTTCGCCTCGAGGAGCTCCTGTATATCGGCCACGTTCCGGGGAAAATAACGCCCGTAGAGATCCGTCGCCCCAGGAACCTCTTCTTCGACAACGGTGTACGGGACCCCTTCAAAGAGAGGGCCAGCTACACCATCCTTCGTATTCAGCCGCCAGCGTTTCTTCTGCGGGTCCACCGCAAGAGCGCCGTTGGGGCCCTTGCCGGAGCCGAAGTAGAGAGCGACAGGCAACTCCCCGCTCTGCACGGCCACACCACCGGAGGATGCAGGCGAAAGCCGGAACTCTCCGGCTGCGGTGGCCTTGCTTTCCGAGAGCTTCGCGACTTCGGCGTCAACCGCCAGTGGCCCGTCGGTTTTGAACAGGTCGGCGGTCGCTTTGACGTTCTGTGTATTCGAAGTAAGAATCCGCAGATTGGTCGACCGTTCCCGAGCCCGCTTAAACAGGCGCAGCAAACCTTCGTTTGTATCCTTGGATAGCGCCGTCGTAACCCGGTCCGGGTCGACTCCCACACCGGCCAAATCCATAAAATAGCTATCCGGTAGAGAGAGCGCGGTAATCTGATTGCCGGAAAACAGGTAGTTCGCACCGTCAACCGTAACGAACCCGGGGCCCGCGAGCTCTTTCGCGGCGACCTTGTACGGATTTTTGTTCAACTGCTCCCGAACGAGGCGACACCGCTTCGGGTAGTGGACATCGCGGTCTTCCCGTTTCTTGAGATCGAGAAGCTCCCGGTTGTCGAGCTTGATCCGAATATTGCCGTCTTCGTAGAAATAGACGAAGACGCCGGCCTCTTCCATTTGCTCGAGTCCGTTGTCTTCGAAGGCGGCAGCCGGCAATTCGCTGTGCCGAAGGAACTTCTTGTAGCGCTTTACGGTTTGCGGATCTCCGACATAGCGAGTTTCGGTACCGACCAGCTTGGCGAAGTTCTCCCGCTCGACCAAGGGGCTCCCGGTAAAGATGTCGGCGACCACTACGGAGTAGACGAGAGACCGAATCTCTTCCGGGAGCTCGTCCGTGGTGCCGATACGCAAAAAAGGTTTGTAGTCTTCCCGGTCTTTGCCGATGTACACGATGTAGCATTCATCGTCGAGACGGAAGATACGTTCGTCCGGTCGTATGTTTATAGCTTCCACGGTTGCCTCTACTATAATGCTTTTCGACGATTCGTCCAGTTTTCTTGGAAAAAATGCTGACGGCTTTCCTTTTGGGCCGTCGGTGATATACTCTACAGTCGTGCTATTCCTCGAAAGCCAAAACAAGAAGGTTCTGCCCATCGCGAGCGGCAAGGGCGGCGTCGGAAAATCTTTCGTTACCGCGAATCTCGGCGTGGTGCTCGCTTCTCTCGGAAAGAGAACCATCGTGGTGGACCTCGACCTCGGCGGCTCGAACCTTCACACCTATCTCGGTATTAAAAACCGCAATTTGGGCATCGGTCATTTTCTCCACAACAAGAGTATCGACTTCCGTAAACTGGTAGTTGACACCCCCTACGAGAATCTTCAGTTCGTCGCCGGAGACGTTTTGGTTGCCGGTCTCGGGAACATTCTCCAGTCCCAACGGAAGAGTCTCATCAGTCGTATACAGAAGCTCGACGCGGAGTATATTCTTCTGGATCTCGGATCCGGCACCAGCTTGAACGTCCTGGATTTCTTTCTTGTTTCCAATGCCGGTCTCGTCGTAACGACGCCTCAACCGCCGTCCATTCTGAACGCCTACAGCCTTCTCAAGAACTCCCTCTTCCGTTTGCTCCAGACCGAATTCTCGAAAGCGAAGCGGGTCTCCCAGTACCTCAAGGAAGTAGTAAAGGATCGTACGCCGGGGAGCACTCCGACCATCAGCCAAATCCTTACGGCGGTCGACGCCATTAGCAGCAAGACCGGAAAGGAGGCCCGACGCCTCTTGTCGACGTATCGGCCCCACCTGGTGGTCAACATGGCGGGCTCTCCGGAGGACGTTGACATCGCCGAAAGCCTTCGAGATCTAATCGCAAAGAACTTGGAGATCGACCTCGGCTGCCTGGGGATGGTGTTTCGAGACGCCGCCGTAGACGACGCGATGAAGGCCCTCGAACCGGTAGCGGTCGCCGATCCGGACGCTCTCGCGAGCTTTCAGATCGAGCGGGTCGCCCAGAAGATTTTTCAGTCCCCGGAGTTCCCCTCGATGCCCTTGGACGTCGAGGATTACGGAGATTCCTACGGCCTTGCCCGAATCGAGGCGGAAGACGATTACGCGGAAATCGAAGACCAGATGGCTGCCGGCGAGACCGGGGCATCGCAGAAGGACTTCATGACGATTATCGCGGCCCAGAAACGGGAGATCGAAGAGCTAAAGGGCACCGTCCGGATGCTTACCATCAATCAACG
>CAZTRQ010000149.1:0-2048 GCA_964616245.1 uncultured Spirochaetaceae bacterium | reverse complement strand
GAAAGAGCCAGCCGAAGGCCTTCTTGATGCCGGGGAGCATGCCATCACCTTGCTTTTTTACCTCCTGTCCGGATAGCTGTGCGACATCCTCTTCGGAACCGACCACCAGAACCATCTCGTCGGAGCGGATTACGTAACTCGCATCGACAAAGACATACTCACCGTAATGGGCCGGACGGGCAGCGATTACGTTTAGGCGATAACGGCCTCGGAGATCCGCCTCGACAAGTGTCTTACCGTGGAGCTCCTCCGGCATTATCAGCTCCGCCATGACCAGCCCCGTGCCAAGGGGGACGAAATTAAAGAGCGAGCTCGTTATCAGCGGAAGGGTGATGCGCTTCGCCGCCTCCCGGTTCGGGAAGACGACCTCGGTCGCGCCGATAAGGTTGAGGATCTCGCCGTGTTGCTCGGTCTCGGCCTTTGCGACGATGTGCTGTACCCCGAGCTTCTTTAGATAGTTGGTAACCAGAATAGACGCTTCAAGATGCTTACCGAGGTCGACGATCGCGGCGTCGACGTCCGGAGGAACGAGCTCTTTGATGATGTCTTCCCGAATAATGTCGACGACGTAAGCTGCTCCGACGACATCCTTGTAGGTTTCAATCGCCTCGGCGTCCCGGTCGAGAACCATAACGTCGACGTCGTACTGGAGCAACTCTTCGAGGACCCGGACGCCGAAAAACCCCAGACCGATAACGGCAAACTGTTTCATCTTAGATGCTCCTATCCTATCAGAACGCTGCCTTTCGGGTAATCGACCGGAGGACCGGGTCGACGAATACCCCGGGGCAGAACGAAGGTAATCAGCCCGATACGGCCGGCGAACATGGTAAAAATGATGACCAACTTCCCCGGAACGCTCAAGGTCGGGGTTATTCCGGTGGAGAGCCCCACGGTTCCGAAGGCGGACATCGCCTCGAAGAGCAGGTGGGAGAAATCCGCCGGGTTTGCCCGCTCGAAGGCGCTCAAGAGAATGACGGCGCCGGTCAGAAGCAAGAGCGCCTTGAGAACGAAGGCGTTTGCCCGACGGACGATGTCCCCGGGAATCTTACGCCCGAGGAACCGGACGGCGCCTTCGGCGTCGGTGCCGCCTATCGCCGACACCAGAACCACGACCATCGTCGTAAGCTTGACACCCCCGGCGATCGACCCCGGGGCTCCGCCTGTTACCATCAACGCCATCGTCAACACCAGGGAGGGAAGCGAAAGGTCTCCCTGGGGGACGGTGTTGAACCCGGCGGTCCGGGTCGTGACGCTCTGGAAGAGCGCCGCGCCGATTCGGTGGCCCCAGGAGAGCCCCTCGAAACCGTCTGTGGCGTCGAATACAAAGAAAGCCGCGGCCCCGAAGACGATGAGAAACGCAGTTCCAAGAAGCACGATCCTGCTATGGTAGGAGAGGTGCCGCCGATGCTTGCGAGCGATCCGGTTAAGATCGTGTATGGTGACGAATCCGATGCCGCCGAGAACAATCAAGACGGCGATAGTCGCGTAGACTCCAGGCGCCCCGACGAATCCCTCCAGGCTGTCGGGGTAAATGGAGAACCCGGCGTTACAGAAGGCGCTGACGGCGTGGAACAGCCCGGCATAGATCGGCCGGGGCGCACCTCGGGAGGCCAGAACGGCCGCCAACACCGCGGCGCCGAGGAGCTCCGCCCCGAAGGTAAAGATAAGGACGTTCCGGATAATCCGCTTCGGCTCCGTCTCCACGTCGGAGACGTAGTAGTCCCGGATAAGCCGCCGCCGGCGGAAGCTCATCCGTCCGGCAAGCTGGGCCACAAAGAGCGAGGAGAAGAGAATAATCCCCAGACCCCCGGCCTGAATCAGAAAGAGGATTACCAGCTGCCCGAAGAGGCTCCACTCCGGGGTGTTGATGGTGTAGAGCCCGGTAACGCAGGCGGCCGACGTCGCGGTAAAGAGGGCGTCGACGAGCGAGACGCCCCCGTCTATCGCCTGCCGGCCGTCGATCCACAAGAGGAGCGTACCTACGGCGATAATGAACAAGAAATAGATAATAAGGAGCTCGGAGGCGGAGTCCCGGCGGCGTCTCA
>CAZTRQ010000148.1:0-5330 GCA_964616245.1 uncultured Spirochaetaceae bacterium | reverse complement strand
CCAACCCAGACCGAACGCAAACGGGCGGCGCGGCTCCTTCGGGGGCCCGCCGCCTTTTCTTTTGCGCTTTACTCGGGTTGACGATACCCTAGCCGCCACCTACCTTTGAAGCATTCGCCACGACGGCTAGGAGTATAGATATGAAAACACCCGTTATTGCCGCCCTCTTGATTGCCACCGTGCTCTCTTTTTCCTTCGCTGGAGGAGGGGGAGAGGCCGAGGAGCCTCAGAAAGGGCCGATCGTCGTTGCATCGAAGATCGACACCGAAGGCGCCCTCTTGGGCAACATGATCGTTCAACTGCTCACTGAGAATGGCTTCGATGTGGTCGACAACACCGAGTTCGGGCCTACCGACGTAATTCGACGCGCTATTACCAGCGGCGAAATCGATATTTACCCGGAATACACCGGAAACGGCGCCTTCTTCTTTCCCGATTCCCCCCGGGACGTCTGGAAGGACCGTCAGGCGGGGCTCGAGACGATTCGCCGGCTCGACATGTCGGAAAACAACATCGTCTGGCTGGAACCGGCTCCGGCGAACAACACCTGGGCCATCGCGGTCCGGCGGGATCTGGCCGACGAGGCGGATCTCGATACCTTAGAGGACCTCGGGCGCTACGTTCGCAACGGTGGACAGTTCAAGCTTGCCGCGTCGGAGGAGTTCGTGACCCGGGAGGATGCGCTTCCCGCCTTCGAAGACACCTACGGCTTCGAGCTCGACGATAGTCAGCTTCTTACCTTCTCCGGGGGCAACACCGCAACCACCACTCAGGCGGCCTCCCGGCAAACCGACGGGGTAAACGGCGCGATGGCCTACGGTACCGACGGGCAGCTACCGGCTCTGGGGCTCAAGGTCCTCGAGGATTCCCGGGGAGTCATGCCGGTCTACGAGCCGGCGCCCATCGTACGGGAAGAGATTCTCTCCGAATACCCGGAGATCGAAGAGATTCTCAATCCGGTGTTCGCCTCCCTGGACCTCGAGACGCTTCAGCGTCTGAACTCCCAGATTGCCGTCGAGGGGCGGGACCCCTCCGCGGTAGCCCGGGACTATCTCGAAGAAAACGGGTTCCTCGACTAAGCACTATTGTCATGGAAACGCTCGGGGGCGGCAACGACCGCCCCGTGGTGCCCCTGACCGGGGCCGTAATAACTGCGGTCACCTTTCTGCTACCCTTCGTGGTGCTCAAGGAAAACCGGGTCGCGGTCGGAGAGGCCTTCTACCCCTGGCAGGTACCCGGCCCCCTCGCGGCGGGCATTCTGCTGGCCTCCGGCCTCCTCATCGTACTCAGCCTTACCACCCGGCCAACCGCCCCCTTGCGGGGAATCGCGGCCTCGGTGGCCCTCTGTGGTGCCTTCTGGCTTCTTTCTTCGGCGGGGCGGGCCCTCGTCGGGGAGGAACTTCCCTTCGGCCGGGTCAGCCCCGGGGTCGGGTTTTGGCTCTTTATCGCCGGGGCGATCGTCGTGCTCCACGGCACCTTGAAGGAGGCGACCGTCCCGAGGCCGGTTCGCCTGTCCGCGGTGGTGCTCCCGGTTGCCGTTCTGGTTCTGCTTCTTGCGGGAGGTTTTTTCGAGGATCTCGCGATGATCAAGGAGTACGCGAACCGCCGGGACCGGTTTGCCGGAGAGCTTGTCAGTCACATCGTTCTCGCCTGCGTCGCCGTCGGCGGGGCGGTGGTAATCGGCGTACCCACGGGTACCCTCGCCTGGCGCTACCGGAGGCTCACCAAGTCGCTCTTCGCGGTGGTAAACGGCGTTCAAGTTATCCCGAGCCTCGCCCTCTTCGGCCTGATGATCGCCCCCCTGGCGTATCTTTCCCGGCGTTTCCCGGTACTGCGGCAGATGGGTATCCAGGGGATAGGCGAGGCCCCGGCGATTATCGCGCTGACGCTCTACGCCCTTCTGCCGATCGTCCGGAACACCTACACCAGCTTAGCGGTGGTGCCCCATGCCGCGGTCGACGCGGGCAGGGGGCTCGGGATGAGCAAACGACAGCTCTTCCGGCTGGTCGAGCTTCCGATCGCGACGCCGGTGGTCTTAAGCGGCATCCGTACCTCCTTCGTCCAGGCGATCGGGAATACGGCGGTCGCCGCCCTTATCGGCGCCGGAGGTCTCGGGGTTTTCGTGTTCCAGGGGCTTGGCCAAGCGGCACCGGACCTTATCGTCATGGGTGTCGTGCCGATCATCCTCCTTGCGGTCGGCTTCGACCGGGTCTTCGCGCTCCTTATTCGACGTCTTACCCCGAAGGGGATCCGAAATGATTGAGTTCCGAAACGTTCAAAAAAAGTTTGGCGCCGTCGAGGCCGTCCGCGGGGTCAGCTTTACCGTCAACCCCGGCGAGGTCTGTGTGCTCATCGGGCCGTCGGGGTGCGGTAAGACGACGTCGTTGAGAATGATCAACCGGATGATCGAGGCCACCGACGGCACGGTCCTGGTTAACGGTACTCCGGTAAAACAGAGTAATATCCAGGAGCTTCGCCGGGGCATCGGCTACGTCATCCAGAGTGTCGGTCTCTTTCCCCACATGACGGTCCGGGAGAACGTCGGCATTGTCCCCCGGCTCGTCGGGTGGGAAAAGGTAAGGCGGGGGGCCCGGGCGGACGAGCTCTTGACGATGGTCGGCCTGAGTCCCCAAGACTACCGGGACAAGTACCCCCACGAGCTCTCCGGTGGGGAGGCGCAGCGGGTAGGTGTCGCCAGGGCTCTTGCGTCGGACCCGCCGATTCTGCTGATGGACGAGCCCTTCGGCGCCGTTGACCCATTGAACCGCGAGGTGCTCCAGCGGGAGTTCTCGGCGCTCCAGCGTCGCCTTAAGAAGACCGTGGTCTTCGTTACCCACGATCTCGACGAAGCCATCCGCCTCGGGGACCGGATTATCCTTATGCGCTCCGGAGAAGTCGTCCAGAACGATACGCCGGAACGGATCCTCGCCCAGCCGGTTTCCTCCTTCGTCCGGGAGTTTATCGGGAACGACCGGGCTCTCAAGCGGCTCGCCTGCTTTCAGGTCGGCGACTATCTCCGGGAGGCCCGGACGATCGACGAAAGCGCGGCTCTCGAAACCGACTTCGACGCCCAAGAGGTCGTCTGGGTCTGTAACGCTTCCCAGGGGCTCGCGGGCATCCTGGAGAAAAACGGCTCTCCGGCCTCCGTCGTGCCCCTCCGCTCCGAAGACGTGGCGGTTACGACGGCTTCGAGTCTTCGGGACGCCCTTTCCCGGCTCCTCGGGCAGGGGCTACGGGCGATACCGGTGGTGGATGAGGAAAAGCGGGTCGTCGGAGAGATTCGCCTCCCGGATATCGAAGAGGTCAACCAGAAAGGATGGCACCGGTAGTGGACACCGCGCTTCGCCGACGGCTGGTCACCTTGGGGCTCTTTCTCGCCGTTGGGGCCTTCTTTCTCTGGGAGGAAGGGCTCGCCGGGAGCCTCGGCCCGTTGTTCCCCGAGACCGCTCAGGTGGTCTACCCCCGGGCAGGAGTCGGGGACCTCCTTCTCGAGCACGCGGTCCTGGTGTTGATATCGAGCAGCATGGCCACCATAGTCGGGGTCGGTCTCGGGATATTCGTTACCCGCCCCCCGGGACGCCAGTTTCTTTCGGTTGTCCGGGACCTGACCTCCCTGGCGCAGACCTTCCCCCCGGTCGCCGTTCTGGCCTTGAGCGTCCCGATCCTGGGCTTCGGGGCGGTGCCGACGGTGGCGGCGCTCTTCGTCTACAGCATCCTGCCGATCGTCAACAACACGATCGCCGGGATGGAGTCGATTCCCCGAGAGCTCACCGAGGCGTCCCGAGGGATCGGTATGAATCGCCGGCAAATTCTTCTTCTCTCGGAGCTTCCCCTCGCCGCCCGGGTTATTACCGCAGGCATTCGTACCGCGGTCGTCATCAACGTCGGGACGGCGACGATCGGAGCGGTGGTCGGGGCCGGGGGCCTCGGCGTCGTCATTATCGCCGGGCTGGTCCGGAACAATCTATCCTTCGTTCTCCAAGGGGCCCTCGCGGCGGCGTATCTGGCCTTCTTTGCCGACTGGTTCTTCTCGATTCTCGAAGGGATGTGCTTCTCGCCCCGGGAGCTTTCGCGAAAGGCGGCCGCGTGACGCCTAGCGGCGGCCGGCTTCTGTGATAGGATGCAGTGATATGTCGAAACTCGAAGAGGCCCTCGAAGCGGCCCGGGCCGCCCAACAGAACGCCTACTGTCCCTTTAGCTCCTTCCCCGTCGGTGCGGCGGTCTGCGTCCGGGGATCCGACCGGATCTTCGCCGGGTGCAACGTCGAGAACTCCAGCTTCGGCGCGTCCATCTGCGCCGAGCGGAACGCCATTCTGTCGATGGTCGCCGCCCTTGGCGCCTCGGAGATTACGGAGGTGGTCGTCGTCTCTAACGGGGATACTCCGGCCGTGCCCTGCGCCCACTGCCTCCAGGTTATCGCCGAGTTTGCCGGAAAGGAGACCCGGGTCCACCTGGCCAACGAAGGGGGCTTCCAGGCCCACTATCATTTTTCGGAGCTCCTCCCTCATCCCTTCCTGTTTTCCAAGGACGGTGTCCGGTGACCCTAAGAGGCCGCGTCCGGCGGTCGGTCCGATTTCTCTGGTCGGTGCCGATCGTTCTGTACCAGCAAATTGTCTCCCCGTGGTTTCCCCGGCGGTGCATCTACTATCCTACCTGTTCCTGCTACGCTAGGGAGGCGATCGCCCGTCACGGCGTTGTCTCGGGAACCGTGCTTGGTGGCGCCCGTATTCTCCGGTGCACCGGCATCCTCTTTAAGCCGGGGTACGATCCCGTCCCGGAGGAACCGAGTATCAAGGCGATTGTCGATGGCTACCGGACCTTCCGAAAGCGACGGTAGCTACCTTCGAGCCCGGGAAGTCTCCCGGCTCCTCCGGAACCGTTATCCCGACACCACGCCCATCTTGCGGTTCTCGAACCCCTTCGAGCTTCTCATAGCCGTGATTCTCTCGGCGCAGACCACCGACAATCAGGTAAACCAGGTAACCCCGGCCCTCTTCTCCCGGTACCCGACCCCCGAGGCGTTGGCGTCGGCACCTCTTGAGGAGATCGAGGCGATTGTCCACTCCACGGGGTTCTTCCGGAGCAAGGCGAAAAACATTCGCCGGGCGGCGGCTATCCTCGCCGAGAAACACGGCGGCGAGGTTCCCGAGGCCATGGAGGATCTCGTATCGCTTCCCGGGGTCGGCCGGAAGACGGCCCACGTCGTTCGGGGCGTTGTCTACGGTCTGCCGGCCATCATCGTCGACACCCACTTTAAGCGGGTTGTAACCCGGATCGGCCTATCCGGGGGTGGAACGCCGGAGAAGGTCGAAAGAGATATCGCCCTTCTC
>CAZTRQ010000147.1:0-5391 GCA_964616245.1 uncultured Spirochaetaceae bacterium | reverse complement strand
AAGAAGGTTACAGGGAGATGCTCCGGGCTGCGGGACCGATACGCCGGCGAAGTGTATACTTTATTGTACGGAGTCACTCGGACCCGGAGGGGGGACCTGACCCGTGGGCGCCCGGCCGGAGAGCTGATCGTAGACGAGCTCAGCCAAGCCAAAACCGCCGGACTTCGAGATAATTCGGGAATACTCCCGATAGAGCATGTCGTCGAAGACCTCCTCCGCAAAACCGCCGTGGAGGAGACGACTCTCAGGGTCTAATGTATCACGCATTGCGGAAAGCATCTGTTCCACGAAGATCGATTCGAATTCCCGGCTCACTTCCTTTAACCGGGCGTCCTCGGTACCGGCACCGAGGCCCTCGGTCCGGGGAAGCGCCGTCGGCGCGATGCTGTTAGGATCCCGCCGAATGGTGGGATCGACTAAGCTCATTGGGTCCATCGGCTACCCCTATCGTTTCAAGTTGTTTGCGATCCCGAGCATCGAGTCGCTGGTCTGGATTGCCTTCGAATTGAGCTCGTAGGCCCGTTGGGCGACGATCATGTTGACCATCTCCTGGACGACCTCGACGTTCGACGCCTCGATAAAACGGTGCTCGAGACTACCCATCCCGTCGAAACCGGGGCGCCCGCCGATGGCATCTCCCGAGGCGCTGGAGACCTTAAAGACGTTCTCCCCCACAGCCTGGAGCCCCGCAGGGTTCACGAAGCGGAAGAGCTCGATCTGTCCGACTTCGATCGGGTCGTCGCTCCCGGGCACCAGGACCGTTACCCGGCCATCTTGGTTTACGGTTACGCTCTCCCGAATAAACCCTTCGGGAAGGATAATCTCGGGCATCATTCGGTAGCCGTTCGAGGTCACAAATTGGCCGTTCGCGTCGATCTTGAAGGCGCCGTCTCGGCTGTAGCCGAAGCTGCCGTCGTAGAGGAGCACCCGGAAGAAGCCCTCCCCGGTTATGGCGATGTCGCCGACGTTCCCGGTGCTCTGGAGGGAACCTTGGGTAAAGATCTTCTGAGTCGCCGCGACCCGAACACCGTGTCCTACCTGGACGCCTACGGGCACTAAGGTTTCTTCGGTCGCCGGAGTACCAGCGACGCGGGTGGTCTGGTAGAGGAGGTCTTCGAAGTCCGGACGATTCTTCTTGAAGCCCGTCGTGTTTACATTCGAGAGGTTATTCGCAATCGTATCGATGTTGAACTGCTGTCCGGTCATCCCGGAGGCTGCGGTGTACAGCGATCGCATCATAACGGGCTACTCCTAAATCCGTAGGGCCTGACTAATCAGCCGGCTCGTACTTTCGTCGTGGGCTTGGATAACCTTCTGATTGGCTTCGTAGGCCCGGTTAACCTCGATCATCTGAACCATTTCGGTAACCGGGTTTACGTTCGCCGTCTCGAGAAAGCCTTGTCGGACCTTCGGACGGTTTTCTCCGTAGATAATTTCCGCGTCTCCGCTCTCCCGGGTCGACCGCCAGAGGCTGTCCCCCTGCTTTCTTAAGTAACGGGTTTGGCGGACGTCGACGATCCGAAGGCGGTCCACCTCTTCGGTGTTCTGCCATTCGTTTTCCCGAACCGAGATAAGCCGCTCGGGGTCGTCCCCGAAGGAGTCGTTTTCGAAGATTCGGCCGTTCTCGTCGACGACGAAATTGTTCAGTTTTATGCGAATGGGACCGTTCTCCCCGAGAACCGGGTAGCCCTGCTTGGTAACCAAAAGCCCTTCGGGGCCGATAAGAAAGCTTCCGTTGCGGGTGTAGCGCTCACCACCGGGCGTCTGGACGACGAAAAACCCCTCCCCCTGAAGCGCGAGGTCGAAGCTGTTCTCCGTCTGCTCGAGGGAGCCTTGGTCGAACACGGTGTAGACTTCGTTCTCCTCTACCCCCGTACCGAGGACGCCGATAACCGGCGCCTTGTCGACTGAGCCTATCCCCTGGTCCCGGTAGGGAACCCGCAACACGCCGTCGTCGCTCATGCGCCGCAGAAGAAGCTGCGGAAAGGCTTTCTGCACGGCCAGGTCGCGCTTGTACCCGTGGGTATCGGCGTTCGCCAGATTGTTCGCGATCGCGTTGAACCGGTGTTCCTGCGCGGCCATACCGCTCGCGGCGGTGTAGGTGCCTCTTACCATGTACTCATTATCGGTGGGCCCGGGGCTTTCTTAAGGATCACTGAGGACTGGTCTGCATCGGGTCGATGCACATCGACAAATCAGGGTATCGCGACGCGAGTGCCACCCGCGAGCACCGACACCGTAGCCGTCGCTGTCGCCGGAGCCGTCGCCGGAGCCGTCGCCGTGGACCGAAAGGCCCCATTTTACTCGCCGGCGGCCTCGGCGACGAACTCGAGCTCGAGACGCACCTCGTCCCCGACGCTCGCGACGATAGAGTCTCCCCCAACGTAGGGGATGGTGATATCAAAGTCGTCCCAGGTGATCGCCGTATTCGCCGTGCCCAGAATCTCCTCTCGGGAGGAGACTTCCAGGGTCATGTCGAAGACAACCGGACGAGTGACGTCCCGAACGGTAAGATCCCCGGTAACCTCGAGGTCGAGGCTGTCCCCGACCGCGATGGAGTCCGGAATCCCGGCTATCGAGGTGGGCTCGAAGGTCGAAAACTCGAATTCGTCCTTGTTCGACTCGAGAATGAGGGACCGAATCGTCCGATCCCGTACCTCGTCGTCGGTTTGCACCGTCCTTACGTTGATGACGAATTGGCCGATCTCCACGTCCGGCTCCTCGAACTGAATCGATACGGAGCCGTCGACTTGATCCGTGACCCCCACGACGGTGTTCGGTTCTCCCCGGAGGACCTCCTCGATGATAAAGCGAGCCTCCGACTGCCCGGAGACCGCCTCGTATACCACCGACTCCGCCTGTTGGGGCTCCACCCGATCGGCCTCTGTCTCCCGGGACGGCTCTGCGCTACCTCCGGAGAACCAGATGTACGCAAAAGACCCGACGACAACCACGCCAACGACTCCAAGGACAGACAATGAAATTCGACCAAACCGTGTCATGATGGAGAAGATACGCCGTTAGATGCCCAAGAGGCCACCGAGAACGATCCCGGCCACGAAAAGACCGGAAAAAACCAGGTGTAGCCGAGCCGTCTTTATCGGCAGTCCCATGAGAATCGCCGCTTTCTCCGCAGCCAGCACGTCCCGAACAAGGGAAACGCCGAGAGGCAGAGTTCCAAGCGCCAGAAGGGCGCCCACGCCGAGAAAACCAGAGGCAACCAGACCGACAACGGCGAGGTAGGACAGAAGAACGAGGGCGGCGAAGAAGAGTTTGGACCCTTCCAAACCGAGTGCTATCGCAAGTGTCAAGATTCCTGCGTCGGAGTCGTCGATGATGTTGCGAAGGTTGTTCCCATGGAGAATGGCGGTGACGAGGAAGGCAACCGGAAGCGAGACAAGGGCCGCCGAGGGAGAGACGATACCCTCGAGTGCCCAGAGCCCCATCACTACGAGGGCTGGGCCCATCAGCAAAAAGACCACGATATCTCCGAGGGCCCGATATTTGAGGCTCCACCGAGCGTTGGTATACGAGTAGGCACCAAGGGCACCAAGGAGTCCGGCGGCAAAGAAGAGCGGCCCCCGGGCAAGGGCAATCGTTGCCCCGACAGCGACACCGGCCACGAAATAGAGGTGCCCCGATATCTTCATGAACCTCGGTGACATCATTCCTTGGGTAATCACATGGGTGGGATCCGGGTCGCCGACCCGGTCGACTCCGTGGACGAAGTCGTAGTAGTCGTTTAGCACGTTTGTCCCGGCGTGGAGCAACAACGCCGAGAGCGCAAACGGGGCGAGGTACCACCATGTTGCTTCCTCCGGCGTAGTGGAAGCCAGCGCCGCGGCGAGAAGCACCGGCATCGCCGACGCGGAGAAGGAATAGGGCCGTAGCGACTTTATCCACCGACCGAGAAAGCCCCCGCCGGCCCGGGATTTGGACTGGGATTCGGGCCCGGAGCGGCGCCGCTCTCCCGGCCGGAAGTTGGGCGCCCCGCCGTCTAGGGGAATCATCAGGTTGCCGCTCCGTCCTCCGAAGGCATGAGAGGATCCGGAGCGCGCCGGAGGTGCATCGCGGTCTTGTAAAACTCCCATGCTTCTTTGACGCCGAAGTGACGAAATCCGCACATGATGTAGTGGAGCCGGAGGCCGAAGGCCCTTCCCACTGGTATCCCGCCAAAGATGCGACCGCTGCTTACGTCTCCGAGGGGAATGACCCACCCCAAGTCGACGGGCCGGAAGGGAACCAGCCTCGCGCCGGAGAGATGAGCCGCAGCGTTCCTTCCGGCGGTCTTTCCAGAGTAATAGGAAAAGTTGACCGCTCTCCGAAGAAGCTTGCCGTCCTTCTCGAGGGCCGCGATATCGCCGGCTACAAACACTTCCGGATAGCCGGGAAGTCCGAGAAACTCCGTAACACGGATTCGCCCGTCCGGCGTCCGTTCGATAGACTCGGTAAGCCCCAAAGCCGGCGCCCGCATGCCGGCGGACCAACAGATCAGACAGTCGCCGATTCGGGTTCCGTCGGAAAGAACCGCGGTGTCGTCCGCGTAGCTCTTTAAGGTCGTCTCGGTCCGAATGGTGATGTTTAATTCTTCCAAATAGTCTCGAACTCGCCGGCGAATCGAGGAGTCGAGGAAAGGGATTATTTCCGGCGCGGCTTCGACGACCGTGATTCCAAGCTTCTCCGATGCTCCTCGAATGCCCTTCCGGAGAGAGGCAGCGACCTCGAGCCCTGTGTAACCGCCACCTACGATAACCACCTCGAGCGGATTGCTCCTGAGTCGCCGGGTCACCTCATCGCGGAAAGAGCGGGCGGCGTCGAAGGTATGCACCGTGTGAATCCGGCCGTTCTCCGGGACAAAACCGTAATACTCCGGCGTCGAGCCGCCGGCTATTACAAGTCCGTCGTAGCGATAGGTCGTTTCCCGTCCGACAAGGGAACGCTCGGAAGGGTCGATCCGAACAACTTCGTCGACGATTACGGAGAGCCGTTTTTCCGCTCCTCGCTTCGCAAATACGTCCGCCAAGGGCCTCGCAAAGGCCCCTCGGGGCACGCGACCGGAGAGAAAATCCGGGAGGGCGGGAACCATCGTCGCGAGACCGGTGCGGTCGACCACATTGACCCGCACATCAGGGTTTTTGCGGAGAATAGCCCGGGCGGCAGATACCCCGGCGAAGCCTCCGCCGACAACGTATACCTCTTTGGTACTCATCTTCCGGACAAGAGTACTTACGCAACGTCCCGGCGACAACTTTGCCGCGAGGGTCTTTTTCTCCGACCTGCCTTTGTTGTATAGTTCGGGTTCGTAACAACCGCAGTCGCGCCAAGATAGCTCAGTGGTAGAGCAGCTCACTCGTAATGAGCAGGTCCGGGGTTCGAATCCCCGTCTTGGCT
>CAZTRQ010000146.1:0-5513 GCA_964616245.1 uncultured Spirochaetaceae bacterium | reverse complement strand
CCCATAACGATGTCCGGCCGGGTAATGCGCCCCCGCTCGGCGGCGATGGCTATCATTTCCTTTACCTGCTCCCCGAGCACCTTAAACGGATTCTCTTCGAGAAGGTCGAACTCGTTGTAGTCGGAGAAGAAGTTGTTAAAGTCGTCTCTCGATAGACCGTTGGTCGTCTGCGTCAGGTCGTTGGTACCGAAGCTAAAGAACTCGGCGTACCGGGCGATTCGGTCGGCTTGAAGGGCCGCCGCGGGCAGCTCGATCATAGTTCCGACCTTGTACGGAACCGGCTTCTTGGCTCCGACCTGCTTTCGCACGTCGGCGTCGATGTCTTGAATACCGACGATCTGCTTTCCTTCGATCCGCTTTCCGTTTCGGACGGTCTTGAGCTCGTTGGCCGTCATTACGATCGGAATCATTATCTCCGGATAGACCTTCTTGCCCTCGCCGGATAGGCGGTACGCCGCTTCGAAGAGCGCCCGGACCTGCATGTTGTAGATCTCCGGGAAGGAGATAGCCACCCGGACACCGCGATGACCGAGCATCGGGTTGAACTCCTTAAGCAGGTCGCAGCGATTCCGAATCTCCTGTTCCGACACCTTCGGATAAGACTTTTTGTAGAAGGTGATAAACTCCTTCATGCTCTCGGTGGTGTGGGGCAAGAATTCGTGGAGCGGAGCATCGAGGAGTCGGATGGTAACCGGATAGCCCTCCATCGTCTTAAAGAGAGCGTAGAAGTCGTCGCTCTGCATCTTCTGCAGCTTCTTTAGAACCTTTACCCGCTCTTCCTTGTTATCGGCGATAATCATCGACCGAAACGTGTTGATCCGCTTCTCGTTAAAGAACATATGCTCGGTGCGACAGAGGCCGATCCCCGCCGCCTTAAAGGTCTTTGCAAGCTCTGCGTCTTTCGGCTGATCGGCGTTCGCATGGACGTCGAAATCGTCGTCGATAAACTCTTGGATTATTTCGAGAAGCTCGAGCAGGCCACTCCCCTCGGGGGTCGGCTTGCTCAACGACGCTTTGCCGAAGAAGATCGTAGGGGGATCATAGTAGGGCACGTTCAGGGTGATGTATTCGCCCTCTTTTACTTCCTTGTTCCCTATCTTCATCGAACCTTTAAGAAACTTCGTGTTGGGGTAGACGAGGGCCACCTTTCCCAGGCTTCGGGCAACGACCGGGGCATGGGAGGCGTATCCGCCTTCGGAGGAGAGAACCCCGGAGGCAACCTCGATGGCCTTTACGTCCTCAGCGAAGGTAGACTCCATCGCCAGAATAAAGTTGGTGTCCTGATTCTCCTGAACCGCGCGCTTCTGCGCCTTCATCAGGCTATCGGTGGAAAAATAGACCCGGCCGATCGCCGCGCCGACGCTACCCGCGATCCCGCCTTCGGCCTTGGAAAACTTCGCCACCGACGTCAAATCTAAGGATGAATGGAGAATCTCCGCCAGCCGCCCCGGCTTTATCGACTCGATGACGTATTCCTTGCTAACGACCTTCTTCCGATTGAGGTCGAGGAGCGTCTTTATTTCGGCTTGAGTCGATTTATTGGACACCGGGTTCTGGTCGATCACCCATAGCTTACCCGCTTCAACGGTAAACCGGACCCGCCGTATCTCCCGGAAGTGGTTCTCCAGCTCGTCACCAATACGGTCGAGCTCCTTCTTAAGCTTGGGCGCAACGCTCTTTATCTGGACACCCTTGCTCGCGCTCGCATCGAAGGCTCCCTCGAAATACTCGCCGCTAATTCCGGACTCGCCGGTAATGATGTCTCGGGTAAAAAAACTACCGAAGCCGCTGTTGTTTCCATAGTTCCCGAATACCATCGCCTGGATAAGCAGAGAGGAGTCCGTACTCGTGGAGTGCTTCTCGAAAAGATTGCGGTAGATCTTGAGAACGTAGATTAATTGCTCGTGGGTGTTAGTGTAGACTTCCTCGGGAAAGACCGAGCGGTGGGCGGTTATTGCCTTGGTCGCCGCCGCCTTCGTCTTTACACCGTCGAGGGCCTTCTTGTAAGCCGCAAGCTGCTTCTTCCTCGCATCGCTGACGTCGGACTGCATTTCGAGGTTGCACATCTTCGCCAGCAGACCGGCGTATTCATGGTACGCAAAGCTTTGCCCGACTTTTTCTCCGAAGCCTTCAACAGTGTGGTCTCCGAGACCCAGGTTGTGGATAGTCGAAAAGGTCGTAACCATGTTTAACATGGGGCTTTCGACCACCTTTATCAACAAAGGGGTCTTCGTGTCGTTGAACTGCTTGCCCATCACCTTCTCTATCTTGGCTATGGGATCAGCGTAGAAATCGTAGGCAATCGAAGGATCCCCGGCGATCTCGTTCAACAGGGCATTGGTAATAATAAATCCCGGCGCGATCGGGGCTCCGAGGGAGGCTAACTCCATGACCCGGACTCCCCGGCTTCCGATGGTATCTAAAGCCGCTTGATCGCTGAGATACTCCGAGCTGTTAAAGGAGTAAATCTTCTCCATAGTTCGCACTCCTGATGTGCTATATCAAAATCAAAACAGGTCGAGGACTCGTCCTACTCCACCTTGCAGAAAGACTTCAAAACGAGGGCTCGCACCTTCGAACAGGTAGCGTTGCAGCTTCGAGACATCTTTTATCTCATCGCCTGCGACGCTAATCATAATGGGCGTGCCGTGCTTGACCTTTCCCCACTTAAAAAGCGTGTTGATGTCGTTGATCCGCTCGTTCTCGTACCAAATAAGGACGTCGAGCCCCGCGTACTTGCTGCGGTAACTCTCGATAATCCGCTTCCACGCCTCTACGTTTCCGTTGTGGAAGAGCTCGTTGGTAACGAGGACGCCGTACCGAGGCGTCATCCGGCTCTTGCGGCCCGGTGTCGGCGCAACCGGCGCCTCAGCAGCGGGACCTGCGCTCGGAGGAAGCTCGTCCTGGGAGACGGGCTCCGGCGCCGCCGGTTTCTCTGGTTTGAGAACCTTCGCCTTTCCTGTTCCCTTGTACTGAGCCTTCGCCTTTACGCTCTTACCGTGGAGCAGTTTGTTGACGTCCTGAACGGCCGAGGCCAACACATCGTCGGGAAGCTCGCCCCGGGCTGCGCCGCAATACATCACCACCAGCTCGTCCTTGAGAAGCGGCAAAGCCTCTTCCCAATGGGCAGGGTTGGCGGGGTTAACTACGAAGAGACCGGCCTGCGGATGATGGTAGGAGATAACGACGTGGATGTTACCCCAGGTCGAGAGCTCCTCCAAGACCTTATCCGCCGTGTCCAGCGTGGAGAGCATGTTTATGCCCTGATAGTGGTAGGCGAACTTGTCGACCAAGAGCGCCGGGATGATCGTCCGCACCTGGAACCGCTCAATCTCTTCCGCTTGCAACGCATCGTTAAGGAGATCGGCGAGGTTGTACCCCTCGGCGACCTCCGCCGCAAATGCGTTTACGGACTTGAAGTGACGCAGGGCGGCGTTAAAGCCGGCCCTGCGTGAAAGAAGGTTTAGAGAATTTTCCATACCCTAAAGCTCTTGAAGATCGCTCGAAGACCGCCTCCTTCGCGACGGTGTCACATTAGCTCGTCCCTTGACGTTGGTGTCGGCAGCACCCTGCTCTCCCTGCGCCACGGATTCACTAAGGCTCTCCCGGCGAGGGGGCGGTGTTTGCTCTGCAGCCGAGAAACTCTGATCGATGTCGGCTCGAACGGTCGACCGGCGCCGCTTGAAGGACGCGAAGGCTGCATCCTGGAAGCCCTTGGACACGCCGTGGAGGAACTCGTTGAGAACGTTGGCCATACCGAGCAGCGTAAATTTCTTCCGCTTGATGCTGGTAATGTCGACGTCCATGATCAATCCCGGTTGAATGTGGTACGGGTTGATAAGATAGTCGAAAGACTCGAATTCCCGGCTCAGGAAGTCGCAACGCTGGTCGAGAATAATTCGCGTCTTGGGATTCTGGAATCCGTAGATATCGGCGATCTGTTCCCGGGTACGCTTGAGCATCTTCTTGTAAAGGTCCTTCTCGTAGAGATAGGTCCGGTTGAGCTTCTCAACATCGGTTTCCTCGGCACGGATCATGACGATCTCGTTCCAGCCCTTCTGGAGGTCTTCGTAGACCGGCTCGCCGACTTCTTCCTTTTGCCGTCGGATTCGACCCCGGACCCGCTTGGCCAGGTCTTGAAAATCCTCGACCTTAAAGTTGGACTTGCCGCTTTCGTAGACGGCTTTTACGACGTCGTAGACGTGGATTATCTCGTTCTTGTAGGCCTCCATCTGCTTGTCGTAGGCTTCCTGTTCCTTTATGAGCTGCTCCGGATCGTAGTACTTTAGACGAATCTGGTAGCGCTCGTCCGGAAGACGGCTCGTGTCCACGTCCTCGTACTCGCGGATAACAAGCTCTCTCGCGTTCTTGAGGTTTTCGATGTACTGATACCCCATCTTCGAGGTGTCGAGAATGCTGGTCAGGGAGTTGATCGCCGTGTTGAACCCGCGATTACGGATATTCTCCATGTCGATGATCTTCTTGATGTTCTCCCGGATGTTGAGGGGATCGAATTCCTTCGGATCGATTTCCGCGCGCAGCCCCTCGATCTTCTCGATGAGGCTCTTCGCCATAAAACGATACCGCATGGAGCTTTCGTCTTCGACGTCGTCGTCCGTGTAATTCGGAACCCGCTTGATTTTCTCGAAGATAATCTCGGAGTCGGAAAGCTCTTCCTTTCCTTCGTCGACCAACTCATCCTGGAAGCGCTCGATCTCTCGGTCTATCAGGGTGGTGATGGTTCGGGAAATCTGGTCTTTGATCAGATACTCGACAGTGGCCTGATACTGGAAAATCGGGCTAATCAACTCGGAGTCGAGAATGTTGACCGAGAGTTTTACGTCGTTGACTTCCTTCGGTTTAAAGAGGTTATCCTTGAAGGAACACTTTACAATCGAGTAGGCGTTCTCGCCCCGGATAAAGGCACCAACGTCGGTCTTCTGCCGAAGCAACGAGTTGGTGTGGTTCTCCAAGTCGTTGACTCCCCGCTGGATGTGGCCCTGGAGGTGTCCGTACATGTTGATGATGGACTTTTCGACCTCACCGCTGTTGAACTTGTCGGCACCGCCGATTTCGTCGAGCATCGCGGAGATCTCTTTCGGAGTGTAGCGGGCAAGGACCTTGTTCTCTTCCTTGTCCACGAAATTCCGAACCTTCTTCACCATCTCGTCTTCACTGGTGGTGACGTACCGGTTGAACATGTTCTGGTAGTTTTGGTTGAAGTAGTTGTAAAGCTTCTCCTTCAACCCACCCATAACATCGAGTTGCTCCAGCACTTCGTCGGGGAGCTTTACGGTAATATCGGTAAGTACATTGTCCGCAGCCTCCGAAATGAGTTGCTGGTATTCTTCTTTCTGCGCACGGCCTTCTTGCGCCAAACTATTCCGGGACCCAACCGCCGAGGGTTTCCGGGGGTGAAATACGTTTGGACTCCTTGGAAGATCTGACATAATCTACTCCTTCTCCATTAAAGTTCGCATGAAACGATACCTAAAAAAGTATAGCACATTGGA
>CAZTRQ010000145.1:0-5524 GCA_964616245.1 uncultured Spirochaetaceae bacterium | reverse complement strand
TTTAATCCGAAGATCATCGGATAGCCCTTCTGTTTATCACCCAAAAGCAGGAGGAACCCCCCGAGGTCGCTGTCTATCTCCACGATGGTGCCGTCTTCGGCGAGGTACTGCTGAAAGTAGACGTCCATCTCGAAGGTGTCGCCGAACTCGCGGTGGCTCGTTGCGTCTACCGGGTCGATCCGGCGGATGTCGGCGTCGTCGAAGGCCAGGCCCGCGTCGACGAGGCCCCGCCAGAGGGAGGCGACATCACCCTCGAGGGCGATAATCTCCTGGTCGAGGACGAAAGGCACCGAGGAGAGCTCGACGAGCCGCTCGACGTCGCCGTCGTTGACCAGGCGGATAACCGATTCTATTCTCCGCTCCCGCTGCGCTACCGGAACGGTGGCACAGGCGGAAACGAAAAAGGTTACGAGAAGAAAGAGCCCTAGTGATCGCATCATGCTGCTCTCAATCATAGCCTCCCCGGGGGGCGATTTCAATCAAAATCGACAATCCGGGGGGCCGTGGCGGCGTATTCCGACAGGTAGGCGTCGTATGCCCGGCGAATGTCTGCGACCACCGGCGGAACGTCGTACTCCCAATCGTCCACCCGGGACAGAGGCATCACCTTGGTCGAGGTGCTCGTAAGGAAGAGCCCCTCCCAGGCGACGAGGCCCTCCACGGGAAGGGTCCGCTCCTCGAGGGGGATGCCGAGACCCCGGATGACGTCCGAAACCGTCAGCTTGGTAACCCCGGCGAGGACCTGGTAGGCCGGGGGCGTGTAGACCACCCGGCCGTCGGTGGCAAAGAGGTTGGTCCGGGTGCCCTCGGTAACCTCGCCGTTGCGGTTTACCAAGAGCGCGTCGTAGGCGCCGGCCTCCTTAGCCTTTCGGAAGGCGATGGTGCTTACGAGCATGCTCAAGGTTTTGGCTTGGGGGTAGAAGCGCTCCCCCTCGAAGGTGATGGCCCTGCCCCCGGCCTTGAGGTCGCTGCGCTTCGGGAAAAGCGGCGCCAAGGCCATGATGTAGAGCTTCCCGGCTATCAAGAGCACCTTGACGTTGCAGTCGGGGATGCCGTTTGCCCGGACAAGCGCAACGACCGCGTCTACGACCTGCCCCGGGCGCCAGGGGTGCTCCATGCCGATGGCCGACGCGGAAAAAAAGAGGCGCTCCTCGTGGCGCTCGGCAAAGAACAAGACCCCTTTGCGGACTTTTAGCGTCTCGTACACCCCGTAGCCGTAGGCAAAATCGATGTCGTCTATTGCGACGGTGGCTGTTTCGGTCGGAATAAGCCGTGCGTCCACCGAGGCGTAGCTGCCAACCATGGCTAGCGCCTCCCGGGGTCGGACCCCGGGGGCTCCGGGGCCTTGCGCCGGACGGTAAACTCCTTCTTGCTCGCCTCGGCACTCTCCTCCGCGCCGGCTCGGGCCCTGGCGTAGAAGTACTCCTGGGCGCGCAGGGGCTCCTCCCCGGGACCCGGTTCGACCGGGTGGTAGGCGCCGGTGCGGTCGAGCTCGTAGGCGTTCTGGTTGTCCCGAAAGAAGACGCCGAAGGCTTCGATAATCCGCCGCTTCTCGGCCGGCTCCTCGATGGGAAAGGCCAGCTCGACCCGGCGGTCGAGATTCCGGGGCATCCAGTCGGCGCTGGCGCAGTAGACCTCTTCGGCGCCGCCGTTTCGGAAGTAGTAGACCCGGGCGTGCTCGAGAAAGCGGTCGACGATGCTGGTAACCCGGATGTTGTCGCTCTGGCCCGGAACGCCGGGGACGAGCATGCAGATGCCCCGGATGTTCAGCTCGATTTTGACTCCCTGCCGGGAGGCTTCGTAGAGGGCGGTGATTACTTGCGGGTCCGCGAGGCTGTTTAGTTTGGCGTGGATTAGCCCTTGCTCCCCGGATTCGGCGCGCTTGGCCTCCCGGGAGATCATCTGCAAGAGCTTGCTCTTGAGCCCCGTCGGGGCCATCGAGAGCTTGGAGAGGTTCGGGATGGCCGAGTAGCCGGTAATGGCGTTGAAAAAGACGCCCACCTCGTAGGCAAGATCGTCCCTGCAGGAGAAATAGCCGAAGTCGGTGTAGAGCCGGGCGGTCTTGTCGTTGTAGTTTCCGGTGCCGAGGTGGACGTAGCGCCGGATACCGTCGGGCTCCCGGCGGACGATAAGGAGGGCCTTCGCGTGGACCTTGAGCCGGGCTATGCCGTAGATAACGATGACGCCGGCCCGCTCTAAGCGCTGGGCCCAGCCGATGTTTCGCTCCTCGTCGAACCGCGCCTTGAGCTCGACAAGAACCGTTACCTGCTTTCCCGCCTCCGCGGCAGCTTCCAGGGCCCGGATAACCGGGGAGTCTCCGCTGGTACGATAGAGGGTCATCTTGATGGCAAGAACCCCGGTGTCCCGGGCGGCCTCCTGGAGCAGCCGGATGACGGGCTCGAAGGACTCGTAGGGGTGATGCAGAAGAACGTCCCGGCGGCGGATGGCGTCCCAGAGACTCTCCTCCTCCGCGAGGGACCGGGGGGCAAAGGGGGGCCAGGGCTCCTGGCGGAGATGCTCGAACCCGGCGATGGTGGTTAGGGGCATGAGGCTTGCGAGGTCTAGGGGGTTCGGCTTCTCGTAGACCTCCCAGGGCTCGAGGCCGAGGCTTACCCGGAGGCGCTCGGTGAGAAGCTCGGTGTTTTCGCTAACCGCGAGGCGGATCGCCGCGGAGTGCTCCCGGTGCTCGAGGACCTGCTCCATCGCCTGGACGAAATCCTCGTCCCGGTCCTCGTCGACGCCGAGGTCGGCGTCCCGGACAACGCGGAAGACGGCGGACTCGATTACCCGGTAACCCGGGAAGAGGCTCCCGCCGTAGTGGGCCACCAGGTGGTCTAGGAGGGTAAAGGAGACGCTGTTGTCCTTTTCCGGGAGGTAGAGAATTCGCTCCAGGGAGGGGGGAAGCTGGACGATTGCCAGGGCCGGCTCCTCGCCCCGGTCTCCCTGGTCGAGGGGGCCGGCGGAATTACCCTCTTCCTCCAACAGGAAGGCGCCGTGGAGCCGCATGTTCCCCGAAAGGCGGAGCTCCTCCCCGGGGGCGCACCGGACCGGCGTCAATACCGGGGCGACCTCCCGGTCGAAGCGCTCCTTGGTAAAGGTCCGCTGGGTCGCACTCCACTCCGAGGGATCCTTGAGGGCGAGCCCCTCGCGCCGGAGCTGGGGCAGAAGCTTGTCGTGGAGAAACCGGTGTTTCCGCTCGACGATGCGATGGACCTCCTCGGAGATCCGCTTAAGCTGCGTCTCGGGGCTTAGGCCCGCGGGGTCCGAGACGTAGCCCTCGCCGCGCCGTTGGCGCTTGAGCCCCGCGACGCGAACCATAAAGAATTCGTCGAAGTTGGCGGCGACGATACAGAGAAACTTGAGGCGCTCGAGAAGCGGCAGGTCCTCGCGTTCGGCTGCCCAGAGCACCCGCTCGTTAAAGGCGATCCAGCTGAGCTCCCGGTTAAAAAAGGGCGTCTCCATATCTATCCTCCGTCGTCCTATTCCAAGGTACCTATTCCATCGTGATGGAGAAGCCGAAGACTTCCTCGAACATTCCGCCCTTTAGCGAAAGCCCGTAGCGCTCGACGCTTAAGTCCCCGCTGCACCGGCACCGCAAAACGGTGGTATCGTCCCGCTGCTCGAGCTCCACCTGCTGCACCCGTTGGGAGTGGCTCCGGTCGAGGGCGTCGGCTATTCGGAGGATCGCCGAGAGCTTGAGGACGTTTACCCGCTCCTCCCTCCGGAGGGCGACGAAGCTGGTGTGGGCGGAGTTGGGCATGCCTTTTCGATGGTACCGGACGATGTGAGAGACCACCCGAATATCCGACCGGGAGAGCCCGAAGATCTCCGAATTGGCGACGATGTATTGGCCGTGCTTGTGGTGCCCGCTCGCCCGGATGTAGTTTCCGATGTCGTGGAGAATAGCGGCTACCTCGAGGAGCATCCGCTCGTGGCTCCCCATCCCGTGGTTCTCTCTAAATTGATCGAAGATCTGCAAGCCGAGCTTCGCGACGTGTACACCGTGGTTCTCGTCGTAGCGGTACTTCCGGCCGATGTTCTGGGCGGAGGCGATAACCTGGCCGTAGAACTCCTTTTCGATCGCCTTGTTCGTGCCCAGTGCAAAGCTAAGGAGGACCCCTTCGCGGATGCTGACGTCCGGGACGATAAGCTGCTCCGCCGCGGTGTCTTGCAGAAAGAGCTCGATGACCATCAGCGCCGGGAGGAGGCCTTCGGCTTCGTTGTAGGTAACGTTTAACTCTCCGACGATCTGGTCCACCGATTTGCTCTGGAAGCGCCGGACGAAGTCGGTAAAGGCTTCTCGGCCTACTACCGAAAAGCCGTCCCCCTCCTTGGTGCCCACCTGGGAGGCCACGAGTCGCGCGTCCCCTCCCACGGCGACGAAGTACTTGATGCGCTCCAAGGGCATCTCGGCGTTGAGAATTTCGTTGGTTACCCGAATGCTCTCCCGGAGATACTCCATCAGCTGGGTCGAGGAATCTGCGGAGCTCATCATCTGCTGCTCCAATCGGACCGTCCCGATTCGCAGGCTGTGGGCCGCCACCATCTTTCCCCGGCCGAGGAGCATTATTTCGGTTGTCCCGCCCCCGACCTCGATAATAAGGCTGTTTGTCCGAGAAAAGGCGGGGCGGAGCTCCCGGACCGCGTGCTGTACCGCGAGGTAGGTAAGGTGGTTCTCCTCGACCCCCTCGACGATGTCCACCCGGAAGCCGGTCTGGATGAGCACCCGGTCGAGGAAGGTATCCCGGTTCTTCGCCTCTCGGATGGCGCTGGTAGCGATAATGCGGACGTCTTCGTCGCTAATGCCCCACCCGGAGATGACTTCCCGGAAGCCGGAGAGGATGCGAATAGTCTGCCGCATCGATTCGGAGCTTAAGAACCCTGTTACGAAGACGTCTTTGCCGAGGGCCACGGGCTTTCCAACCCGGTCGAGGCGCCGCAAGGCGTCCCCATCGCCGATCTCCGCGACGACCATCCGAATTGCCGAGGAGCCGATATCGATGACGGCTACCGGTTTCTTCACGCGATCTCCTCTTTCGCCAGATACGCCGCCCCGAGGGCAGTGGCGTCGTCCCCTAAGGCCGCGACGGCTACCCTTACGTGCTCTACCAGCCGGGGCAGTGCCCGCTCCCGCATCGTTTGCTCTGCGGGATCCAAGAGGGTCCTTCCCAGCTTTTCGACGACCCCGCCTCCGACGATGATGATCTCCGGATCGAAGATGTTGACGCAGTTTGCCATGCCGACGCCGAGGTAGAAGGCCATCTGATGAATCAAGGGCTCCGCGGCGCGGTCGCCGTTCTCGAGGGCCCGGAGGATGGTTCCGCTCCGGATCGCCCCGATGTCGCTCCCGGCCTCCTCGTACACCGTCGGAGCGTCCCCGGCGAGGGCCGCCCCGGCGAGGTCCTTCGCGACGGCGCTCCGGGCGGCGAGGGCCTCGAGACAGCCGAAGTTTCCGCAGTTACACCGGCGGCCGCCGGCGTCTATCGTCATGTGGCCGATCTCTCCGGCCCCTCCGGTGGCGCCC
>CAZTRQ010000144.1:1346-5544 GCA_964616245.1 uncultured Spirochaetaceae bacterium | reverse complement strand
TGAGGGAGGCGCTTCAAGGGGCCTTTCCCGAGGAGCCGGGTCTCTCTCCTCTCTTTCGGGAGATCTCGGAAGTTTCGGCCTTTCTCGATGCCGTCGGTGACGCTCACAGACTTCCCGTAATCAACGAATTCTCCCTTCCACGACTCTTGTCTATGGCACCCTGGTTACCCCGTCTATCCAAGTGGACTCGCTTCCGTTATCGGCAGAAGGTTTGCTCGTTTATCGAAAACCCAGCCCTCAGACACTGGCTCACAGAGGTGGGCTACTACCGAATGCCGTATCTGTTTTTTGCCGGTTTCTGGCATATCTGGGCACAGGACTACTGGTACCCCGTCGGGGGAATGCAAGCACTTCTCGACAAGATCGCGGCAAAAATCCTCGACGCCGGCGGATCTATTCGCACGAAGACCCTCGTGACTTCGGTTCGTCCGCTCCGGGACGGTAGCGCGGAGATAAAGACCGCCGACGGCGGGACGCTGTCCGCCGGGCGGGTGGTCTACGCCGGTGATTACCGTCGGTTCTACGAAGAGATCTTACCCCAGGAGAGTGTCGGAGTTCTCCGACGTCGGAAAATCGTAAAGGCTAAGCTGACGGAAGCCATTCTGACGGTTTTCTTGGGTCTCGATCTTCCACCGGATGAGCTGAACGCCCGTCTTGCTGCGGAGCACGTCTTCTACTTTCCGAACTACGAAGCCATCTTTCCCGACGAGGGCTCGCCACGGGACATCCACAGCCGAATGTGGGTCGCCCTGAACTCCTTTGGGAATCCCCTGGGCACGACTGCCCCCCCGGGGCACACGACGATGACGCTCCAAACCTACAGCTCCGCCGGCTGGCAGGACTACTGGCACAACGGTGGGTACGGAGTGCCGAGATCCCCGGACTACGAGCCCTTCAAGAACGTAGTCGGCCGAGAGTTGGTAAAAACGGCGGAGAAGGTGATGCCCGACCTCGGCGATCGAATAAGCTACTACGAGGTCGGTACGCCCCTCTCCCTCGAGCGCTACACCCGAAACTCCGAGGGATCCACGGGAGGGTGGTGCTATCAGGACACGGTCTCTCCTCTCTTCCGAAGAAGGTCCCTCAACATGATTAGAACCCCCTTCAAGAACGTCTACACGGCCGGCCACTATTCGGTGTGGCCCGGAGGGGTCATTTCCGCCGCCCTGAGCGGACGGCTTGTCGCCAACATCGTCGCCGGTAGGCGGCCCCTGGCGCCGTTGTCGGTAGCCACCACGGACAGACCGGGAGGAGTCTCGTGATCGCCGGCGGTCTTGGGCGAAGCGACGTCTACCCGATTCGATCCTACCATGGCGACCTCTACGGTCGCCTAAAACCGCATTTCATCTTTAGTTTTCTCGAAGACATCGCCTGGAAGAACGCCGAAGAGCTGGGATTCGGTTTTACTTCGTTGAAGGAACAGGGACGGTTTTGGGCCCTTACCCGGCTCGCGGTTAGATTTGACCGGTGGCCGAGATGGGGAGAAGAGCTCATCCTCGAGACCGAACCTCTCGGAGTCTCCGGTCCCTTTGCAATTCGGCGGTTCGGTGGGGCAGTAGCCGGTTCTCGGAGTTTCGAAGCATCTTCGGCCTGGGTGGTCCTTGACGGGGATACTCGGCGGCCTCTGCGACCTCGGACTGTGTTCTCCGAGAAGGATCTAGAGCGTTTCCCTGGATTCGCTCCGGAACAGCTTCCTGGAAAGGTGGAAGAACCGGACACCCGGGGAACCGACTCGACAGCGCTGCAAAAGACCGTCTTCGCTACCTACGCCGAGTTGGATATCAATAATCATGTCAACAACGCGGAGTTCCTCCGGTGGGCCTTCTCTCTGGTGCCGCCGGAGCGTCTCAGCGACAACAAGGTCTCGGCGATAGAGATCAATTTTCTTTCGGAGCTCCTCGGCGGCAGCGCCATGGAGCTTACCGGCGAGCTTGCGGATACCGGAGTCTCCGTCGCCGGGGTAACCGACGGCACTGCCGTTTTCCGATGTCATATTGGTTTTGGAGCTACGCATGACGCTTAGGCGTCTGGTGGAAGGAATCGAAGAGCTCATCGAAGAATACGCCGGAAGCGCTCCGGGAATTCTTTAAGTCTCCGGGAGAATCAATCGGTCGACGAGTGCCGGGAGCGCCCGGCCGAGTGGCGCCTCCACCTGAATAGCCGCAAGATGTGCTCCTCGCACCTCTCCCATGTTCACAATAACCACGGGGAGACCACGTTTTGCGGCTCGGTCGAGGAAGCGCAGCCCCGAGTAGACCGCGAGGGAGGTGCCGGCGACCAGGAGCCCCTCGGCGTTGTCGACCGCGGCAAAAGCTGTCTCGACGGTGTGTTTCGGGACATTCTCACCAAAGAAGACCACGTCCGGCTTCATTATCCCACCGCAGCTGGTACAGGCGGGAATCCGGAACTCTTCGGCCACAAACCGTGGTAATTCCGCGTCACCGTCCGGGGCCAACTCGAAGCGACGTCGATCCCAGCCGGGATTCAACTCCTCGATTCGACGTTGGACGCTCGCCCGTGGTTCCCTGGCGCCGCACGCGAGACACACCACCACCGAGAGGGAACCGTGGAGCTCGATAACCGACTTGCTTCCTGCCTGCTGGTGGAGACCATCGACGTTCTGGGTGATTATCGATGTAAGAAGCCCGCGCTCCTCAAGCCGAGCCAGGGCGAAATGCCCTGGATTCGGCCCCGCCGCCGCGGCTCGAGGCCACCCTACCGCGCTTCGAGCCCAGTAGCTACGACGGCCCTTGGGATCGGCGAGAAATTGGCTGTAACGGATCGGTGTTCGGGTGCGCATGGAACCTTGAGGGCCCCGATAGTCCGGAATCCCCGACTCGGTGCTTATGCCGGCGCCGGTTAGAACCACGAGGCGACGGTCCCGGAGGTACCACGCAGCCTCATCCAGAATCGTTTTGTCCACCCGGAGAAAGTAGAAGCGACGCGGCGCCGGGTCAATCATATGGGGCAATCCATTATACTTGCGCAGCCCGAGTAGCTGGGTGTATCTTAGGCTATCTTGAGTGGGTCGGATAACCAGTCCGGCCAAAGGACGTGTGCATGGCGGTTAAGTTGTACGTCGGTAATCTTAGCTACGAGACCCAGGGTCCGGATTTGCAAGCCCTCTTCGAGCAATACGGCGAAGTAGCTTCCGTGAATGTGGTCCTTGACAGGGAGACCGGACGATCCCGGGGCTTTGCCTTTGTTGAGATGGCGGACCAAGAGGCCGCAGGAGCAGCCGAAACTGCCTTGAACGGATACGAGTTCGAAGGGCGCAGGCTCAAAGTGAACGAGGCTCGCCCTCGTCGAGAAGGCGGCGGACCCGGGCGCTACTAAGCCGCAGCGCTCGGTCGGGCGCTACCGGGAAAGATCCGGAGGGCAAAAAAAAGGCGCCCGCGGGGAGGTGCGGACGCCGATACCGGTTTTTAAGGCTATGATGTCTCACGTTTCCCGGCGTCTATACTCTACCGCCTTTGAAAACGCCGGTCAACATCGTATCATGAGATTTTAACATTTCGCGTTTGGAACAAATCCTATACGTCGACATGCTGAAAGCTCTGCTCGGTAGTGTCGTATACTCCAAAGCTCGGCGAGCCGAAACGACCCATTATTTCTCCGGGATTACCCAACACGGTGGCACCTACTTCACCGGAAAACCGGGTATGGTCATGGCCGTAGAACACGGCGTCGTAGCCACCGTCGGCGAGTCCCCGCGCTATCTCCGGATAGTGAGTAAGGGCGATGCGTCGGTTATCGATTTCCAGCTCCGCGAAGGGGCCGTGGAGCACGACATTGCTCTGCTCTGAGGCGACGGCGGTAAGTAGGTGTTGGTCGCCGTCGTTGTTTCCGAAGACTGCGTCGACCTGCCCGGAGAAACCCTCGGCAAGCTGCTTGAGGGTAAAGGGGGCGCAGAAATCACCGAGGAATAGCATCCGGCTAATGTTGGAGGCCTTTACCTGGTCCAGGGCCCGTTTCAGATTCCAGATGTTGTCATGAATGTCGCTGAGAATTGCTACCTGCATACTTCCAGAGTAGGGCTACCGAGGTCGAAGGGTCAATCGCGACGTGTCAGGAAACGACCTCTGCCCAGTCGACCGGTTCTTCTCCGGTGAGCCTAAGCAGTGCCTCGTGGAGATAGATCCACGCGTATTCCTGGCCTAACTTCCGGTGGCATCCCGGCGCCGCGTGCCCTTCGGCG
>CAZTRQ010000144.1:0-1246 GCA_964616245.1 uncultured Spirochaetaceae bacterium | reverse complement strand
CGCGTATTCCTGGCCTAACTTCCGGTGGCATCCCGGCGCCGCGTGCCCTTCGGCGTGCTTCCCCACCGGGCAATGAGGTACTGGTCAAGGGCTCCGCGAAAGAAGGGATAGCAGCTGCCGAGAATCTCCCGCCTATTGTCCATCTTGAGAGCCTTGAGGGTTACCCGCCGGGTCTGGTCTTTTCCCAGCTCTTGATAGAAACGCCGCGAAAGCTTCGTAAATAGCGTTCGCTTATTGGTAAAGGGACCGTCCACCATGATGAAATCTGGAAAGAGGATTCGGTAGAGATTCCGCAAGGTAACGGCCATAGTGTCGATCGCGCTCTCAATCGCAGGGTCGTCCTCTATTGGCTGATCCAGGATGAATCGAGCGAAATCGTTTTCGTCTTCCGGGGCGTCTGGAAAACGGGTTTGGAGATCCGGCAGGAGCGACCAGAGCGCCGCAGCCGTTTCGACACAGCCCGTCGAACCGCATGCGCAGAGACGCTCGTTTCCGAGGTCTACTCGCCAATGTCCGATCTCGGCAAAGTGTCCCCTGCGGTCCCCGAGAACCTCACCTCCCATGGCGTAAGAAGCCCCTATCCCGAAGCCCCAGTGAACCAGAACCACACCAGAGCGCCTTAGATACCCCTGGGCGCTTAGCAGGTATTCGAGTTGGGCATCCATACTGTTAAAGAGCTGTACGGGAACGCCGAGCTCTTCTTCGATGCTCTCGAACGAGAGGTCCTGCAACCGATTCCAGCGGCTCGTTTGGCTCCACTCGCTCCGCTGCGAGTTGAGGCGCCCCGGAAGACTCAGACCGACCCCGACCAACTCGGAGTTTGCCGGCACTTCCCGGGCAAGCTCCGAGATTACCTCGTGAATCGCCTGCATTATCTGGTCGTTCTCTGCGCCGACCGGGAGGGCTCGTTTCCGCTCGCAGACCAACTCGTCGCCGAGGTTGACGAGAGCGCCCTGAATGGCGGTGGACACGACGTAAATCGAAATGGCGGAAAGACGGTTTAGGTGGGGACGCAGCAAAAGGTGGGGACGACCACGGCGGCCTTCCGAAGGGCGGGTCGATTCCGCCACAAGGCCGTCGTCGATGAGCTCCTTAATAACATTGGAAACCGTCGTCGGGCGCAGCTCCAGCTCTCGGGCAAGTCGGGTACGGGAGGTGGTCTCCGACGAAAGGATTTCGCTGAATATTCGCGCCTTTTCCAGATCCTTTATTCGGGCCGAGGATCGTCGAGCACTAAGAGAAGATG
>CAZTRQ010000143.1:0-5562 GCA_964616245.1 uncultured Spirochaetaceae bacterium | reverse complement strand
GATGCCAAGAAGCTCGGCGTAGAGATTCAAGAGCAACCGCGCGCTCTTTTCCCAGGAGAACTCCCGCGCGCGGCGAAACCCGCGTTCGACGAGCTTCCTCCGGAGGCCCTCATCGTCCACGATTCTTCCCATCATCTGTGCAAGTCCCGTTGCATCGTGAGGATCGGCGAGTACCAGGGCCGCGTCGTCCACGACCTCCTTTACCGCGAAGGCGTCGGTGGTAATAACCGGACAGCCGTAAGCCATCGCCTCGAGGTTCGGCATCCCGAAGCCCTCGATTAGGCTGGGGAAAACAAAGGCCTCTGCTTCGCTGTACAGGAGGGCGACGTCCTCTTCGGTCAGGAAGCCGGCGCGGATGACGTTGTCGGTCAAACCACGCCCGGCGACGAACGCGTCCACGGCCTTGTTGTCCCACCCCTTGCCTCCTATGAGGAGTCGGTGGGCTCGGGGGGTTCGTGCCTCCCGGAGAAACCGGTCGAAGGCCTCGAGGAGGATCCAGGGATTCTTACGCTCGGAGAACTTGCTGAGGTGGAAGAAGTAGGGCCCGGTTATGCCGTACTTCTGTGCGAGAAGCTCCCGGCGCTTCCCCTCCGGAGGCGGAGAAAAGAGCTCGCTGACGGCGTTGTAGGTAACCAGGGGCGGCGTGGGAAGCCGCATCTTCGCCTCGAGGTAGTTCGCGGTGGTCCGGCTCGGTGTAATCACCCGGTCGATCCGCCGAGCCAGGAACGGCACCACGATGCGGTCGTGCCAGACGTGGGGCCGGGAATAGAGATGCGGGAGAAGATCCGGCTCTGCCCCGTGGATCATCGCGACTTTTCGGCCGGAAAAGCCGAAAACTGGAGAAAAAATGGTAAGGGGATTGTAGTGCAGCAGGGCGAAGTCGGACTTCTCGAGGCGTCGGGCCGTCCGAAGGGGGTTTCGGGGAACGATAACCTCGGGAAACTCCCGATAGAGGTGATGGGTCCCCGTAAGGTAGTGGACCAACGAGATCTCGAAGAGATCCTCCCACTCGTCCCGAAGGGCGCCGAGGGCCCGGAGGGTGTGGATCAACGAAAACCCGCTGCCGCTGGTCCCCTGGTCCACCGGCCGGGAGATAATCCCGATCTTATCCACGCTTAGAACATCACGTAGATAAAGGGCGATACCTCGTCGGTCTGCTGCTGCCCCTCTTTTCGCAAGCCCTCGGCAAGGCGGCCCATATCCCCGGCGAGGGCTCTAAGGCTCTCCTCCCTTGCCCAATGGGACTCGATCGCCTCGGGGAGATCTCCTTGGGAGCTGCAGGCCGGGATAAGGAAGTCTCCCTTCTCCATCCGGCGGGATTCCCGCTCGACGAAGTAGCTTTCGGCGGACGCTTCCGGTCGCAGGAGAAGGTAGTGCCGGCCGGGACGCGCCGCGCTCCCGATACCCTTGTCGAATATTTTCTCCGCCTGTTTTTCGAGTTTCTTGTTAGTCCAGCTCATAGGTCTCTCTCCAGTCCTTCTCTTCGTGCATCTGCGGCTGATCCTCCTTGAGAAGGATGCAGTCCTCCAACACCAGAAGGTCCATCTCGGTTCGCATAAAACAGAGATACGCGTCCTTCGGTGTGCAGACGATCGGCTCTCCCCGGACGTTAAAGGAGGTGTTCACGACGATCCCGTAGCCGGTAAGCTCCTTGAACCTCCGAATAAGCTTGTAGTACTCGGCGTTATCCTCGGGGTGCACCGTCTGCACCCGGGCGCTGTGGTCGACATGGGTAATCGCCGGAACATCCGACCGGGGTTGGTTGATGATCTCCCGCATGTCCTCCCCGGTGTCGGACATCCTTGCCTTTTCCGGATAGAGGCGACGAGACTCCTTAACCGGAGCGACCAAGAGCATGTAGGGGCTTTCGGCGGTCATCTCGAAGAACTCAGAAACATCCTCGTGGAGCACCGACGGAGCAAAGGGGCGAAAAGACTCCCGGTACTTTATCTTTAGGTTCATGACCGACTGCGTCTCCCTGCTTCGAGGGTCGCCGATAATCGATCGGGCCCCGAGGGCCCTCGGTCCGTACTCCATCCGCCCCTGGAGTAATCCGATGATCTTCTGATCGGCGATTGCCCGGGCGACTTCGTCTATCCGGGCGTCTTCGTCTTCGATCCGGCGATAGGGGTACTCGTTCCGGTCGAGAAAGGCCCGAACCTCTACGGAGGAAAAGGCGGGCCCGAGGTAGCTTCCCTTTTGCGTGTCCCGGCCGGTGGGGTTCTTGTGCCGGGGAAGCCCGTAGTAATGATGATGGACCATGTAGGCGGCACCGAGGGCACCCCCGGCGTCCCCTGCAGCGGGTTGGATCCAAAGGTTCTCGAAGGTTCCGGCTTCGAGGAGCTTCCCGTTGGCGACGCAGTTAAGGGCGACGCCCCCGGCCATCACGCAGTTCTTCGCCCCGGTCTCGCGCCTTGCCGTCGCCCCGAGCTTCAGGACGATCTCCTCGGTAACAACCTGAACCGAGGCCGCCAGATCCGCGTCCTTCTGGGTGATCAGGGTTTCGGGTTTCCGGGGCGGCCCGCCGAAAAGATCGTGAAACGCTTCGCTGGTCATCACGTGGGAGTGAAGATAAGCGAAGTAGTCGGTGTTCAGACAGAAGGAGCCGTCGGCCTTGATATCGATAAGCTTGTCCCGGATTCGGTCGGCGTACTTTGGTTCCCCGTAAGGCGCGAGGCCCATCAGCTTGTACTCCCCGGAGTTGACCTTAAAGCCGCAGTAGTAGGTAAAGGCGCTGTAGAGGAGCCCCACCGAGTGGGGATAGTGAATCTCCTTGTAAAGCTCAACCGCCGCGTCGTGGCCGAAACCGAGAGCCGTGGTCGTCCACTCCCCTACCCCATCGATCGAGATTATGGCCGCCTCGTCGAAGGGCGACGGGAAGAAGGCGGAGGCCGCGTGGGCCATGTGATGCTCCGAAAACAGGAGCCTCCCCTCTCGACCGAGGCCCCCGAGAACCGACTCGACGTAGTCCCGCACCCAGAGCTTGATACCGAGAATCGACCGCGTGGCGTCGAGAAACTGCTCTCTGCCGGCGGGACCGGCTTCGGCGGCGTTCTTGACGACCCGGTCCCAGGTCAGCAGGGGATTGTCGTAGAAGACTACCGCGTCGAGGTCCCCTGTCTCGACCATCGCCTCTTCCATACAGTAATTGACGGCGTGGGTCGGGAAGCGGGGGTCGTGCTTCTTCCGGGAGAAGCGCTCTTCCTGGGCGGCGGCAATAATCTCGCCGTCTCGAAGGAGGGCCGCTGCCGAGTCGTGATAAAAGGCCGATATTCCGAGAATTGTCGTGCTCACGGCGATTCCTCCGATCGATCGAGAAGTGATTCCACGTGGGGCTGAATAAGCTCGGCGAATGCTTCGTGCCCCGCTTCGGTTAGATGGTTGTCCGAGACGAACCGGAGGCGCTTTCTCTCCGCAAGGGGCATCTTAAGGAGATCGGGGAGCACGTCGTAGTAGGCGCAACCGAGCTCCCGCGCCAATGCCGAGAAACGTGCTTGGTAGTGCCCCGGGGGACTTATGCCCTCCACGTGCTGATAGAGGGGAATCGGCAGGAGAAGAACGGGTTTCGGATGGTTCGAAATCCAGCTCTTTAGGATGAGCTCCATCGTCCGCCAGGGCCGGGCTTCCGGGTTCCGGTACTCGGGAACCGGGTCGAATCTCGTGATGCGCTGGGCCGTCTCCTTTAGCCCCAGGCGGATCACGAGGTTTTTAAGGCGGCCGTACTTCCCACCGACCCCTCGGTCGACGAAGGGTCGATCCGCCGGGGGAATGTCGTCCTCGGAAAGGGGTTGCCGGGGGACCGGGACGCCTCGAAGCTCGGGGCCGGTATCCTCGGCCGGCTCGTTGTCCGACGCGCCGTCGCCGGAGACCTCGAAATAGGGTTTGGCGAAACAGACGCGCTTTCCCTCGTCGTTGGTAAAGAAACGGTACCGGGCGGCGACTCGGCGAATATTCTCCACGAGGATAGCGATAACCAGGACATCGTGTTCCAAGGCTGCGCCGAACTCGCGATACGCCAGATAGTGCTGATCCGTTCCGCTCCCTGGAAGACCAAAGTTGTAGACCTGAGCCCGGGGTATGCGTTCTTCCAGGAGGTCGCCGAATCGCTTACCGTTAGACACGCCGTCGCCGGCGGTAAAGGAGTCGCCGAAGAGGAGAATACGCCTTCCTCCGGGCTCTTTCTCAGGAGTAAAGTCGTGGTCGCAGCGGAACCCCTGCCCGTTGGCCCGAATAAGGTAGCCGCCGCCGTCGGGGCGCTCGAGACGCGAGGTAATCCCTGGTATAAATCGGTATGCCAACACCGGATGGTATTCGAATATTTGGCGTATCATGGAATAGCAAATGCAGTATGCGGGCTTCGTAGGCGGCTTGCAAGGGGCATCGGAGACCGCCCATCAAGCCTACCCGAGAAGCTCCCGAAACAGATCCACCCACCGGGCGGCCCAGTCGAAGTCGAACTCCTGTCGCCTTCGGCGGCAGGCGTCCCGGACCTTTCGATACTCCTCCCGGTCGTCGAGGAGCTCTCCGAGACGGGCAGCTAGAGCGACGGCGTCGCCCCGGGGGAAAAGCAAGGGCGGCTCCTTTAGCATCGTTTCGATTCCCGGGGTGTCCGATCCGATGACCGGTGTCCCGGCGAAGAGCGCTTCGAGCACCGTATTCGGAAAGCTGTCGAAGAGGGAGGGAACCACCAAGAGATCCGCCGAGGCGAGGAGATCGAGGGGCCGGTCGATCCGCCCGTGGAAGACCACCGAATCGCCGAGGCCCTTCTCTTCCACGAAGGTGCGACACCACTGTTCGAGGCCGCCGAAGCCGACGATGTCGAAGGGTAGCCGACCGCCGAGGCGAGCGAGGGCCCAAAAGAGGTACTCGGTCCCTTTGCGGTGGTTCAGATGACCGATATAGAGGCCCCTCTCGAGGCGGCGGCTTCGGTTGGTTTCGGCGTATTCGGGATCCAGCCAGGAAACGTGGAAGCTGTTCGGGATAACCACGCCCCGGTCCCGGGCCTCGGGCCGGCGGGCGGATACCGCGTCTCGGTCGTGCGCCGACTGAAAGACAATCCGGTCAGCCCCCCGACAGACGGCGCCCTCGAGTCGCCGGTACCACCGGATCTGAAGCCATCTTTCGACTCGCCGGGGCACCGGAAGACGCCGCCGCAGGAGCCCCAAGGTTCGGACCTCGTCGACAAAATTGTTCCTCAAGGCGAAGACAAGGGGTGCGCCGAAATAGCGGGCGGCGGCCCGGGCGGCAAAAAAGTTTGTCTCCCCGAAGGTCAAAACGACGTCAGGACCCCGGTCCAAGGCTGCCGCGATGAGGGCGAGGCGGCGCCGGACCCAGAAGCGGTAGCGCCACCACCGGGGCACGAGAAAGCCGGCGAGCCGGTCGGGAATAACGCCGATGCCCGTCCCGGGCAGCTTTTCCGCCATCGACGGACGGCAGATCTGATAGACCCGGTGACCCTTTTCGTCGAGCTGACGGGTCAGCTCGACGTAGCGCTTCTGTCCGCCGGTCCGAATTTCGGCCACGGGGAAGACACCCAGGACGAGGAGGGGCTCCTCGGAAGGA
>CAZTRQ010000142.1:3686-5569 GCA_964616245.1 uncultured Spirochaetaceae bacterium | reverse complement strand
ATCTGTAATATCTGCGACCCGATTACTGGAGAGGATTACACTCGGGACCCGCGGAACATTACGCGAAAGGCCGACGCCTACCTCAAGAGCCTTGGCATAGCCGACATTGCCTATTTCGGACCCGAGGCAGAGTTCTTCGTCTTCGACGACATCCGCTTCGACCAGAACGAGCACTCGGGCTACTACTTCCTCGATTCCTCGGAAGGACGATGGAACAGCGGAAAAGACGAGGGTCCGAACCTCGGTTACAAGCCCCGGTACAAGGAAGGCTACTTCCCGGTACCGCCCTCGGACACCCTTCAGGATCTCCGGAGTGAGATGGTTATTCTCATGCACGAGCTCGGGATTCCCGTCGAGGCGCATCACCACGAGGTAGCTACCGGCGGTCAGTGCGAAATCGACATGCGGTTCGACGATATGCTCAAGATGGCGGACAACATGGTCAAGTACAAGTACGTCATCAAGAATACCGCCAAGAAGCACGGCAAGACCGTAACCTTTATGCCGAAGCCCATCTGGAACGACAACGGAAGCGGCATGCACACCCACATCTCACTCTGGAAGGGCGGTAAGAACCTCTTCTACGGGGATGGATACGCAGGCCTCTCGGAGACCGCTATGTACGCCATTGGCGGTATCCTCAAGCACGCGCCGTCGATCCTCGCGTTCACCAACCCGACAACCAACAGCTACAAGCGGCTGGTTCCCGGCTTCGAAGCGCCGGTCAACCTGGCCTATTCCCGACGGAACCGCAGCGCCGCGGTCCGGATTCCGATGTATTCCACTTCGGAGAAGGCGAAGCGCTTTGAGTTCCGGTGCCCCGACCCGTCGAGCAACCCCTACCTGGCCTTCTCGGCCCTCTTGATGGCGGCCATCGACGGAATTCAGAACAAGATCGATCCCGGCGAGCCCCTGGACAAGGACATCTACGACCTTCCGCCCCAAGAGGCGGCGAAGGTAGAGAAGACGCCCGGTTCCCTCCGGGCCGCCCTCGAAGCCCTGGAGAAGGACCACGACTACCTTCTGAAGGGTGATGTCTTTACCGAAGACGTTATCGAGACCTGGATCGATTACAAGATGTCGAATGAGGTGTTGGCCCTGGACCTTCGGCCGCACCCCTGGGAGTTCGCGCTCTACTACGACATCTAAGCTACGGCACCACTGGCCCCGACGCTGCCCACGGCGGGGTCTTGGTCATAGAACGGCTACCGTGTCGACCACGCCACGCCACTAAGGTCGGTGCGTGTAGCCTGCTTACCCTCTTGTGCCCCGGTTCTCTCCTGCCGGGGCCTTTTTATCTCCATTTTCTGTGACCAATGGTGGAATTCCTTTGCTTCGTGGTATGCTCTCTAGTCGGAGGTGCTTATGCCAAGTAATAAAACGACCGGTAAAACGTTAGCTATTATCGTGCTCCTCCTGGCCATCGGCCTGGTAGTCGGTGCGCCGGTCTTCGGCCAAACGGTGGATTACGCTGATTTCGAAGCCGGATTCAAGGACTTCGCGACGGATCTCGCGTCGGGCTTACCCCTGAACGCCACTATTGGAAACACCTGGTCCGACGCCTACATAGGGCAGCTTCTCGGTGGCTTTCCCCACTTCGGCGTGGGAATAACCGCCGGCGCATCCACCCTGCCCTTCGACACGGTCAATGCCGTCTTTACGGACCTCGGCCTCGCGATGCCGAGCGACATCGAAAGCTTGTCCTCCTACGGGGTTCCCTTTCCGGCGTACACCGCGGACCTGCGCATCGGGGGTTTCGCCCTGCCCTTCGATTTCGGCGTGAAGCTCGGAGGCCTCAATTCCGGCATGTTCGGATCGATGCCCTTCGACTTCGAATACCTCCTCGCCGGGGCCGACATCCGTTTCGCCCTGATGGAAGAGAA
>CAZTRQ010000142.1:0-3586 GCA_964616245.1 uncultured Spirochaetaceae bacterium | reverse complement strand
ACTTCGAATACCTCCTCGCCGGGGCCGACATCCGTTTCGCCCTGATGGAAGAGAAAGGCCCAAAACCCGACATTTCGGTAGGAATCGGCTACAACTACCTCTACAGCGAAATAGTGGTGCCGAACGTTTTCGGTTCCACATATACTGTCGACCTTCCCGATGGGTCTACGCTTGGCTTCTCCGACCCGGATTTGAACCTCAATTGGGGAGCATCGGTATTCGACCTAAAAGCTCAAATTAGCAAGAAGGTGCTGATACTACGTCCATTTGCAGGCGCCGGCCTCTCTTATAGCACGGCCCAGGCCGGCGGTGGACTAAAGTCGCAACTGCTGTACAACGGATCGCCTGCGACCGAGAGTGATATCAACACGATCGAAGATACGCTAAACGCATTCGGATACCCAGTCCCAGATCTAAGCGCCGAGGAAGGCATCAATGTCGCCAGCGCCGTGAACGGCTGGGGACTCCGTGTCTTCGGCGGCATCGGGTTCAAGATTCTCCTTCTGAACCTCGACCTCGGGATGGGGTACGATTTTCTCGGTGGGAACATCCAGGCGGCCCTCGGCGCCCGGATGCAGCTATAGACGAGACCTCGGGAACCCGGGTTAACCCCGAACCCTCGCGGGGCCTTCTCATGGGAACTATCAACAGGTTCGTTGATACCGAACAACTCTAAACTTTTTTCGCGAAAAGGTTGACATTAGAGTTATTGGGCTATACTATCTAATTGTTAGGATTGATTAGGGTTCTTCCTCTCCAAGACCCGATCATGACCGTAGCTCCCCAGGGGTTTCCTCCTCCTTACCCCTGGGGTTTTTTTATGCCCTTACCCGCCTTTTGAGGCCGGTTCCACCGAGGCCATCCCCTAAGGCTCTCACCGGCCACCCCGGAGCCCGCCGTTCCTACCTTCCCAGGGCCTTCTCCACGAGCTCTTCGCTAATCTCCCAGAGCCGTTTGCCCCGTTTCCGATCCCGAGCCCCGGGAGAGGGATCGCTCTTCCGTCTATTCTCGAAGTACTCGCCGGTTACCTCCGCGACCTCCGGGGACGTCGCAAGGTAGACTGGCGTCTTCGCTCCGGCGGACACCGGGGCCCCTCCGGAGAAGTTGGCGTGGAGCAGCTTCGTCGAAATAACCCCGGGGTGCAGACCGTTGACCGTTACGCCGGTGCCCTCGAGGCGGCGGGCGAGCTCGAAGGCGTAGAGGAGGTTCGCCAGCTTCGACTGAGAGTACGCCGCATGACCGGAAAAGCTCTTCTCCAACTGAAGGTCGTCGAATTCGATGCTCCCGGACCGGTGCACCATCGAGCTGACGATTACGATCCTACTCGGCGAGTTCCTTCGAAGGGTATCCACAAGCCTGTTGACGAGGAGGAAATGCGCCAAATGATTGACAGCCAAGGTCAACTCGTAGCCATCGGCGCTTTCCCGGCGCTCCTGGGTAGTAACCCCGGCGTTAGCGATGAGGACACGGAGATCGGTAAAACGCTCACCTACCTCCGTCGCCATTCTCTGAACCTCGGAAAGCCGGGAGAGATCCCCGACGACCGACTCAATGCCGGCCGGGTCGGCCCCCGTCGACTTCGCCCGCGAGGCTACGGCTTCCCGGGCGGCTTCCGCCTTTTCCGGTGAGCGGCCGTGAACGACAACCCGGTGTCCCATCTCTCCGAGCTCCGCAGCGGTCTCGAGACCTATGCCGTCGGTGCTTCCGGTAACAAGAACTCGTTGTGCTTCCATACTCTAACAATACTAAAGGTCGACGCCGAGCGTGGGGCCGGCCCTCGCTTCGTCGACAGCTTCGTTGACAGAGCTTGTACCCCTTGCCTACACTCACGATGACAATAACCGACGCCGAAACCAGACCTCTCGGCGGTCGAATCCATGCCCCGGTAGCTCAGGGGATAGAGCAACTGCCTCCTAAGCAGTAGGTCACGCGTTCGAATCGCGTCCGGGGTAACTCTGCGACAGTGTGATATGCTTTCAAAAGGCGCAACGTGAGAATGTCTTCAGAACACCCGAAAAACCGGAAACCAGCCGGCCGGCGCGGCACGCGACCCCGCCGCCCCTACCCCGGCGGCGTGCCGTTGCTTCTCGTCGCCGCGGTTGTCACGATAACGGCCATCGGCTGCGCAAACGTCTTTTCCGACGCCGTCTCGGTCGTCAACAACCGGCGCATCCTGAACGAGCTATTAACTCTCTCTACGATATCGACCACCGACGCCTTTGGAGGTTCTTACAGCGTCCCGATCGAACGGGATACGGCCCTCGTGCTCTGGAAACAGAGGATCGGCGCGGGATTCACCGACCTCTACGGCCGGCTCGTCGGTCCCAACGGCACAAGAGGTTCCGCGGTAAACCTGACGGCCGCCGAGCCGGAACCGGTGATCGAACTCGATGTGGCCCACGACGGGACTGGGCGCGCAGCTGTCATATATCGCGTGGCGATCGTGCCGGCTTTCGGGAGCCTGAGAGTCTACGCATCTTTGTACGACCACAACAACGGTGGGCAGATCGAGACCACGGAGCTAAGCAAAGCCGGGGGCCTCATTCCGATAACCGGGTATCCGGGGATCGCCTTCGGTTCGGCGGGGCGTATTCTCGCGGCTTTTGTCATGGAGTCGGGAGGAGTCGAAAGCGTCTTTGCCTGCCTCTACGAGCCCGGTTCGGGATGGTGTAGCGCCCCGGAGGAAATCGACCTGTCCGCCGAAGAAGTCTCGAAAGATGCAAACATCGACGTCGTAGCAACGGACGACGGGCTGTTTCACGTGGCCTGGGCGCAAGATGTGGCAGGAACGAGAAACGTGATGACCCGTAATTTTGATCCGGATAGCGGCAGCTGGAGTGCAATAACCGTTCACGGCGTGCAGCAGATGGATTCCGATGGGGGAAACCTTCTCGTTCCGACCTCGGGCTCGGAGGTCTACCTGTTCTGGGGAGGTCCGATAACGCCCCCAACGAGGGATCTTGCCGTCTCCCGGTACAGCGGCGACTCCGGCTGGAGCGCCCCCGTACTGATCGACGACGATGTCGCGGAGTTCGGACGGATTTTAGGTGAATACGGCGACGGCGAGATTACGGTGGTCTACTCCCGAGAGAATCCGTTCGAGAGCCCGTACTTGATTCGGGGAAGACGGGGGAGTTGGTCGACACCGATCGCGATCGACCGATCCCCAACCGACCTCTCTTTTCACGTTATTCCGAAACGCGATTCCCAGGGCGGGACGGTGATCATCCGTCTCGACGAAGGAACGACGAGAAATGTAGTGCTGACGCGGTACGCTCCACTCTCAGGACTTGGAGATGACATCGAAATTGACGGATCTTCCATCGACGTGCCTCCCACAATCCCATCAATCACGACGGCACCGGGTGGTACGGTCTTTTTCACCTTCAATGAAGCTAACGTCACCGAGAAAAACCTGGTCTGGGGAACGATTACGTTGGAGTAGACGCCTACCGCCCGCCTATTACCGCACCGGTGATGTACGCCCCGAGACCACCGACGACCAAGCCGCCGCCGCCGATCATCATCGCGATCCCGGGAGACACAGCCGGCTCGTAGCCCGCCGGAACGTCCACCATGTCGAGGG
>CAZTRQ010000141.1:0-5649 GCA_964616245.1 uncultured Spirochaetaceae bacterium | reverse complement strand
ACGGTGACCGTGTAGGGAGAAAAGAGGTTGCCCTGCCGATTATGCATCGAAAAATAGGTGAGCTCACCATCTCGTTTTGGCCGGACCAGAGTGACCATCATGCGTCACTTTACCTATCGTCTAAAGCTCCTTATAAGATAACACCCCGTCGGGTCCCGGCCGAAGGATTATAGAGTATCGCTCCATCAGAGCGGGTCTGATGGTTGCCGTTTCGACCCGCCGGGTGGACGCAGCGTCGATAATCGATACCGGGTTCCCCGCATCGGGAACCGCCCAATCGTCGACTGGCTCGCCCCCTTCGCCGATCCCGACGAGTCGCCGGAGACGGTAACCCTGAACAAACCCCAGGAAGAACAGCGGGTCGGGTAGATGGACCACCTCGGCCTCGACCATCACCAGACTCCCGGCAAGGTCGATCGGGCCCGAAATCTCCGGCTGTCCGTCGGCCCCGCCGGCTCTCTTTGCCTCAAGCTCGAGGGAAACCGATCCCGAGGATACGGCGAGCACCCGAAGCAGCGCGGCTTCGGTTTCTTCTCGAAGCGGGGTCCAGGTCTGATGATAGAATGGTGCTGCGACTCCGACGACCAGAACGACGCCGAACACAACAAAGAGACCGACGCGCCGGAGCCAAAGAAGAGCGAGGGCAATCACTATCAACCCGAGGTGATAATAGAGAGAGGTCTCGGTCAGAAAGCGTAACCGGAGTGGGACAAAGAACACCACCACGAAGCAGACCACCGCGGCGGCCCAGAGGTAGAGCGCCAGGGCACCCCGGCGTGGGGGGCGGCTCCGCGGCCTTCGGAATCCGAAGCCGGGAAAGAGACACCCGGCGCCGAGGGTAAAGAGGACAACGCCCAGGGTGCCCCAGGCGTAAGGATGGCTTCCGAGAAAGCTAAGATAACCGATAAACATCCCGGTACTTCGCCTGTAGATAGTCGGTAAAGGCACCGGGACCGAGAGCCGCTCCGACGATATCCCGGAGCAATTCCGACGGCACCTTGGCGCCTCCGTGGCGATGAATGTTGCTCCGAAGCCACTGAAGAATCGGCTGGAAGTTTCCGGCTTCGATAAGCCCTTCGAAGGAGGGTAAGTCGCCCTGAAGCGCCTCGGTAAACTGGGCGGCGTAGAGATTTCCCAAGGCGTAGGTCGGAAAGTAGCCGAAGGCTCCCATCGACCAGTGAATGTCCTGAAGGACGCCGTCGGCGTCCCGCTCCGGCGCGATGCCGAGAAGCTCTTGGGACAGCTGATTCCAGGCTTCCGGAAGGTCGGATACCTCCAGTCGCCGGGTAATCAGCTCGATCTCGAGACGGAACCGCAGGATAATGTGGAGCCCGTAGGTAACTTCGTCCGCTTCCACCCGGATTAGGCTCGGGGCCACCTTATTGACGCCTCGGAAAAAGGCGTCCTGGTCGACGGAATCCAGGGCTTGGGGAAACAGCTCCTTCAGCCGAGGGAAGTAGCGACGCCAAAAGGAGCGGCTTCGTCCGACGACGTTCTCCCAGAAGCGGGATTGGGATTCGTGGATACCCAGGGAGGTCCCCTCGGCAAGAAGCGAACCTCGGAGCGACTCTTCGAAGCCCATCTCGTAGAGGGCGTGCCCCGCCTCGTGGATAGTGCCGAAGATGGCGGTCTGGAAAAGATCCGGGTTGTACCGCGTGGTAATGCGAACGTCGTCGAAGCCGAGGGTCGTCGTAAAGGGATGGGTCGAGACATCCAGCCGGCCCCGGGAGGAGTCGAACCCCAAGGCGGCGAGGATCTCGCGGCTAAATTGCTCTTGGGTCCCGACGGCGAAATCGCGGTGGAGAAAGGCGTCCTCCACCTGCGTCGCCCCCCGGATTCTATCGAGGAGGGCCGAGAGCCCCTCCTGTAGGCCGTCGAAGTTCCGCTGGACCTCCGAGGTCTTCATTCCCGGCTCGAACTCGTCGAGGAGGGGGTCGTAGGGATGATCGTCGTACCCCCAGAGATCCGCCTTCTCCCGGACGAGGCGAACGATTCTCCCCAGAGTCGGCTCGAAGGCGGAGAAATCGCTCGCCTGACGTGCCGCCTGCCAGACCGCCTGCCCCTTGCTCGTTTCTTGGGCAAGCGCCACGACGAGGCGCTCCGGAAGCTTGGTGGCCAGGGCGTACCGCCGGTAGGCCTGCCGCAAGAAGGCCCGGTCCGCCGGCGGAAGCGAAACGTCGCCCCTGGGCTCCTCGTCGCCGGAGCCGAGGGCCGCGAATGCTTCCCCGTTTTTCTCCTCGACAACCCGCCGATGGATGAGCGCCTGGAGCAGGCTGAGCTGCTGCGCCCGCTCGCCGATCGCCCGGGAGGGCATGTAGGTCTCCTGGTCCCATCCCAGAACGGCTGCCGTGTGGGCGAGAAGACAGACCTCCCGGTCGTTTTCTCGCAGCAGCCCGAGGGCCTCGGTTTGTTTCATCAACTACCTCGCTTAGCAGACGTCGAAGCGTCTAGTGGACGTCGTACCGGCTCCCACCGATAAACTCCCGAAGAATGGAGTCGGTCGGGACCATCTCTTCGGCGTCGACGTCCGGAATTTCTTTAAGAAGCTTATCGACCCGGAGGGCCCTCTCGTAGGCATCCCTGCGCTCCGGATCTTCGGCGAGCTTTGCGACAAAATCCGGAAACCGCTCCGCGAGCCGGGGCTTTAAAATCAACAGCTCGTAGGGCAAAAAGGTATTGATAATGCTCTCTGCGGTCCGAAGCCGGGAGATAATGTAGCGAAGCTCGCTCCGACGGACCAGGTACCAGTGCAGGAGGGTCTGCCAGGGATCGTAGCTTCTAAACTGCATGTCCCGAACCATCCGGCGCAAGAGACGCACGTCGGTCCACCGGATAAAGCGACGATCATCATCCTTTACCTGCGCCAAGGTTTCCAAGTAGAGCCGGTACTTTCTCTCCTCCGGGACCGAGGCCGTCAGCTCCTCAAAGAGGCCGTGGTGGCTGTCGATTAGGACGATGTCCCGCTCGTCGAGCCGGAGACTCCGGGCGTCGGGAATCCGGCGGCCGTGCTTGAAGTCGTACTTCGGCAGTGCCACCTCCTTCCCCGCGAGAAGCTCCTTAAGGTGTAGGTCGAAGAGCCCGAGATCCAGCGCCTGGGGTGTTTCGAAGTCGTAATCCCCCCGGGGGTCCTGGGGATGGGTCTCGAGGTCCAAGAAGTAGTCGTCGACGCTTATGGGCACCAGGCGCCGGCCGGACCCTTCGACGAGCTCGGCGATTTTCCGGGTCGTCGTTGTTTTTCCGGAGGAAGACGGGCCGGCGACGATAACGACTCGGAGATCCTCCAGCCGCTCTGCCAGGGAGACAGAAAGCGACTGGAGTTGATCCCGGTAGAAGCTCTCCGAGACTTCGATAAGCTCGCCGAGGCGCCCCGCCTCGACCCACCGACGAATCCCAGCGGTATCGTAACAGTCGTGGTCTATCGCCCAGCCAAGGGTCCCCCAGAGAATCTGGTAGGGTATGTTGTCCTGAGAATAGGTTGCGCTCTCTCTACCCTGCCGCTTCAGGGCGTGCTCGTACCGGTAGACGATGTATGCCTTCGCCGTCCGGGCGTGCCCCTCTTCTATCAGCATTTTTTCGACGGCGTCCTGGACCTCTTCGACCGTCGGGTAGGAAGAATCCCCCGGCTCTCGAATCTGCTCCAGGTAATCCACGACGCGATCGGCAATGCAGTCGGCCCGATCCTTATCCCTGCCGCCGACGGCTACGGCGGCACGAAAGATGGCAAAGGCTATCTTCTTCTTGTCGAAGGGGACGACCCGGCCGTCCCGCTTGACGATGTGGCGGATCATTGCACTCGACTTTTCTCCGCGGCTTCGGTGGCAAGACGCTGGGCAAACTCGGCAACCGAGACAGGCCCGCTCCGCTCCCCGGAGCGCCCCCGGACGGCGACGGAGTGCCCTTCCTCTTCCTTCTCCCCGACGACGAGCATGTAGGGGATCTTCTGCGTCTGTCCCTGCCGGATCTTGGCGTTCATTCGCTCCTGGGAGAGGTCTACGTCCACCCTAAAGCCGTCGGACTTGAGTTGGGCGGCGACCTTCGCCGCGTAGTCGTTAAAGGCCGGCGCCACGGGAATGACGACCGCCTGGACCGGAGCCAGCCAGAGGGGAAAGGCGCCGCCGTAGTGTTCGATTAGCACCCCGAAAAAGCGCTCGAGGGACCCCAAGAGCGCCCGGTGAACCATGTAGGGCCGCTTCTCTACCCCGTCGTTGTCGACGAAGGTCATGTCGAAACGGTCCGGAAGGTTAAAGTCGAACTGAATGGTCGTCATCTGCCATTCCCGTCCCAGGGCGTCCCGAATTTTCAGGTCGATCTTGGGGCCGTAGAAGGCGCCACCCCCTTCGTCGAGCTCGTACTCGAGCCCTCGATCCTCTAAGGATCGGCGGAGCGCTTCTTCGGCGACGCGCCACCGCTCCGGCTCGCCGACGCTCTTCTCCGGCTGGGTAGCCAGGTAGGGCTTGATGTCGGTAAAGCCGAAGTCGTGCCAGACCTCGAGGCTAAAGCGCAGGACCTCGTCGATCTCGTCTTGAATTTGCTCCGGTGTACAGAAGATATGCGCATCATCCTGGGTAAAACCACGGACCCTCAAGAGGCCGTGGAGCACACCGCTGCGCTCGTACCGGTAGACGGTGCCGAGCTCGCCCCAGCGGAGGGGAAGATCCCGGTAGGAGCGAGTTTGGGTCTTGTAGATAAGGATATGGAAGGGACAGTTCATCGGCTTCGCGAAGTATTCGCTGTTGTCCATCTCCATCGGGGCGTACATGTTTTCTTTGTAGAAATCCAGGTGCCCCGAGGTCTGCCAGAGCCAAGACTTTCCGACGTGGGGCGTGTGGAGGAGCTCGTACCCGTTGTCCATGTGCTTCTTTCGCCAGTAGTCCTCCACCGCGAGCCGAATCCGGGAGCCCTTGGGATGCCAGTAGATCAGCCCGGGCCCGGCCTCCTCGTGGGTGGAAAAGAGGTCGAGCTCTCGGCCGAGACGCCGGTGGTCCCGTTTCTCGATTTCCGCGAGATGGTCGAGGTGCTTACGCAGCTCTTTCGGCGTCTCCCAGGCGGTTCCGTAGATACGCTGGAGCATCGGCCGTTTCTCGTCCCCCCTCCAGTAGGCGCCGGCCACCGAGAGCAGCTTAAAGGCCTTCGCCTGAAGCTGCTTCGTGGTCTCGACGTGGGGCCCTCGACAGAGGTCCGTAAAGGTATCCTGGGTGTAGGTGGAGATAGTTTCGTCTTCCGGGAGGTCGTCGATCAGCTCTTCCTTGTACGGTTGGCCGGCAAAGAGCTTCTTCGCCTCCTCCCGGTCGAGCTCCTGCCGGGAAAACTCGTGGTCGCCGGCAATTATGTCCCGCATATGCTCTTCGATCTTTTCCAAGTCCTCCGGAGTCAGGCTCCGGGGAAGGTCGAAATCGTAGTAGAAACCGTTCTCGATCGGGGGACCGATGGCCAACTTGGCCTCGGGAAAGAGACGCAAGACCGCCTCGGCCATGACATGAGCCGTCGAATGGCGGACCCGGTAGAGTCGTTCTTCTTCGGTCATCTCTTTGAAGGCGGCGGCCTTCTGCTCAGTGGACATGTACTGCTCCTTGGTGGATTTGATGATCGAGGCTTTCTCCCGCCCTGTCAACCGAAGGTAGCCAGGGCTTCGCGCCAGGGTCAAGGTGG
>CAZTRQ010000140.1:0-5676 GCA_964616245.1 uncultured Spirochaetaceae bacterium | reverse complement strand
TCCCGAGTCTACGTTACCGGTATTCTCTTCCCCTTCTGGGTCGAGACCAGGGACATCTCCGAAGTCGAGAACGATTGGCAGCTCGTTGCGACCATCCCCCGGGCGGGGATTGCTTTTACGTTTCTGTTCTGAAGGTCGGCCGGAGGCCGCCCTCAAGCCGGGAAGACGCCCGTCGAGATGTAGCGGTCGCCGCGGTCGCAGATTATCGTCACGATGACGGCGTCGGATACGCCGCCGTTCTCCAGATCCCGGGCAAGGTCCAAGGCGACGGCGACGTTTCCTCCGGAGGAGATTCCGGCGAAGATGCCCTCCTTTGAGGCGAGGGCCCGCATCGTCTCCACCGCCCGATCCCGGGATACCTCTCTCTTTTCGTCGATCCGGCTCTCGTCGTAGATCGACGGCATGTACTCCGGCTGCCAGGCCCGGATTCCGGGAATGCCGCCGACCCTGTCGGGCCGCACCGCCACAATCTGCACGCCGGGTTTTTTTTCCTTCAAGAAGCGAGAGGTTCCCATCAGCGTCCCCGTCGTGCCGGTGGAGGCGACGAAGTGGGTTACCTTGCCGTCGGTGTCCCGCCAAATCTCGGGGCCGGTGGCGCGGTAGTGGGCCTCGACGTTGTCGGGGTTCGAGAACTGGTCGAGGACGATACCTTCGCCGGCGCTCTCCATCTCCCGGGCAAGGTCTATGGCCCCCTCCATGCTCCGCTCTTGAGGGGTTAGTACTATCTCCGCGCCGTAGGCCTTCATGAGGGCCCGGCGCTCGGCGCTCATATGCTCCGGCATAATCAGAATGATGCGGTAGCCCTTAATGGCCGCAGCCATCGCGAGGGCAATGCCGGTGTTTCCGCTCGTCGCTTCTATAAGCGTGTCCCCCGGCGATATCCTCCCCCGCTCTTGTGCGGCGGTAATCATCCGGAGCGCCGGTCTGTCCTTTACCGAGCCTGCCGGGTTGTCGCCCTCGAGCTTGCAGAGGACCAGCGACGACCCAGTGTGGAGGCGGGAAAGACGAACGAGGGGTGTGTTTCCGATGGTGTCGGCGATGGAGAAGATTCGCATGCTTAAGAGTATATGTTCACTATCTCACTTTGAACACAGCATATTCGCGGTGGCCTTGACCTTGGTTGGGGCGGGGGGGATACTTGTCGGCGGTGTTTAGCCTATCATCCAAAGCCGTCTACGGAGTTGCGGCTCTCCTAGAGCTCGCGGCATCCTACCGTGCAGGGCCTCTGCAAATCCGGGACATCGCGGAGCGCAACAAGATCCCCCAGCACTACCTCGAACAGATCCTCGCCGGCCTAAAGAAATCGGGCCTCCTCCGGAGCTACCGAGGGGCCCAAGGGGGCTACGAGTTGGCGAAGCATCCTGACACCGTCCGGCTTATCGATATCCTTGCCGAGCTCGAGGGCCCCCTCAAGATCACCCCCGGAGGGGAGGTCGCAGAATCGCTCGCCTTTCTCTGGGACGACCTCGAAGACCACATCGCTACCTACCTTACCCGGTCCCTCGGGCAGATTCTCCGGGAGAAGCGCGCCCGCCGCGGCGACCAGGACTTTATCATCTAAGGCATCATCCCCAACTCGGAGTCGAGCCCGCGCCCCGAAAAAAAGTGCAATAAACTACTGTAAATAACTTGACATACTTTAGTATTGGACGGTATACCTTCCCTTGGAGGATGAATATGAGTGCATTTATCAGGATAACAGTGACCCTTGCGGTGGCTTTGTCGATAGCAGGGACGGCGTTTGCTTCCGGCAGCCCGGAGCCCCAAGGGGCCGAGAGCCTGCTGGTTTCCGTCGAAGAGCTGCAGGAACGCCTCGACGACTCGGGGACGCTTGTTCTCGACGCCCGGGACTACGGCGACTACGCCTCGGGCTCTATACCCGGAGCGGTCAGCCTGCCGACGAACGACCTCAACCGCACGGTGGTTCTCGACGACGGCACCGAGATTCCGCGAATCGTGCAGGAGGCCGACGAGATCGTCTACGCCCTACAGGACGCCGGGATCAACACCGACTCCCGAATCGTCATCTACGACCAAGGCGGCTCCACCCTCGCTCCCCGGCTCTTCTGGATTCTCGACTACTACGGTCACACGGACCTGGCCATTCTCGACGGCGGCTTCTCGGCCTGGCAGGCGTCGGGCCTAGAGGTTTCCGCCGAAATTGCCGACATTCCCCGGGGCGACTTTATCCCCGTGGCGAACCCCGAAAAGCACGCCGACTTCGAATACGTCACCGAGTCCCTCGGCTCGGACTCGACGATGGTCTGTAACGCGCTCTCGGAATCGAGCTTCGCCGAGGCCGCCATCCCGGGAAGCACGAACCTTCCCCAGGCGAACCTCTTCGCGACCGATGGAGTGCCGTATCTAAAGCAGGCTGAAGTTCTCGAGACTCTGTTGAACGATATCGGCTTCGACCGGAGCAAGGAGATCGTCTTCTACTGCGGCGCCGGTTACGCCGCATCGGTCGACTACTTCGTCGCCCAGCTTATCGGCTTGCCTCGGGTCCGCATGTACGACGGATCGTTGCAGGATTGGCGGGCTCGGGAGGGTGAGCTTCTCCCGAGCGGTGGAGCGTAACTATCCTCGAGGAGGTCTCGATGCTGATTACCACAGGCGAGGTCTACGACGGGCTCGCCGAGCATTCTCGGATTCTCGTCGACCTTCGAGGCGAGGCGGCGTATCGAAAAGCGCACATCCCCGGGGCGATCCGTTTGCCTCCCGAGGCGCTCAACGACCCGGAGTCGCCGCGGTCGGCTCTTTGGTCTCAAGAAGTGTTGCGTCGGAACCTCGAGGAGGCGGGAATTGGGGACGGGGGGCTGGTTGTCGCCTACGACGACAGCGGACTCGTGCCCTCATCGAAGCTCTATTGGGTGCTGCGCTACCTCGGCCGGGGAAACGTCGCCGTGATGGACGGCGGCTTTGCCGGATGGAAGCGGGCCGGGCTGCCGGTATCGACGGAAGGAACCTCCCGGCAGCCCGGCGGCCTCTCGTCTCCGCCGGCGGAAGAGCTTCTTGCCCGCCGGGAAGACGTTCTATTGGCTTTAGACACCACCGACACGGTACTCGTGGACGCCCGGACCCCGGACGAGTTCGCCGGTCGCTCGGCGACCGCCCTCCGGGAGGGGCACATTCCCGGCGCGGTAAACATCAACTGGGAACACCACGTCGTCGATCTAATGGACCCTCGACTACGACCCCTCGACGAGCTTCGCGCCCTCTACGAAGGACACGGAATTACGCCGGATAAGCAGGTCATAACCTACTGCCGGTCCGGCGCCCGGTCGTCCCACACCTTTTTCGTGCTCTCCCTCTTGGGGTATCCCCGGGTGCGAAACTACGAGGCTTCCTGGCTCGAGTGGGGAAACGAGCCCGACTTACCGGTCGCCCTGGATCTTCGAGAGCGAGAGCTACAGGAGAAAAGATGAAAGCTACTCCTCGAGCCATTTCTTTGTTGATTCTGCTCTTGGCCGTCGGACACTCAGGCTTTGCTCAGAGCGAGTGGATCTACGCCGCCTCGGGTTCGCGCTACTTGGTGATGAACCCGGACGACGGCACAATCGTCCGCCGAGGAGAGCTGCGGGCCGACGGCTTTGCCCCCGGCGCCGGGAACCCAGGCACGGCGTCGCGCACCGAAACACCCCAGGTCGTCCCCACACCCGGGGGCCGCTACGTTTTCTTTCTCTTTCCCCGGGCAGACCGGGCGGTCGTGGTGGACGCCGAGTCGCATCTTCCGGTATGGGCGGTCGACCTGCCCCGGGGTACCCGGAGCATCGTCTTTAGCACAATGGGTGATACCATTCTCGCCCACACCGGCGGGACCTCCTGGGTCGAGCTACCCCACCGGCAGGGTAAGATAACCGGGCCCGAGCGCCCGGCGCCTACCTTTGCAGGCGGTTCCCTCGCCTTCAACCGCCGGGGAACGAGAGTCTACGGAAACCGCGGCGGGGAGCTGGTCTACGCACTATCTTCCTCCGGAGACTCGGTGCAGACGGTACGCCTCGACGGCGGCCCCTACGATTGGCAGATCAGCCCGAACTTTCGTTTTCTCGTCGGCGCCTCGCAAGGCGGCCTCGCCGTGGTCGACGAGGCTCGGGGAAGGGTGGTCGGTTACCTTGACGGATCCTACGCCGGCGGCGTCTTTCACCCGAACTCGCGAGAGTTCTACGCCCTTACCGCCGATGGCGAGGCCCTCGTCCTGGTCGAGGTAACCCGGGGACGGGAGCGCTCCCGGTTTCGGCCGGCGGAGGCTCTCGGGGCGGTCTTTCGCGAAGACGATGGAACGCTCCACGGACTATCCAAGGGTGATACCGGCGGCGCCGGGGCCGGCCCCGCCGGGGCTTCGGTGGTTCTCGATTTGACCGGCCGGCAGAGACGTGTGGCCCTACCTCCGGACTTTGCCGCCGGAGTGACGGCGGCTTTTGTAACCTTGCGACCCGGGGGAGGCTTCGCATGCTTCTGACCAGCATCGTCTCCGGGCTTGCGACCGGCTTTGTCGGCGGTTACGCCCTGCAGCGCGGGGGTTTCTGCATGCACTCGGCGTTCCGGAGCATTGCCTTCGAGAAGGAACACAGCATCTTGCGGACCTGGCTCTTGATTCTGGCGATAAACATTCCGGCGCTGCTGTTGCTGGAGCAACTGGGCATCGTCTTTCCCGCCCGGGCCCCCTTTACGGTGGTCGCCGGGCTTATCGGCGGCCTCGTCTTCGGAGGTGGCATGGTACTCGCCGGGGGATGCGTCTCGGGTACCTACTACCGGGCCGCCAAGGGGATGACCGGCTCCCTGGTGGCCCTCCTCGGGTTTGCCGCAGGGGGCCTGATGGTTACCGGCGGCGTGTTGCAGCCGGTCCGGGCCTGGGCGACGCGGCACGAGGTCCCGATTGCCGGGGAAGAGGCCTCCCTCTACAACCTCCCCGGCGCCTTCGATAGCGGGTTCTTCCCCGGATTCGGCTTTCGCTGGATTGTCGCGGGTACGCTGGTTCTTCTTCTCGGCATCTTCCTAATCCGCTCCCCGAAGAGCAGCTTTGCCATCGGATGGCCCTGGTGGCTCACCGGCATCGTTCTGTCCGTCGTGGCAATCTTGGCGTGGTACTTCTCGTCCCTCGAGTACCGGGACTACGGGCTCAGCATCGTCCAACCGACGAACGCGCTATCCCGGTGGCTCTTGGCCGGCGACGGGTCCGGTGTCAACTGGGCGAGCTGGTTTCTGCTCGGGCTCTTACCCGGCGCCTTCGTCGCCGCCTGGCGCGGCGGAGACCTCGCGTTGAGGGTTCCCAGCGCCGGCCGCCTGCTGCAGAACCTCGCCGGCGGCGTGCTAATGGGGTGGGGGGCCAGTCTCGCCGGGGGTTGCAACATCGGCCACGGCATTACCGGCATCAGCGTCCTCTCCATCGGCAGCATCTGGGCGACCGCAGCGACCCTCGTCGGCGTCTGGCTGACGACGGCACTGGTGTTTCGAATCGCACGGATGGCTACCCCGGCAGACGGGGCGAGAACCTAGGGAGGATACTGATATGGATGATTACGCGATCGATTCCGAGCTCGACCTCTCCGGCGAGGTCTGCCCCTACACTTTCATCAAGAGCAAGCTCGCCCTCGAAGAGCTTTCCCCGGGGCAGGTCTTGAGCGTGACGGTGGACAACAGCGAGAGCGCTTCAAACGTTCCCAAGAGTCTGCAGCA
>CAZTRQ010000139.1:0-5963 GCA_964616245.1 uncultured Spirochaetaceae bacterium | reverse complement strand
AAGGCCCGTCGAAAGCGCCCGTACGCCTCCTGGTACCGGAGATACTTCTCGCCGAAGACGGCGAAGCGCTCCCGGCTCGGCTCGAGACGCCTCGGAAACCTTACCAAGTCGTCCGCCGCCTCGACGAGGCTACCGTAGTCTCCGAGACCTACCAGGGCGCAGGCGGCGCTTCCGAGAAGCTCGGCGTCGGCGACTTCCGGGATCGCGAGGGGCTTTCCAATCATGTCGGCCTTGAGCTGATTCCAGATATCGTTCTTGGCCTGACCGCCGCAGACCCGGAGCTCGACAATCTCGCAGCCGCCCTGCCCGAGAATCTCGACCGACTCCCGAACCGCGTAGCCGATGGATTCGACGACGGCGCGGCCCATTTCCGGGGCGCCGTGCTGGGCTCCAAGGTCGATAAACATTCCCCGGCTGAACTCCCAGGCGGCACCCTGGTGGATCGACGGAAAAAACCATGGAACATGGTGCTCCAACCCGACATCGAGAATCTGCTCCAGCATCGTCGTGTAGGGCACCCGCTGCTGCCCCGAGATGGCACGAAACCATTCGAATATCCGCCCCGTCGAGGCGAGAATTCCCGCGACGTTATAGAGCCCCGCAACGACATGGGGGAGGCACCGGAGTCGGGGGTCGGAGACGTAGCGGTCGTGGCAGTGGTTTATGCCCTCCGAGGTGCCCGCCCGGTCGCAGGTTCGTCCCGGCCGGAGAGTCGCGGTACCGATGAGACTGGCGAGGAAGTCGCTCCCGGAGGCGAAGACCGGGACGCCCTCCTCGAGGCCGTAGGTTTCCGCGGCCTCCCGGGTTACCCGGCCCATCCGGCCGGTCATCGGAATAAAGGGAGGGAGCTTTTGCTTGTCGATCCCGTAACGCTGGATTTCCTCATCACTCCAGACATAAGGCGCAAACTCTTCGTTGGGAGAGATTGTCCAGGCCTCGCCGGTAAGACGAAAGGAGAAGAACTCGGGGCAGGAGTAGAGGCTCACGGCCCGATCGTATACTTCGGGGTGCTCCTCCTTTAGCCACTGAATCTTCGGCAGGAAGAAGGAGCGGGTACCCTCCTTCCGGTCGCCCCGGGAATCGAACCAGAGAAGGACCGGCTCCAGGGGTCTTCCCGTTTGGTCGACCGGAATAATGGTAGGGCCGTTCCCGCTGATCGCGATGCCGTCGACCCCCCGGTACTCCGAGAACTCCTGGCCCATCGCGATAAGAGCGTCCCGGAGAGCCCCGTCCCAGACACCGGCGGTCCATCCGTCCGGGGAGGGGGACGCCTCGACAAGGGTCCGCCGATGCTCTGCCAAGAGCCTGCCGTCGGACGAGATGACTCCAACCTTGATAGAAGAGGTGCCGATATCGATTGATAGTATCCGACGCGAGGCCCGAGCCATATGTGGCGGCACGGTATCACGGGGACCCCGGGGGGTCAACATTCGCAGCAGTGAGCCCTTACCGAAGGAACCTTGCGCGGGTATATTCAGGAGAGACAAGGGAGGTACATTGAAGGATGATACGAAATAGAACAGTAGTCGCGGCGGCCCTACTCTTGAGCCTGCTCGGTACCTCGGCCTTCGGTGTCGGTGCCGGGGAAACCGCACCCGGCGATCTTTTCGATGTGGCCGTGTTCGTCCCGGGGGTCGTCGAAGGGAGCCCGACCTACGAGCTTCTCGTCGCCGGAGTCGAGAGGGCGGTCGAAGAGGCAGAAGGTGGCGCCACGGTACAGATCGTCGAAGGCGGCTTTAATCAGTCGCTCTGGCAGGAGGGCGTAACCTCCCTCGCGGCATCGCGTAGCTTCGACTTGATCGTGACCTCTAATCCGTCGATGCCGGAAATTGCCGCTGCCGTAGCCGAGTCGTTTCCCGAACAGCGTTTTTTGGTCCTCGACGGCTACCTCGAAGGCAACGACGCCATCCACACCGTCCTCTTCAACCAACGGGAGCAGGGGTTCTTGAGCGGCTACTTCGCGGGGTTGGTTACCACCTCCGATATGGAGGACGCAAATCCGGAGACTCGGGTCGGTCTTCTGGCGGGACAGGAGTTCCCGATAATGAACGGGGTAATCTTGCCCTCCTACGAGCTTGGTCTAAAGGCCGCGGTACCGGAGGGTACCGTCGACTTCCGCATCCTCGGGAACTGGTACGATGCCTCCAAGGCGTCGGATCTCGCCTCGAATATGATCGACGGGGGCGTTGACACTATTCTGGCGATAGCCGGAGGCGGGAACCAGGGTGTAATCTCCTCCGCCCGGCAGCGGGGAGCCTATGTGCTCTGGTACGACACCTCGGGGTACGAAGAGGCCCCGGGAATCGTCATCGGGAGCTCGATAGTGCGCTTGGATCGAGCGGCCTACGAAAAAACCCTCCAAGCAATAGAGGGGGGGCTTCCCTACGGCGAGGCCGTCATCCTGGGAGCCCGGGAAGGTTACGTAACCTACGACACGGAGCACCGGGAGTTCGAGCGACACGTCCCGGAGCCCATCCGAGAGGAGCTCGACGCGATGCTCCAAAGACTCCAGACCGGAGACCTTGTCCTGGATATGCCGACCCGGTTCTAGATGCTATTCGCCGGGAGCGACATTTCGAAGCAATTTGCCGGAGGGGCCGTGCAGGCTCTCTCCGGAGTCTCTCTGTCGGTGAGCCCCGGCGAAGTCCACCTGGTGCTCGGGGAGAACGGCGCAGGTAAGTCGACCCTCTTCAACGTACTCGCCGGTGACATGCCTTGTGACTCCGGCGTCTTTGCCTACCCGCTTTCCGGGGAAGGGTCCCGGGAAACCACCCTTCCGCCGGGAAGGTTCTTGCGCCTTTCCTACGTCCGGCAGGAACCCCGCTACGATCCGCGCCTCCGGGTTTGGGAGCATCTCCTTCTCGGGTACGAGGGGAAAGGGCTCCTTGGGTCGATTACGCCCAGGATGGCGGCCCGTCGTCTGGAAGCGATCGAACTGTCCGGAGACCTCGGCCTCCGGCAGGAGCAACGAGTAGGCACCCTCTCCCCCGGGGAGCGCTATCTCGTCTCTCTCGCAGCTGGGCTCTCGAGAGAACCGGATCTCGTCATCCTCGACGAGCCTTACGCTCCCTGCACCAACCGCGAAGCGGAGATTATAGAGAAGATCATCCTTTCCCTCAGGGCCGGGAAGACCGCCGTACTCCTTGCCAGCCACCGGATACGCCAGGCGATGGACGTTGCCGACGCGGTTACCGTCCTGCGGAAAGGGTCGATAACCCTGTCGCGCCCCCGGGAGGGGCTGACGCTGGAGGATGTCTACGGCGCCATGTTTCCGCCCCGGGAGCCGGACGCTTTGGACGAGGAGATCGAGGCGCCCCATTCCGCCGAGACGCAACCGGTGCTCCGCTTCGGGGACCGGAGCATAGAGGATGCCCAGGGGCGCCGGGTGAGCTTTGCAGACCTCTCGGTGGCCCCGGGGGAGCGCCTGGGGCTCTTGTCGAAAGATCCGAAGCTCCTGAGAACCGCCGAGGACCTTATAAGCGGCTTCGCCTCCGAAGGGCGGCAGTCCCCAGGGAGCTTGAGACGCAAAGGGCTCCGGTATGTTCCCCAGAACCGGGATACCCGTGGCCTCGCCCTCTCTTATTCGATCGAGGAAAACTTGCGCATTCCGATGAACCCGGCGGACCTTCCCGGGGCCCTCGCTCATCTCGAGGAGGAGATCGAAGCCCCCCTCGGAACAGGGGCCCCGGCGGCGACCCTTTCCGGCGGGAACCGCGGCCGTCTGATTCTCCACCGGGAGACGGCCGGCGAAGTATCGCTTTTGGTCCTCGCACGCCCCTCGGCGGGGCTCGATAGCCGGTCGGTCGAGCGGCTCGCACACCGCCTCGAGCGCCTCGCCGGGGCGGGAACAGCCGTGCTCCTTCTCTCCTCGGATCCGGAGGAAGTTCTGGCCCTCTGTTCGACCGTTCGGGTCGTCGCCGGCGGCCTCCTCGGGGAGCCGGTTCCGACCTCGGGACTGACCGAGGGCCGGTTGATGGAGCTCTTGGCCACATGAAGCTCCCGGCCCGCTCCAAGAGCCGTGTCCTCGCCGTAGCGCTTGGACTGGCTGTTGCGCTCGTTCTGGTCGGCCTCGGTAGCGACCGGCCCCTCTTCGCAATCCGCGTCTTCCTCCTCTCGCCGCTTACGAATCGCTTCTACTTCGGGAGCATGGTAGCCACGGCTTCTATCCTCTTACTCGGTGGTTTGGGAATCGCCGTCTCCTTCCGGGGGGGGAGCTTTAACCTCGGCGGAGAGGGGCAAGTCTACCTGCCAGGGTTGCTCACCGTCGTTATCCTCTTGCGAATGCCGCCGGGTCTCGGGTGGGTCGGCACGCTGACGTCTCTGGCCTTAGCTTTTGCCGCCGGCGCCGCGATGGCCGGAATATCGGGACTCCTCCGCTGGAGCCTCAACGTTCCGGAGATAATCTCCAGCTACCTCTTGAGCGCCGCAAGCATCCCCCTGGTGGACTATCTAATCGTCTCGGTAATGCGCGATACCGGGAGCAACTTGCTTACCACCCGGGCTATACCCGAGGCCTTTCGTTTTGCCGCCCTCCTGCCGCCGTCTAATCTAACGACGGCCCTCGCATTGAGCCTCCTGGTGTTTCTCGGAGTCGTATTCTGGTATCGGCGCAGCGAAGGGGCGTATCGACTCCGGTTGGTCGGGGACGCCCCGGAGTTCGCCAGGTACGCCGGAACCCGTGTCGGAGCACATCGGACCCTCGCGATAGCGATTTCCGGGGGGCTCTACGGCCTGGCTGGGGGTCTCCTGGTAACCGGGCTCCGGGGAACCGCGATCGTCGGTTTCGCCTCCGGCTATGGGTGGAACGGTATCGCCGTCGCCTTGATCGCCGCCTTGAGGCCCGAGATCGTCCCAATAGGGGCTATCGTTATCGCCTTCCTTGATACCGCCGCTCGGGCGGTATCCGTCGCTTCCCGGGTTCCGCCTCAAGTCATCACCGTTATCCAAGCGGCAATCCTCCTGGCGGTTACCGCGAGGGGCTTGAAGCGCCGGGGGGGCTCGGAATGACGTTCTCTGTACTCGAAGCGGCGACACCGATTCTCTTGGCGGCTCTCGGGGGGCTTCTGTCCGAACGCGGAGGTGTGTTGAACATCGCCCTAGAGGGGATGATCCTTGCAGGCGCCTTTTGGTCCGTTGTCGCGGTCTCCGCGACCGGCAGCGCGGCTTTTGGAATCGTCGCAGGGGTCCTCGCCGGAGCGCTCTTAGGTGTGGTCTTTGTCACCCTGGCCCTGGGGTTCCGGGCAAACGTCTTTATCGTCGGCTTGGGAATAAACCTCTTGAGCATCGGAATCAACCAGGTGGTGTCGACCTGGATATTCGGAACCTCGGGGGTTATCCAGCTCGCAAGCGATTTTCGACTTCTCGGGGCAACCGCTCGCCAGACTCAAGGGTTCTTCGCAGAGGTCTTCGTTGGGCATTCGGCAATCACCTATATGGCTTGGCTCCTCGTTCCGGGGGTGGCCCTGTTTCTGAGTCGCCACCCCTGGGGCTTACGAGTTCGGGTCGCCGGAAGCGCCCCGGAGCTCCTCGTTTCCCGGGGAATTAACGTCAACGGCCCCCGGAGCCTCGCGTTGATCCTTTCAGGCGCCTTGAGCGGCCTCGCCGGCGCCGGTATCGTCTTGCGTCTCGGCGCCTACCTTCCAGGGGTTTCCGGAGGCCGGGGCTGGATCGCTCTGGTGGTTATATTCCTCGGCTATCGCCGTCCGGTCGGGGTCCTTCTCGCGGCCCTTGGCTTTACCTTAGCCGAAGCGATTGCTATTCGTGCCCAGGGCTTGTCGACAGTATCCCCGACGCTTCTCTTGAGCCTACCCTACCTATTGGTATTCGGTGGGCTCATCCTCTACGCCGTCTTTCGCCGGATCGCCCTGGGTGACCAGAGAGAACAAACGCCCTAATAGCTCTCGAACCGCACCGTCGTGGCGCTGCCGACCCTCTTCCGCTGCTATCCCGAGACCCTGGATCCG
>CAZTRQ010000138.1:0-5999 GCA_964616245.1 uncultured Spirochaetaceae bacterium | reverse complement strand
CCCCCCAGGACATGCGAGTACGTTACAACGCCCCGGTTACCCTAACCTACGCAATTCTCTGCACCCTGGTGCTGGTCCTAGACATGGCCTCCGGGCGGGCGCTTACCCCTGCCTTCTTTTCCATTGGGCCGTCCCTGAACACGGGGAACCCCTTGGAGTGGCTCCGGTTGATTACCCACGTCCTCGGCCACGTCGATTGGACACATCTTATGAGTAACTTCGCGTTTATCCTGCTTCTCGGTCCTATTCTCGAAGAGAAGTACGGCTCCCGGGGGCTTTTCTTGATGATGCTCCTAACCGCCTTGGCGACAGGGGTGATGAACGTCCTCTTTATGAATACGGGCCTCTTAGGAGCGAGCGGTATCGTTTTTATGATGATCTTGCTGGTTTCCTTTACCAATATACGTTCCGGGGACATTCCCCTTACCTTTATTTTGGTAGTCGCCCTCTACCTGACGCGGGAGATTATCGCCTCGGTCCGGGAAGACAGCATTTCCCAATTCGCCCACATCGTGGGTGGGGTCTGCGGAAGCCTCTTTGGCTTTATCCGGCCGGGAAGGTCGTAAGAGAAAAATGATAGAGAAGCTGCGCTCCATGGAGGAGCGGTTTAAGGAAGTGGAGCAACTGATCTCGCAGCCCGAGGTCCACCGGGACCAGCAGCGCTACAAAGAGCTGATGCAGGAGCACGCCCATCTCTCCGAAGTGGTCGGCGCCTTCCGGAGGCTCCAAGAGGAAGAGCGCCAACTCGAGGAGAGCACGGAGCTTCTCCACAGCGAGAAGGACCAGGAGCTCAAAGAGATGGCCCGGGAAGAGATCGAGGGCCTCGAAGCGCACATCGAAGAGCTTACCGAGGAGCTCCGGCTGCTTCTCGCTCCGAAGGACCCCCTCGACGGCAAAGATATCATCATGGAGATTCGCGCCGGGACCGGAGGCGACGAAGCCTCTCTCTTCGCCGCGGACCTCTACCGGATGTACGTCCGGTACGCCGAGACCAGGCGGTGGAAGGTCGAGATGATGGACAGTAGCCCGACGGAGGTCGGCGGCTTCAAAGAGGTTGTCTTCTCGGTCTCCGGGAAGGCGGTCTACGGCGAGCTGAAGTACGAGAGCGGCGTCCACCGCGTACAACGCATCCCGGAGACCGAGTCCGGCGGACGCATCCACACCTCTGCGGTTACCGTCGCCGTCCTTCCGGAGGCGCAGGATACCGATATTCAGATAAACGCCGAGGAGCTCCGAGTCGACGTCTTTCGCTCCTCCGGTCCCGGAGGACAGAGCGTCAACACCACCGACTCGGCGGTGCGGATTACCCATCTTCCGACAGGGCTCGTGGTTATCTGCCAAGACGAAAAGTCGCAACACAAGAACAAGGCCAAGGCCCTCCGGGTGCTCAAGGCCCGCCTCTACGAACAGGAAGAGCTCCGGAAGCGCAACGAGCGGGATACCGCCCGGCGGAGCCAGATCGGTTCCGGGGATCGCTCGGAACGGATCCGGACCTACAACTATCCCCAGAATCGCCTGACGGACCACCGGATCAACCTAACCCTCTACCGCCTCGATTCGGTTCTCCAGGGTGACCTTACCGAGGTCGTAAACGCCCTGCAGATGAGCGACCGCGAGGCTTCTCTCAAAGCCGAGCTTTCCTAGCCTGCCGCCAAAATGCCATGACCACGGTCCGGGAGCTCCTTAGAGAAGCCGCGACGCTCTTCCGGGAAGGGGGAGTCGACTCCCCTACCCTCGACGCCGGAATTCTCCTCGGGTTCGCGATGGATCTGACCCGGGAGCAGCTCTACGCCCGGCTGACGGATCCCCCCTCCCCGGAAGCCGAGGCTCGTTTCCGGAGGCTCGTCGCAGAGCGCCTCGCCGGGGTACCCGTTGCCTACCTCCGGGGTTTCAAGGAGTTCTACGGCCGGGAGTTCGCGGTGGATTCCCGGGTGCTGATCCCCCGACCGGAAACCGAGATCTTAGTCGATTGCGCATTAGAGCTAGTCCGCGACCCCGGGCACACCGGGGGCCGGGTGCACGACTGCTGCACCGGCTCCGGGTGCGTCGCCATCACCCTTAAGGCGGAGCTGCCCCACCTTGAGGTCTCCGCCTCGGACATTTCCCCCGATGCCTTGGCGGTTGCCCGGGAGAACTCTCGGCGGCTTCTGGGGCCCAGCCTGGGCGCCGAGGCGGTCTCTTTCTTTGCCTCGGATCTCCTCTCCGAAGCGCCCGGGGATCTGAGCATGATTACCGCCAATCCACCCTATGTTGCCGAAGATGAAGTAAGAGAGATTCTTGCGAAAGGCTCCCCGGAGCCTCCGGAGGCCCTCCTTGGGGGCAAGACCGGTATCGAGACGCCGGGGAGGCTTCTGCACGGCGCCCTGGATCATCTTGGTGCCAACGGTTATCTTCTAATGGAGGTAGGATTCGGCCAGGCATCCGGTTTAATGGAGGAAATGGAGGCAGCCGGGTACCGGGACATTGAAGCCCGGAAGGACCTTCAGGGAATTCCTCGGGTTGTCTATGGCCGAAAAGAGTAATGCCGACGAAGCAGAAGACGAATCCAGTCTACACCGTCTCCGAGTTCGCCTCCCGGCTCGAGGAGTATTCCGAGGAGGAGCGGGCCCGAATTCTCAAAGCCGCGGAAGTCTCGAAGAAGCTCCACTCGGGGCAGTACCGGGATAGCGGCGAGCCCTACTTCGTCCACCCCCTCCAGGTCGCCGACATCCTCCGGTCCCTCCGGATGGACGCCGATACGTTGATCGCGGCACTCCTCCACGACGTTCTCGAGGACACCAAGATTACCCGGCAGGAGTTGCGCAGGGAGTACGGCCGAGACGTCGAGGCCCTTGTAAACGGTGTTACCAAGATTGCCCTCGTCAAGTCCAAGAACAAGAGCGTCCAAGAGGCCAAGACCATTCGGAAGATGCTTCTGGCCATGGTCAAGGATATCCGTGTCATCCTGATCAAGCTGGCGGACAAGCTCCACAACATGCGGACCCTCGAGTTCAAAGAGGCGGAACGACGCCGAGAAATCGCCCAGGAGTGCCTCGACATCTACGCGCCGCTGGCAAGCCGCCTCGGTATAGCCTGGATCAAGGACGAGCTGGAGGATCTCTCCCTTAAGAACCTCCACCCCGATAGCTACGACTATATCCGGCGCTTCGTCGCCGAGAAGCGGGACGAGCGTTCGGACTACCTCGAACGGGTTCGTCGAACCCTGGAAGCTACCATCGACAAGGCCGGACTCGAGGTTACCGTAGAGACCAGGGCCAAGCACTTCTACTCGATCTACCATAAGATGAAGAAGCGCGGGAAGGCGATAGACGAGATCTACGATCTTCTCGGAATTCGAATTGTCTGCGACACCGAGGCCGAGTGCTATTCCGCCCTCGGCTTGGTCCACGGGCTCTGGCCCCCGATCGAGGGGCGGTTCAAGGACTACATCGCCATGCCGAAGGCGAATCAGTACCAGAGCCTCCACACGACGGTCCTCTCCTTCGGCGGAAAGATGATCGAGATCCAGATTCGAACCCGGAAGATGCACGAGACCGCGGAGTTCGGCGTCGCCGCCCACTGGTTCTACAAACGGGGCGACCTCCCAGAGGATCAGCGCCAGGAGGACCTGGCGATTCTGACGAAGGTCAGGGATCTCGGGGGCATGCGGGTCACCTCCTCGGAGTTTCTTGAAGAGATCAAGCGCGAAATCCTCAAGGACTCGATCTACGTCTTTACCCCCCAGGGCGACGCAATCCAGCTCCCCCGGGGCTCGACGGCCATCGATTTCGCCTACCACATCCACACCGAGGTCGGAAACCACACCAACGGGGCGAAAGCCGACGGCCAAATCATCCCCCTGAAGGCCGAGCTCACGAATACCCAGGTTATCGAGATTCTTACCTCCCCGAACGCCCATCCCCACCTCAACTGGCTCCGGTACGTCCGGACCAGCCGGGCCCGGCAAAAGATTCGGCAGTGGCTCAACAAGCACGACGAGAACCTGATCATCGACCGGAGCATCGTGGCCCGGAGGGAGACGGGGCACCCGCACCATCAGCAGCTCGCCCCGAAGGAGCCGCAGCATTCCCGACGCATCCTCGACGAGACCAAGGTCGGCGTTCGGATCGGGGACGAGCGCAATATGATGATTCATTTTGCCGGCTGCTGTTCGCCGACAACCGGGGACGAGATCGTCGGGTACGTCTCCCGGGGGCGTGGAATAATCGTCCACCGACGGGACTGCAAGAACGTGCAGAAGATAGAGGACTTCCAAGAGCGGCGAATCGAAGTCGAATGGGAGACCGTCTCTCCGAAGGCCACCCGAAGGTTCCGGGTCGTCGCCCGAAAGACCCTGGACCTCTTTTCCGAGATAGAGGGCGCGGTCAAGAAATACCACGGCCACCTGATCGAAGGGCGGATCGACGAGAACGACAGCGGCCGCCTCGAGGCGACCTTTACGATGGAGCTTGAGAGCCGGGACGACTTTAAGCGCGTCATGAAGGCCATTCGAACTGTCCCCTCGGTCTTGAGCATCAACGAATCCATCGAGCGGGTGTCGGCCCCGGGGTAAGGACCCCAGAGGCAGCTAACGCAGACTCTTCGATCAAAGTTCCTCCCTTCGATTGTCCGAACCTTACAGAGTTGGTTATCTTTGAGCCGAGGAGGAAACATGGCTCAAATAGCATTCAAAGGTAATCCTGTGAACACGAGTGGAACGCTTCCGAAGACGAACTCCACCGCACCGGACTTCGTACTGACCACCGGCGACCTCTCGGACGTCTCGTTGAAGGATTTCGCCGGAAAGCGAAAGATTCTCAACATCGTTCCGAGTCTCGATACCGGCGTCTGCGCCGCGAGCGCGGTGCGCTTTAACAAGGAGATCGACAAGGTAGATAACGCGGTGGTCCTGACGGTAAGCGAGGACCTGCCCTTCGCCCAGAGCCGATTCTGCGAATCGAACGGCGTCGACAAGGTCGTGACCCTTTCCCAGCTCCGGAACAAGGATTTCGGGAAGACCTACGGAGTCGAGATGGTCGACGGTCCCCTCGCCGGGCTTTTGAGCCGGGCGGTCGTGGTTATCGACGAAAACGACAACGTCATCTACACTCAACAGGTACCGGAGATTACGCAAGAACCGGACTACGACGAGGTACTAAAGGCGCTCTAATGACGTATACGCTTATCGGCTTCGGCAACATGGGACTCGCCCTCTTTGACGGCCTTGGGAAGGAACATCAGGGACGGGTAGTCGAGCCGAAGGCCGAGCGGCGCAAGCTCGCCGAGGAGCGGGGAGCGAAGGCTTCCCCGGCTCCGTCGGCGGAGTTCTTCGAAGGAAGCGACCTGGTAATCCTGGCGATAAAACCGCAGGATGTGGCGCAGCTCGCCGGCTACCGCGGCTTCCTCGAAGGTTATCCCATCGTATCGATACTGGCGGGGACCCCGACTACCCGGATAACCGAGGTGACCGGGAGCGCCCAGGTCGTTCGGCTTATGCCGAGCCTCGCCGCGGCCGTCGGCGCCGCGGTTGTCGGCGTCAGTCCCGGGAAAGAAACCGCGCCGGCGACACTCGCTCTTGCACTCCGGGTCGCCGAGGCCCTCGGGAAGCCCTTCGAGCTTCCGGAACGACTGATGCCGGCGATAACCGGGCTTTCGGGCTCCGGGATCGCTTTCGTCTTTTCCTTCGTCCACGCCTTGGCCCTCGGCGGCACCAAGGCCGGCATTCCCTACGACACCGCCGTCGATATCGCCTTCGAGCTTCTCAAGGGCGCCTACGAAACCCGCAGAGCCTCCGGAGAGCCTCCCATAGCAACGGTAACCAAGGTCTGCTCCCCGGCGGGGACCACGATCAACGGTATAGAGGCACTGGCCGAATACAACTTCGACGCCGCGGTTATCGCCGCGGTAACCGCCGCGGCGGACCGGGCCGAGGAGCTGGAGAACCCCGGGACCTAAACCGGAGCCGGTCACGGCTTGTGCCGGGCGCCGGCGCCGCGTTGTGGCCGGAGCTTCTCGCCTTG
>CAZTRQ010000137.1:0-6036 GCA_964616245.1 uncultured Spirochaetaceae bacterium | reverse complement strand
TCGCCGACCCCTCCGAAGGCGCCACCCTTCTTCTTCTCTCCGACGAAACCCGGGTTCCCGCGGGGCTCGATAAGGTTGCCAAGAAACACCTTTCCGAGGGGGCGCGAAAGGTCTTCTGGGAGATGTTCGAGGATCAGAAGGAGCGCTGGGTCCATTCTGCCTTTAGTAGAAGAAACCTACGGGCGGAGGACGACGCCGTTCGTCTTCTTCTGGACTTAGCGGATAACACGACTTCGTCCCTGGAGATGCAGATCGATCGAATCGCCCGGGTGGTCGACCGATCGACCACCATTACCGAGGAGATTCTCGAGGAGGTCTTGGATCACACGAAGGAGGAGTCTCCCTTCGGACTCTTCGATTCGGTCGTCGAGAGCAAGACGACGAAGGCCCTCGAGGATCTCGAGCGCTTGCTCCTCCAGAGCGACACTTCGACTACGCAGATAACCGCCGCCCTCTCCTGGCAGTACCGTCGCCTATCGCTACTTTCGGAGCTCTCGTCCCGAGGGGTCTCCGACAACGAGGCTTTCGGGCGGCTTCAGATCCGGGGAAAGCGCAACCAAGCCCTCTTTCGCAAGGCCGTCCACCGTCTCTCGGCGGTCCAGATCGACGCCGGCCTGGCGCTGATACCGGAGTACGAGGCTCGGCTGCGAAGCACCCCGACGGCGCTTCACCGGGGGCTCCTGCAGGAGCTACTCTACCTTCTTCTGATGCGACGCCCCGCTAAGGAGATGCTCGCTGAGTCGGTCTATTAGGCGCCGGGCCACATCCTCGGGAACGCCGGTACGTTTCGACACCTCGTCGGGGGGTGCCTCGGCAAGGCTCTCTATCGATTCGTAGGCTTCGACCAAGCGCTTCGCCCTTGCCGGTCCGATTCCCGGGACCGAGTTTATTACCGTAAACGAGAGGTCTTTGCTATGCTGCGCCGCCCGGTAGGTCGTCGCGAAGCGGTGGGCCTCGTCCCGGACGTACTGAAGGAGGCGCAAGGGCGGAGAGCCCTCGGGAAGGGTAACGGGATCCTTTGCCCCGGGAAGAAAGAGCTGCTCCTCTTTTTTCGCTAAGCCGACGACCGGCACACCCTTGAGCCCCAGGGCCGAGAGTATCTCGATGGTCGCCGAGACCTGCCCTTTGCCGCCGTCGATGAGTATAAGGTCCGGAGCGGGAAGCTCGCCGTTTACGACTCGGGTATAGCGCCGTGCTACCACCTCTCGCATCGATTCGAAATCATCCGCCTTCCCCTGAACCGACCGAATTTTGAAGCGCCGGTAATTGTTCTTGTCCGGGACCCCGTTCAAGAACGAGACCATTGCCGCTACCGTATGGCTTCCTCCGACGTGGGCGATATCGAAGCCTTCTATCCGCAGGGGCTCCCTCGGAAGCTCGAGAACGCGTTTAAGCTCCCGGACCGCCGGGAGGTTTCCCCGCTCCCGGAGGCGTTTCTCGAGGGAGTAGCGGGCGTTCTCCTTCGCGAGACGAAGAATGGAGCTGTCCCTCTCGGTCAGTGCCTCGGCGACTGCCACCGGGGTTCTGCGTTCGTCGGTAAAGTAGCGCGCTATTTCCTCTGCGAAATCCGGCGTCGAGAGATAGAGGCTCGTCGGGAGTGTGCTCTTCTGTCCGTAGTACTGAAGAATAAACTCTTCGAGGTTTTCGGCGTCCTCGCCGACCGCCGGCGAGGCGAAGGTGTCGGACCCGACCATCTTCCCGCCCCGCATCTGGAGGACGACGAAGACGGCCAAATCCTCCTCGGAGGCAATCGCAACGTAGTCCCGGGTGCTCTCGTCGAAATCGACTACCTGCTGCTCCGCCGAGATTTGCCGAATTGCCCCCAGGAGATCCCGGTACTCCGCGGCTTTTTCGAAGAGAAGCTCCGACGCGGCGCTGTCCATCTGTGCCTCGAGCTCCTCGAGGAGCCCCGCGGTATCTCCGGACAAGAGCCGCCGGATTCCCGCGACGTTCGCCAGATACTCCTCGGCGGTAGCCTTTCCGGCGCAGACGGCGCTGCAGCGCCCGAGATGGTAGTAGAGGCAGGGGTGCTCCCGGGGCTTGACCGGACCCCGGCACTTTCTCAAGGGGTAGAGGCGCTCGATGAGCTCGAGGTAGCGCTCGAGCTTGACGACACTGGTAAAGGGCCCGAAGTACTCGGACCCGTCTTGGACCATATTTCGGGTCTTAAAGACGCGGGGATACTCCTCGGCGGTAATCCGGATGACCGGGTAGCTCTTGCCGTCCTTTAGATTAATATTGTACCGAGGTTGATGCTCTTTGATCAGGTTGTTTTCCAAGAGCAGCGCTTCGTACTCGTTCCTGGTTACAACGTATTCGATGTGGTGGATCCGCCTCCGAAGGACGGCGGTTTTCGGGTCCTTCTCGCCGGCGAAGTAGGAGCGGACGCGATTACGGAGGTTTTTCGCCTTTCCGACGTAGATTACCCGGTCGGTCTTGTTTTTCATCACGTAGACGCCGGGTGACGTCGGGAGGTAAGAGGCGGACTCTTTGACTGTTAGTGCTTCGGTGGGTTCGTTTCCCTGCATCCTTGCCGATAATAAGATACGTTAGAAGAAGATGAGAGGAAATTCGGTTCTAACCATAAGCTGTATCGTACTCTTTTTCGCCGGTATTGCATTCCCCGCGACGGCCCAGCGGGAAACCATTCGCCTCGGCCTTGGTGCGGACGGCTGGGACCATCTCGACCTTGCCTCCCGAGACAACGTGATGCTCGTACCGGGCTACCGGGGCTCCCAAGACATCGTCGTTCTGCCGGATTCCTACGCGGAAGGCGTCCACACGGACCTCCTTCTCTCCTTCGACGAGGGTTCGGTTCGGCCCCAGGGATCCTCCTACCGGCTTCGCAGCTCCTCCGGGCGCCTGACCGACGGTATTGTCGCCCGGGGTACCGGGGCGCTTGCCCTCGACGGTGGGGGGGATGGAGTAATCCTCGAGGCGATGCCCGGGGCGCTTTTTGGTGCAAACTCGGTCTGGCAGGATACGACGATCGAGTTCTGGCTCTACCCAGCTGTGGTGACCGAAGGAGAGGTCGTCCTCTCCTGGGAGGGGAGCCGCCTGGTTCCCGGGGGCTCCGAGCCCCAGAGTGTCTACGTCGACGTGGCCGGCCAGCGCCTCCGGTGGTCCTTCAACGGGCTCTTCGGGCTTCCCGGCGCCGACGGGAGCTTGGACTATCGCAATATCCAGGTTACCGGCATTCGGCGCCTTATTCCCGGCACCTGGCAACACCACCTCTGGCGCTACGACGCCACCTCGGGGCTTATCGAGTATCTCCTCGACGGCGTGCCCGAGGCGGTGCGCTACGCGACGCCGTCGGGCCGAGAGCAATCCGACGTCTTTACCGCGGTCGTCGGCGCCGGGGGCCGGGGTCTGCTCCGGGTTGCCCCGGATTTTCGGGGTGTCATAGACGATGTCCGGATTTCCCGCGACTTCGTATCCCGGGATGCGGTCGACGAGGCCCCGAGCCGCCGCTACTCCGGCCGCCGGGGTGTCGCCGAACTGCAGAGCATCGCTTTGGGAGACCGGGGCGGTCGGCTACTGGAAATCCATGTCGGACGAAGGGGGCCTCTCCAAGCGGAGGTCTGGACCTCCTACCGGGTCCACGATCTCGCCGGGAATCCGCAAGGGGAGTGGATAGCCTTCGAATCCGGGGAGCCCCTGCCCCCGGAGACTCGGGGCCGTTTTCTCGACATTAGGCTAGAGCTCTACCCGGATATCCTCGCCGACGAGAGCCCTCGAGTAACGGACATCTCGGTTGTCTTGGAGCCCGACGAGGCTCCGGCACCCCCTCAGCGTCTCTTCGCGGAGGGAGTCCCCGGGGGGGTGCGCCTCTCCTGGAGCCCGACCTACGAGGAAGACGTCGCCGGGTACCTGGTTTTTTACGGCACGACGCCGGGATCCTACTTTGGCGGGGGTGGACAGTGGGACGGGTCCGGGAGTGCCGACTCTCCCATCGACGTCGGATCGACCCGGGAGGTGACGATCTCGGGCCTCGAAATCGGCCGAATGCACTTCTTTGCCGTCGCCGCTTACGACGAATTCGGACGTACGCGCCCCGGCGTGCTATCCTCGGAGGTGAGCGCCCGGCCGCAGGGGCCTGCTCGATAATTCTATGGAATCCAAAGAGCTTCTGGCAAAGGCACACCAAGCGTACCGAGTAAGAGACTACGAGTCGGCAGAGTCGATTCTCTCCCGCTATCTCGAATCCTCCCCCGAGGACTCCGGGGCTCTTCTGCTCCTCGGAAGCACTCGGGCGGCAGACGGTCGGTTCGAAGACGCGGCGGCGGCGTTTCGCAAAGCCATCTCCCTCGACGCGGAGAACGTCGAGGCCTTCAACAACCTCGGCGTGACCCTCAGGCAGTCAGGGCAGAACGACGCCGCGGTACGAGCCTTCAATCAGGCCCTCTCCCTCGACAGGGATCGGGGGGACATCCACTACAACCTCGGCAACCTCTACAAGGTTATCGGTGACCAAGGGAAAGCGACGGAGCACTATCGCGCTGCGATCGCTTCGGACCCCCGAGTGTCGATGGCGTACAACAACCTCGGTAACCTCCTCCTCGGGCAAGGAGACGTCGGGGGCGCGATCGAGGTGTTTCGGGATGGGCTTCAGGTCGATCCGAACCACCCATCACTCCACTACAACCTCGGTGTAGCGTATCAGTTCCAGGAGATGCCGGAGCAGGCGATTTCCTCCTACGAGCAGGCCCTCAAATCCCGGCCCGGGTGGCCGGCTGCCTTGAACAACCTCGGAGTCCTCTACCAGAAAACGAACCACCTCCAGGAGGCAAAGCGCGCCTTTTTGGAGGCCGTCAAGACGGAACCCGACGACGCGACGGCGCTGAACAACCTCGGCACGGTCAAAGCGCTTCTCGGAGACGTCGACGCCGCGGTCGCGGACTTTCAGCGAAGTCTTCGGGTGACTCCGGAGTACGAGCGCCCGGCGGAAAACCTGGCACAATTGCTCCAGGCCCACCCGGAGGTCGAGAACGCCCCGAAGATCCTCGAATCCCTGGCCACCCGGTACCAGCGGAACCAGATCGTCCAACAGGCCCGGGCGGAAAACGCTCTGGGCCGGGGCGACTACCCGACCGCCGAAGCCGCTCTCGAGGTGCTCGTCGATCGGGATTCCAGCGACCGCTACGCCTTGAGAATGCTCGGCGTCCTTGCCTTTCGCAGGGGAGACACAGAGCGCGCCCAGGAGTTCTTCCGACGTCTCGAGGCTTTGCATCCCCCGGACCGCTCCTATCGGAAAGACGTGGCTCGGGTTCAGCTCGAGGAAGGGAAGCACGAAGCGGCGCTCAAGACCATCGACGGCTATCTCCGGCAGGAGCCGGAGGATCTCGACGGCCTCGTCTGTCGAGGCGACATCCTTATGGAGCAGGGACGCAATCCGGAAGCACTCGATTTTCTGAAAGGACTTGCCGATCAGTTCCCGGATTCGACCCGGGTCTTGAGCCGAATAGCCCAGGTCCATCGGCGCATGGGGGATCGGGAGGAGGCCCTCGACGCCGCGGACCGGCTGATAAGCCTCCAGGGGCAACGGGGAAACGCCGAGGATCTGACGAGCCTCAACGAGAGCCTCCGGATGTACGAAGAGGCGGTCGAGGCCTTCGAGGACGAATACAGCGAGGTCTGGCACCGAAACCTCGAACGCTTGGCCGAGTTGGTGGAAACCGCCAGCGAGGTTCCGGCGGAGGAGGCCGCCGAGGCTCTGACCCCCGACGAGAGCCCCAAAATCGACGAAGACTCCATACCTATTCTCGACCTGAGCCCGATGGAGTTCCAGATAGAAGACGAGCTCGAGATCGAAGCCGAGGATCTCGAGGACGACATGATGTGGGAAGGGGAGGACGAGCCGGACTCGATCCTCCGGCAGGCGGAGAGCCTCGGCGGCGGTTACGGCGGCGGGCCGGGGACCGGCCTCGGACCGGCCTCCGGCGGCGAGCCCGGCCCCGGAGCCGCCCCGGCCCCTGCAACCGGGCCTCCCCCGGGGCCGCCAGCGACGGCTCCGGTCCCGGCTACTCCGGCCCCGGA
>CAZTRQ010000136.1:0-6107 GCA_964616245.1 uncultured Spirochaetaceae bacterium | reverse complement strand
GAGAGAAGAAGAAGGGTGGCGCCTTCGGAGGGGTCGGCGACGTACTCCTGCAGCGGCTTGGCAGCGAAGACCGCTTCCGCCTGGTAAAGGATCATAAGAATATGCGACGAAAAGAGCCCGGGGCTCCGGAGCGCCGCGAGCAGGTCTCCAAGCTCGTCGGTCGAGGCAAAGGCCCGGGTTACATCGAGGTCGTTTCCGTGGGTCTTCTGGAGGCTCTCTCGCAGTTGTTGGACGAAGACGGTTTTTGCCCCGGTTTCGGGCCCGAGGAGAAGGTAGACCGGTTCAATCATACCGTCGGATAAGGTGTACCAGCTTTCCCAGAAGACGAACGTCCTGGGTAAAGATCGGGGGATACGCCGGGTTTTCGGCCTGGAGCTTTACCCGGTTCTTTTCCCGGTAGAACCGTTTTAGGGTAACCGCTTCGTCGACGACGGCTACGACGATCTCGCCGTTGTTCGCCGCCTCCTGCTGCCGAATTATCGCAAGATCGCCTTCCATAATGCCGGCGTCTCGCATGCTGTCTCCCCGAACGTGGAGCGCAAAATGATTGCCCTTGGGCAACAGGGCCTGGGGCAACCGGAGGTCGCCTTCGTGGTTCTCCTCGGCAAAGAGGGGCTTACCGGCCGCGACGTTGCCGAGAATCGGGATCGCGAGAAGCTCGTCTTCCTTGTCGTCGTCGAGGACCTCGATGGTCCGGGAGCGGTTCGACCCTAAGTTGATAAAGCGCTTGCGCTCGAGGGCCTTTACGTGGTCATAGGCGCCCTTCACCGAAATATCGAAGTGTTCGGAAATTTCCCTCATCGTCGGGGGAAAGTGGTGGTCGGATACGTAGCACTTGATAAAGTCGAGAACTTCCTGTTGCCGTTTGGTAATCGATTTCATCGACTTTTGTATTTCCTCAGCCTGCCGTGCAGGCTATTCGGATGCACGCCGAGGGCCTCGGCGGCCCGACGGACGTCGTTATCGTGCTCGGAGAGGGCCTCTTCGATAAACCGCCGCTCGAAGAGCTCCCGGGCCTCGTTGAGGCCCAAGCCGTGATACTCGGCAAAATCGGCGTGCCCGCGTATCGGAAGATCACCGAGGAAGGACTCCACCAGGGAGGCGCTCACGACCTCCGCATCACTTAGTATGGTAACTCGTTCGACGAAGTTTTTCAATTCTCGGATGTTTCCCGGCCAATCATAGGCTTTTAGGGCGGCCATGCCTTCCGGAGACACCTCTTTCGGTGGAGCCCCCGGGGGCCGAGAGAACTTTTGCAAGAAATGCGCCACCAGCTCGGGGATATCCTCCCGCCGCTCCCGCAGCGGCGGCACGGTAATCGGTATGACGTTGAGGCGAAAGAAGAGGTCCTCCCGGAACTGTCCCTGGGACATCGCCTCGGAGATATCCCAGTTTGTGGCCGCAATAATGCGTACGTCGACGTTTATCGAAGCTTCCCCTCCGACTCTCTCGAAGCGCATCTCCTGGACGGCTCGCAGAACCTTCGCTTGGGCTCCGGCGGACATATCCGCGATCTCGTCGAGGAAGAGCGTCCCCCCGTCGGCGAGCTCGAACTTTCCTCGCCGTCCGGACACCGCACCGGTAAAGGAACCCCGCTCGTGACCAAAGAGCTCGCTCTCTATGAGGTTATCGGGAATGGCGGCGCAGTTGACTTCCACGAAGGGGCGGTTGGATCGGCTGCTCTGGGCGTGGATTTCCCGGGCCACGAGCTCTTTGCCGGTTCCGTTTTCTCCGGTTATCAACACCCTGGAATCGCTCGCGGCGCTCTGAGCGATAAGCCCTCGAACCTTCTCGAGGGCAGGGCTCGAGCCTACGAGGGGATCTTCGGTCTGCCGTCGGCTCTTCAGGATAAGGTTCTCCGTCCGGAGACGCCGGATCTCGAGGGCGTTGCGTGCCACGGTGACGACCCGCTCCATGCTCAAGGGCTTCTGAAGAAAATCGAAGGCACCAAGCTTTACCGCCTTGACCGCCAGATCGATGGTGCCGTGACCCGAAATCATGATGACCGGCACGTCGTTTCCGTCGGACTTAATCTCTTCGAGGACGTCGATCCCGCCCTTTTCCGGGAGCCAGACGTCGAGGATCGCCAGATCGAATCGTTCCCGTTCGAAGAGGCGAAGGCCCTCCTCGCCGTCGTCTGCCGTAAGAACCGTATGGCCTTCGCCGGTCAGAATGTTCGAGAGAAGGCTGCGCAGCCCTTCTTCGTCGTCGACTACGAGGACGCGTCCCATAATCCCGACGCTAGTCCTCTTCGAAGCGGTTTTCGAAGAGTCGGTTCAGCTCCTCCAGAGCCTCGCCTTCGTCGACGCCGTCGGCGGCTACGTGAAGCTCCGTGTTGTAACTCGCCCCGAGCGTAATAATCCCCATTATCGATTTGGCGTTGATCTCTTCTCCGTCTTTCTTAAAGACGATATTCGATTCGAACTTGCCGGCGGTCTGTACGATGAGCGCCGCCGGCCGGGCGTGGATCCCCGCCCGATTGCGTACGGTTACGGTCCGTTCCGTCATTATCAATCTCCGTGGCCGAACTCTGGATCGTTTATATCGTCGAATTGACGCTGTTGATAGTAGGCGCTCCGGGCGTTCTCGCTCTCGAGCCACTTGAGGACGCTTTGGTTGAATTCCCGAGCGGAGTAGTACCCCATCTTCTTTAGGCGTTCGTTCATTGCTGCAGTTTCTATAATAATGGGAATATTGCGCCCCGGCTTTACCGGAACCTGCAAAAAGGGAACCTTTACCCCCAAAATTGCCCGTTGTCGCTCCTCGGCGCCGATTCGATCGTAACTCTTCGCCGAATCCCAATCCTCGAGCTCCACCACCAGTTGCACCTGCTTGCTATCCCGAATGGCCCCGACGCCGAAGAGGTGGGTGATGTTGATGATGCCCAGACCGCGTATTTCCATGTGGTGTCCCAGGGCTTTGTTTGCCCCGGCGCCCAAAAGAATGTTCCCGGCAACGCAGCGAATCTCCACCGCGTCGTCGGCAACGAGCCGATGGCCCCGCTCTACCAACTCCAGGGCCGCCTCGCTCTTTCCGACGCCGCTGTCCCCGAGGATGAGCACCCCGATACCGAAAACCTCCACCAAGACGCCGTGAATAGTTTCGTGGGCCGCGAAGACGTTGCCGAGGGCCCGGAGGAGCCGGGTCGAAAGCTCCGACGAGGGCAGGTCGGTCTGGAGAATCGGGCAGGTGACCCGCTCGGCTATCTCCACGAAGTCCGGGGTCGGATCGAGTCCGTGGGTAAAGAGGCAGCAGGGGACATCCCTGCTAAAGAACTCCTCGAGGGCGTCCCGCTTCCCTTCGGCCTGAAGCTTCTGCAGGAAGGCGGTTTCCCCGCGTCCGATAAGCTGAATGCGGTCGTTCCCGAAGTTGTCGAAAAAGCCGTTGAGAGCCAGCCCGGGGCGGTTGATATCCGGGACCGTAATAGTGCGGGCGAGCCCCGGGCGTCCGGCGATACACCGCAGATCGAGGGCGTTATGCTCCTTTAGGTCCAGGTCCAAGAGATCGAGGACCGAGAACTCCGTAGGTCGTGCCACTAATGCTCCTTGATTTTGCCCTTTTCTTTCTTGACCTTCAGGGCAAGCTTGTCCATCAGGGCGTCGATACCCTCGTGAAGGTCGTAAGCTTTGTGTTTGATCGCGATCTTTTTACCCCACCGGAAATGCACCAGACTCTCGAGCTCGTACTCGTGGGTATCCTTCACCAGATTAAACTCCATGTCCACGATCAGGTCCTCGGCGAACCCGAGGCGCTCGAGTTTCTTCTCGATAAGCTCCCTGGTCTCGTCCTTCATGTCGAAGTGAACTGCTTGCATCTGTAGATTCATCCTAACCTCCTGGTGCTACCGGTCGTAGGAAGAGCTAATGGCCAGTTCATTGCGGTATTTGGCCACCGTTCGTCGCGCTATGCTGATACCTCGCGTCTTGAGGAGCTCGGAAATTTTCTGATCCGAGAGGTGCTTGTCTTCGGTGTTTTCGTATTCCTCGAGAAGCTCTTTCATAATCTCTTTTACCGCCTCCTTGGAAAACCGGGACCCATCGGATCCGGACCCGGAAATGGAGTTGGAAAAAAAGTACTTCAACGGAAAAATGCCCCACTCCGTCTGGATATGCTTGGAGGTCGTTATCCGAGAAACCGTCGCTTCGTGCACCTCGACTTCGGTCGCCACATCCTTGAGGGTGAGGGGCTTGAGGTACTTCGGCCCCTTGCGAAAATACTCCTCCTGGAAACGCACGATAGCCCGGGAAACCTTAAAGAGCGTCTGGTTTCGTTGGTGAATGCTGTTGATAAACCACCGGGCATCTTTGACTCGGCCCTTCGCAAATCGCTTTGCCTCAGGCCCTTCGTTTTCCGCTGCCTTCTTCTTGGCGATATCGTCGAAGAAAGGGTCGATGCCGAGGACCGGGATCTCTTCGTCGTTGAGAACGATGACGAACTCCCCGTCCCTCTCCTTTACCAAGAGGTCGGGTACGACGTAGGTAGTCGAATCCGAGGAAAACTCTCTCCCGGGAAAGGGGGTTAGACCGCGGATAAACTCGAGGGCTTCCTCGACGTCCTCCTCGTCTATCTTAAGCGCCTTTGCGATCTCGGCGTAGCGCCCCCGCTCGAGGGCCTCGAAATGGTCTGCGAGAATTTCCTCGGTAAAGGGTGGCGCGATCCCGGCGAGTCGGGATTGGACGATCAGCGACTCCCGATAATCGACGACACAGGTTCCAACCGGATCGAAGGCTCGAATCATCCCGATCATCTTCTCGAGGTGCTCGTGCATGCTCTCCGGGACCCCAGTCTCCGGGGGCTCCCGGTAGAAGCCGTTGTCGTCGAGGTTCAGAATCAAGAGCTCTCCGACTTCGAACTCCTCGTCGGAGATCGGCTGCAACCGGAGCTGCCAGAGCAGGTGCTCGTGGAGGCTTTCCGGCCGGGAAAGGGCTCCTTCCATAAACCGGCGTTTGGCATCCCCGGCCTCGTCGTCGTAGCCCTTGTCCGAGCTGTTTTCGAAGGGGTCGTACTCGTCGGCCCCGGAGCCTTCCGCCTCGTCCATAGAGACGGTGGTCCCGTCCTCGAGAATCTCGAGAGCCGGGTTTGCTTCCACCTCTTCCTGGATTCGTAGGCGCAGGTCGACTATGGGCATCGCCATCAGCTTTATGCTCTGATAGAGCTGAGGGCTCATGCGAAGCTTCTGAGTCTGTATTATCGCAGGTCGCTGTACCTGCACGGAACCTCCATCGGAATGAGTCTATTTTCATTATTGGAACCGAGGTCGCTATTTGTCAATGACGGGTTCAGATCCGGAAGCTCTCTCCGAGGTAGACCTTCCGGGCGAGGGGGTTGTCCATGACTTCTTCCCGGGAGCCCTCGACGACGATCTCTCCATCCTTAATGATGTAGGAGCGGTTGGTTATCTCCAGGGTGTCTCGAACGTTATGGTCCGTCACCAGAACACCGATGCCCCGTCTCGAGAGCTGCTGGACGATCGTTTTTATCTCGTAGACGGCGATGGGATCGATGCCGGCGAAGGGCTCGTCGAGGAGGAGAAACTTGGGCTCGATGGCCAGTGCCCGGGCGATCTCGGTCCGTCGACGCTCCCCTCCGGAGAGGGTGTAGGCCATCTGGCGCCGGTTGTCCGCTATTCCGAGCTCTTCGAGGAGGGTGTCCAGGAGGAGCAGCTTCTCCCTCTTTGTAAGATCGTTTCTGGTTTCCAGAATCGCCCAGATATTCTTCTCGACGGTAAGCTTTCGGAATACCGACGCTTCCTGGGGCAGGTAGGAGACGCCGAGGCGGGCCCGGCGGTACATCGGAAGGCGGCTGAGCTCCCGGCCGTCGAGGTAGATCGTTCCGGCGTTGGGATGGATAAAGCCGACGATAATGTAGAAGACCGTGGTCTTCCCCGCGCCGTTGGGCCCGAGAAAGCCGACGATCTCGCCCTGCTGCATCGAAAAGGAAACATCCCGGACCGCTTGCTTTTTCCCGTAGCTCTTCTTGAGACCTTCGACGACAAGACCCGGCCGATTACTCTTCGGAGGCATCTGTGTCCTCGGCATCGGCTTCCTCGGCATCTTCTTCCTCCGGCGGGCCTTCGGTCGTAATCCGACCCCGGACATCCCCCTCGA
>CAZTRQ010000135.1:0-6167 GCA_964616245.1 uncultured Spirochaetaceae bacterium | reverse complement strand
TCCTATCACGAACCACAGAGAACCTCGGGATTATCCCGGGGTTCTTTTTTGTCTTTCCGGAGCTCGACGCCCTCCGGGGCCAAGGGTGGGAATCCTACGCCTACGCCCTCGGTCTGGATCTCCTCGCCCGAAGCGAGGCTCCGGCCTTCGGGCTCCGGCGAAAGCTGCTCCAACGCAAGCTACCCCCGGAGGCAGTAGACGCGGCCATCGCTGCTCTGGTCGCCGAAGGTTCCCTCGACGACCGGCGCTTCGCCGAGGCCTGGCTTCGGGTACAGCTGCGCTCTAAGGCCGTAAGTCGACGAGCCCTGGTTGCGGGCTTGCGACGCCGGGGAGTGGACCGAACGACAGCCGAAGCCGCCGTGTCCGCAGCCTTCAGGGAACGACCGGAGCTCTCGGATGAGCTTTTCGCCCGGGCGGTGGAGCAGGTTCTCGCCCGGCGCAACATGACTCCCGACCGGGCGGCGCGGGCGCTTCTTCGCCGCGGCTTTCGTACCGACCAAGTGGCCCGATTGCACGGGGCGCTTCAATCCGAACAATCCGGACAATCCGAACAAAGAGACTGATTGCGCAAAATAGCGATTGGTGCGAGAATCGACAGATATTCTGGAATTACGTTGACATTATGGATATAATTCATATATCCTATTGAGCGTAGTATACTTCCGGCGAACGAGGAAACAGCATGGCCAAAACCGACAAGAAAATACGAATCTTTTCCGCCCTCGAGGTTGCGAACATCTGTGGCGTCGTCAACCAGACCGCAATCAATTGGATTAAGAACGGCTATCTCAAAGCCTTTACGACCCCTGGTGGACAGTACCGCGTCTACTCCGAGGACCTCGTCGAGTTTCTTCATTCCCGAGGCATGCGCATGCCGGAAGAGCTCCAACGCATTCTCGACGATCAGATGGAGGTCGATAGCGTTCTCATCGTGGACGACGACCAGGACCTTAACAACATGGTGGCGCAGTACCTTACCCAGCGCTATCCCGACTACAGCATCTACCAGGCCTACGACGGCTTCGAAGCGGGAAAGCTGATCGCCGAGAACAAGCCGTCGGTCATTATTCTCGATATCGATCTCCCGGGGGTCGACGGACACAAGCTCTGCCGGAGTATCAAAGACGACAAGACCTTGACCTCTCCCATTGTCATTTCGATCTCGGGTCTCGACGATCCCGCCGAGCGGGAGCAGATTCTCAAGGACGGCGCCGACGAGTTTCTCTCCAAGCCCGTGGATCTCGATGTCTTGCCGGAGACCATCGAGCGACTGGTGGCGAAGCGGCAAGAAGAACGGAAGTAATGGCGGGGAACACAATACTCCTTGTTGAAGACGAGGATGATATTCGCCTGAGCCTTCGGGATTTCCTCAAACACCAAGGGTTTACCGTGCACGTGGCCTCCGATGGAATCGGAGCCATAAAGCAGCTTCTCGACCATGCCGTCGACTCGATCGTGACCGACTACCGGATGGACGGGTTCGGTGGCGACTACTGGCTCCGATTTCTCCGCTCCTTTTTCCCCGACAAGAAGGTCATCGTTACCAGCGGCTATGTCGGCCCGGAAGCCACCCAGTCCTTCCCATTGGTTTCAAAACCCTTCGACTACGATCTCTTGGAACGCTACCTCGCCGAAGATGTCGAGGCGGCTTCTCAGTCGCTTAACTAGATCACTACATTAAAAGAATGGACAACGCCACGTACGCCCGGGTTTACGGCCGGGTTCAGGGAGTTGGCTTTCGGTATCAGACCAGAATGCAGGCTCGGAGACTCGGGCTTGCGGGGTGGGTGCGGAACGCCATGGACGGAACGGTAGAAGTAATGTTCTCCGGCCCCAAGGATGCCCGGGAGCAGATGGTCGGTTGGCTCGAGCGCGGTCCCGCCGGAGCCCGGGTGCAGAAGGTCGACACGTCCGAGCAGCCGGTAAACGAGGAATACGAGAGCTTCGAGATCCGGGGGTAAAAAAAGGCCGGCAGCGGGGGTCCCGCGCCGGCCTGTGGGCTCCGCTACGACGTCTACCGCTTAATCGAGTAGAACGCTTCCCGACCGGCGTACTGCGCCGCCGATTCGAGCATATCTTCTATCCGCATAAGCTGGTTGTACTTCGCCAGCCGGTCCGACCGGGACATCGACCCGGTCTTGATCTGTCCGGTCTCCAGGGCCACGACCAGGTCTGCGATAAAGGTGTCCTCGGTCTCCCCGCTGCGGTGGCTTACGATCGCCGTGTACCCTGCTCGCTTGGCCATCTCGACGGCCTCGTAGGTTTCGGTCAAGGAGCCGATCTGGTTTACCTTTACCAGTATCGAGTTGGCGATGCCCTTTTCGATACCCGTTGACAGCCGCTTGGTGTTGGTAACAAAGAGGTCGTCCCCGACGAGCTGAACCGTGTCGCCGATCTTATCGGTGAGCATCTTCCAGCCGTCCCAGTCGTCCTCGGCCATACCGTCCTCGATGGAGATTATCGGATACTTCGCGGCCCAGTCGGCCCAGTAGCTCGCCATCTCTTCCGAGGAGAGCTCCCGGCCGTCGGACTTCTTAAAGACGTACTTCTTCTTTCCGGCGTCGTAGAACTCGCTCGAGGCGGGGTCCAGGGCGATCATCACCTGATCTCCCATCTTGTAGCCGGCCTTCTCGACCGCCTTCAGAATTACCTCGACGGCCTCCTCGTTGGACTTTAGGTTCGGCGCAAAGCCGCCTTCGTCGCCGACGTTGGTGCTGTAGCCGCCCTCTTTTAGGATGCCCTTGAGGTTGTGGAAGATCTCGGCGACCATTCGCACCGCTTCCCGGATGCTCTCCGCACCGACGGGCATAACCATGAACTCCTGGAAGTCCACCGAGTTGTCCGCGTGGGATCCACCGTTTAGGATGTTGGCCATCGGAACCGGCAGCACGTTGGAGTGGAAGGCGCCGAGGTACTTATAGAGGGGAAGGTCGAGGTGGTCCGCCGCCGCTCGGGCAACGGCCATCGAAACGCCCAAGATGGCGTTGGCGCCGAGCTTGGCCTTGTTGTCGGTGCCGTCGAGGTCGATCATCGTGCGATCCACCATTACTTGATCGAGGGCGTCGAGGCCTTCGATCTCGGTGCCGATGACGTTGTTTACGTTGTCTACCGCCTTCGAGACGCCCTTGCCCATAAACCGGGACTTATCGCCGTCTCGAAGCTCCACCGCTTCGTGTTCTCCCGTCGACGCCCCCGACGGTACCGCCGCCCGTCCCATGGAACCGTCTTCGAGATATACATCGACTTCTACCGTCGGGTTTCCTCGGGAATCGAGGATCTCCCGCGCTTCTACATATTCTATAGTGCTCATGACGGCAGTATGAGGCGATGCCGAAGCCTGGTCAAGGTAGACGCCCCGCCCTTGACCTCCCCGGCGCCACGGGCTAGCATCTCTCAGGACCCAGCAATGATACCCTTCGACCTGACGCCCGAGCTTCTCAACCAGATTATTCACGCGATGGAGGACCAGAACGCGGACTACTTCTTCGACGTTTCCGAAGGAAGCCTCCGGGACGCCGCGCAGGTAGCGGATCCGGAGGCCCCGGAGCTGGTCCCGATTCCGGTTTGGGAGCCCTCCGATGGGTTCGAATTGATGGAGAGCTTTGTCGCGGGGTTGGCGAATCCCGAGTGGCAGGATCGCCTCCGGGGGGCGCTTTCCGGGGGGCGGGGTGCTTTTAAACGGTTTAAGGCCCTCGCGAAGCAGAACCGCCACGTTATGGCGGCCTGGCGGGGGCACAAGCGTCGGTGGATGCAACGACGGGTCTACGACTGGTACAACGATCTCCGGGATAGCTGGGGGCTCAATCCGCTGGAGCCGGAAGAGGGGAGTGAAGATCGGCAGGCCCTCCTCTTCGAGGACTTCTCCCTCCGGAGGACGAGCCTTTCCGCCTACCGGGAGGCCATCCGGGGCCTCCTCGGCGCGGCGCACCGGGAGCTCTATCGAAAGCTCCCCGCCCCCTTGGCGGAGGCCCTCTACGAGGAGCCGCCGTGGCTCGCTCCCGGCGCAACCGGAGACCCGGCCCCGGAAACCAGTGAAGCTCCGGAAGGCATCGTCGCCTTGGACCCCGAAGAAGAGCTTGCCGGTGTGGTTTGGGGACGCCGGCGGGGGGCACTCTTGGAGCTTACCGAAGTGCTGGTGCGACCGATCTACCGGGGAATCGGGCTCGGGGGACTTCTCTTCGATCGATGGATGGACGATGCGATTGCCGACGGGGCCCACTACCTACTTATCCGCCGGGGCCTTGCCCACCCGGCTATCCGCGCCATCGCCGCCGCCCGGGACTTCGAAGCCACCGAGGTGGGGTATCTGTATTCCCCCGAGGTTTTGGGCTAGTCCGGGAGCTCGTAGCCTTTTCGCCCGGCGATCTCCCGGCGTAAGGTATCCGCCTTCCGGTGGAGCTCTTCGAGCTGATCCTCGATTTCCTGGGCAACAGCAGCCCGGTGGTCCTCTTCGGGGCCGATCTTCTCCCGAGCTTCTCGACGAAAGTCGCGGGTGCTCAATACCGGGCTTACCTGCAACCGGACGACGTCTTCGGTCACTAGGTCCTTGGTCATATCGCCGTCGGGGCTAATCCGTAAGACGTTTCCCGCGAGGCCTATCATCACCATGTAGTCAAAGGTCCGAACATACGAATAGACCGTTCGAAGAATTCGCTTCGTATCCGGCTCCCCGGGCCGATACCGGGTTCCTGCGGGGAACACCAGAATGATGTGCCCCTCGTGCTTTAGGCGGATCATGTGGCGGGTAGCGTGATGGTTTATCTCCGCCGCCTTCTTGGCCTCGAGGCTCTGCTCATCTGGGTCGGTAACACGCTCGAGGGACCGGGCCGGGTAGATCACTATTCTCGTGTAGGCCTCGCTGAAGGCCCGGACGATGCGGCTGTCTTCGTTTAACTTCATCCCGGCGATCGACACGATCGAATCGGAGACCGCGATCCCCTCATCACCCTCGTTCTTTAACAGGTAATAGAGGCAGGGAATGTCGAAGTTGGAGAAGTGCTCCATGAGGATAAGGCACGATTTGCCCTGCTGGGTTAAGGCGAAAAGCTTTTCGAGGTGGTCCATCCCCCCGATGCCGCTTCCCGGGAGAATCAGTTCGGATACAATAGTCTCGACGATACGCCGGTTGGTTAAGTTGCTCTCCTGAAAGACCGCATCCCGGGTAATGACGTCCGGTTGTCTGGAGTGCCGTATCAACTCCTGAGCCGCCGATTCGTAGCGTTCACGGATGGGAACCATAGACCGGAAGCGTAGCGCGGGGATCGGTTAGTGTCAAATTTGGATGAGGACGCTTGAGCCACCGGCCTTCAGCTGATAGGTTCTCTCATCGTCTGATGAAGATTCTAAAGATATCGGCCTATTTGATGATGGCCCTTCTGATAGCGGGCTGCACCCTCTTCTCCTCGGATCCCCCTCTGGTGGTCTCCGTCGAAGAGGCGCCGGAAACCTACCACCCCCACCACGCGGAGACCCTCGGGGAGGCCTTCCTGGCGAAAAACCTCTACGAGACCCTGGTAACCCGGGGAGGGCGGAGCAACACCGTGACTCCGGGCCTGGCGGAAAGCTGGACCCACGACGCCGAGTTTTCGGTGTTTACCTTTACCCTCCGGGAAGACGCCCGGTGGAGCGACGGTAGCCCGGTTACCGCCGGCGACGTCCGGGAGTCGTGGCTTGCGCTTCTCGACCCAGCCCTGCAGGCCCCCAACGCCTGGTACCCGAGCCGCTTTATAGCCGGAGCCCTGGAGTACGCCACCGGGGCCGGAACCGCCGCAGAGGTCGAGATAGCCGTCGTCGACGAGCAAACCCTCTCCGTGGGCCTCCGGCAGCCCCTGTCGGTCTTTCCGGTGCTCCTGGATCATCATTCCCTTGCCGTCGTCTCCCGGGAGGAGGGCGTCTTTGGTGGTCCCTACGTTCTCGATAGCTTCGACGCCGGGGTGGTGCGCCTCGAGCGCAACCGGCGCTACCACACGGGAGGCGACTATAGCGTATCGCGGGTGACCGTCCTCTCCGGCCCGGAAGCCCGGGAGGCCGACTGGAGCCTCGGCGCCGGGACGGATGCCACCGGGCCCGGCGCAGTCCTAATCCTGCCCCTTCCGTCCCTCGACTACCTGATGTTCAACACCGCCTCGGAGCCCTTTCGGGACTCCGGCCTCCGCCGGGCCCTAAGC
>CAZTRQ010000134.1:0-6264 GCA_964616245.1 uncultured Spirochaetaceae bacterium | reverse complement strand
CTCGCCCTCCACTCGCCGGCGTCCTGCCCCCTCGTTTCGAGTCCTCCGCGCGGATGTACACCGCCAAAAACAAAAACCCCCAGGACCGGCGAACCGGGCTGGGGGTTTGCTTCTTAGCAGGGGTAGGACTCGAACCTACGACCTCCGGGTTATGAGCCCGACGAGCTGCCAACTGCTCTACCCTGCGATGTAGTGGTAAGCTAACAATAATAGCGCCTCAGAGTCAAGATGAATCCATCCGAAGGTAGAGAGACACCGTCACGATCAGCCCTCCCCAAGCCAGGACGATCGCGAGGACGACCATCGGTTGCCGCAAGCTCCAGAGAGCATTATGTCCGATGTGGAGGGCGGTGGCGGTTAGGAGGGCTAACGCAGTGGCCATGCCGTGCCACCGCGGCCGTTTAGCCAGTACGAGCGCCGCGGTCCCGGTAGCCGCCATGTGGAGCGGCAGGCTCGAAATTCCCCGGAGTAGACTCGTCCCGGGGCGCTCCCAGAGGTAGAAGAGGTTTTCTAGGTAGCCGAAGACACACCCCACCAGGAGCCCGAGGGGAACAAGAAGCGTAAGGTCGTCCGGCGCCACCCTGCGGTCGGTTTTCCGCACCGCCGTCAGTTTTCCTCCTTCTTCGAGGAAGGGTATCGCCACCAGCGGAAAGAGGCTCGGTTCGAGACTACTCGGCAGAAGGCGTCTAAGGAGGAAGAGGACCGCGAGAACCAGCGGCAGCGCTACGATTCCGGCCCCGATCCCGGCGCCGAAGAGGCCCGGCTGTCTTGTCCGAAGGTGGCGCGCGAGAATGTAGAGAAAGGCAGCGGCCGGAAGCGTAGTCAACGCAAAGCTAGCCCCGATCTGGTTCATCGTCAGGCTAAGGCGGGCTTGAGGACAAAGCTCAAGGCGTCGCAGAACCCCGCGGCTTCCGACTCGGTCCCGATGGTTACGCGGATGGCGCTCGGAAGGCCGAAGGAGCGCAAGGGTCTTACGGAGTAACCGCGTTCGCCGAGTGAAGCGACGACGGGCTCGGCTTCCGTTCCGAGGTCGACACAGAAAAAGTTGCCCTGCGTCGGAAGGTAGCTGACGTGGTTGGCCCGGAAGAAGCGCTCCATCAGCTCTTTCGCCGAACGATTAATCCGGAGCGTCTCGGAGTAGAACTCGGTATCTCCCAAGGCCGCGAGGGCCGCCGCCTGGGCAGCGGAATTGACGTTAAAGGGCTGTTTTACCCGATTGAGGTTCTCGACGACCCCGGGGTGGCCGATCCCGTACCCAACCCGGAGCGCCGCGAGTCCGTAGACCTTGGAGAAGGTGTGGAGAACCATGACGTTGTCTCTGTTCCGCAAGAGTTCCTCGGCCCAACCGAAGTCCTCCGCATCGACGTAGTCGCCGTAGGCTTCGTCGACGACGAGGAGGGTCTTCTCGGGGATTCCGTCGGCAAGCCGACGGAGCTCCGAGTCGGTCAGGTAGCTCCCCGTCGGGTTGTTAGGGCTGCAGAGGAAGACCACCTTCGCGCCCTCGGATGCCTCGATAAGCGATTCCACGTCGAAGCGCCCACCGGGCATGGCGGTCTCGATAACCCGCCCCCCGAAGAGGCGACCGGCAAAGGAGTACTGAGAAAAAGTGTGGGCCCCGGTAACGACGATGTCTCCTGGCTCGACGTAGGCGGCGGCTATCATCACCATCACCTCGTCGGAGCCGTTGCCAACGATAATCTGATCCGGCGTAAACTCTGTCTTGCGGGCAAGGGCCTCTCGAAGCGCCGGCGAGGAGCCTTCCGGGTAGACCGCAACGTCGGTTAGACTCAAGCGGCCCGCCGCGAGTGCCTTGGGCGAGGGGCCCCGGGGGTTTTCGTTCGACGAGAGCTTGACGGTTCCCGACTTCTTCTTGCCGGGATGGTAGTCCGGAAGCGACGACAGCACCTTCCGGGGAATCATGTCTCCGAATCCTTCTTTTTCTTGAGGTTCGGCGGATTCTTCTTGAGGTAGTCGTGGTCCTCGGAGATATCTTCGATAAGATCCTCGACGGTCATCTTGAGTGAGGTTGGGGTGGTCTTCGCAAAAATGAGATCCCGGGGATTCTCGAATTGAGGCTTGACGCTCCGCATGATCTTGTCGATTTCCTCGTAGCTGAAGCCGTTGAGAATGATAACCTTGTTGTCGAGGGCGTTCGATTCTGATTCCACGCCTTTGAGAATACCGAAGTGGCCGCCTTCCGGGCAAGCGCCCACGGAACGCTGGCCGCCGGACGGCGAGCGTATTATTTTTTCGAGGAGACTATTATGAATTACGACCGCTTTACGATAAAGGCGCAGGAGGCGATCCAGGCTTCCACGGCCATCGCCGAGCGCTACAACCATGCCAATCTAGAGCCGGCGCATCTTCTTCTCGCGCTTCTCGAGCAGCAGGACGGGGTCGTACCGCCCCTCTTGAATCGGCTGGGAACCAGCCCCCAGGAGGTCCGTACCGGGGCCGAGCGACTCTTGGACCAGAAGCCCAAGGTCTACGGTGACCAGGCTCAGCTTCAGATGGGCTCCGAGGCTCGCCGAATTCTCGCCGGAGCGGAGAAAGAGGCAACCGCTCTCAAGGACGATTTCGTGAGCACCGAGCACCTCTTGCTCGCCATGCTCGACGGTGACGGGGCACTATCTGGGCTTCTGAAGAAGAGCGGGATCGAGCGTCAGGCGGTCCTGAAGGCCTTGCAGAGCATCCGGGGGAACCAACGGGTAACCGACCAGAACCCCGAGTCCCGGTACCAGGTCCTCGACAAGTACTGCCGGGACCTGACGGGTCTCGCCCGACGGGAGAAGCTGGATCCCGTAATCGGCAGGGACGAGGAGATTCGGAGGGTGATGCAGGTTCTCTCTCGCCGGACCAAGAACAATCCCGTCCTAATCGGCGAACCCGGAGTCGGTAAGACGGCCATCGTCGAAGGTCTCGCCCGGCGGATCGTTTCCGGCGACGTTCCCGACTCTCTGAAGGAGAAACGGGTGCTCGCCCTCGACCTCGGTTCCCTCTTGGCAGGCACCAAGTTCCGGGGGGAGTTCGAGGAGCGCCTTAAGGCCGTCATCAACGAGATTGCCTCCTCCGAGGGGCAGATAATCCTCTTTATCGACGAGCTCCACACTCTGGTGGGCGCCGGAAGCGCCGAAGGATCGATGGACGCCTCGAACATGCTCAAACCGGCCCTTGCCCGGGGGGAGCTCCGGGCAATCGGCGCCACGACCCTCGACGAGTACCGGCAGAATATCGAAAAGGACCCGGCCCTCGAGCGACGCTTTCAGCAGGTCTATGCCGGTGAGCCGTCGGTCGAGAGTACCATCGCGATTCTTCGGGGGCTGAAGGAGCGCTACGAGGTGCACCACGGCGTCCGTATCCGGGACGAGGCGCTCATCGCAGCGGCGATGCTCTCGGACCGCTACATCACCTCGAGGTTTCTCCCGGACAAGGCGATCGACCTCGTCGACGAGGCGGCGAGCCGCCTTAAGATGGAGATCGAGAGCCAGCCGACGGCTCTCGACCAGCTGGAGCGGCGGATTCTTCAGCTGAACATCGAGCAGCAAGCGCTGTCGAAGGAACCCGACGATGCCTCCAAGGAGCGGCTGGAGAAGATACGTCGGGAGCTTGCGGACCTTACCTCGGACCGGGACGCGAAGCAGCTGCAGTGGCAGACCGAGAAGCACATTATCCAGGAGATTCGAGAGCTCAAGCAGCGCCAAGAGCAGCTGTCCATAGACGAGACGCGCTACGAACGGGAGGGGAACCTCGCCAAGGCCGCGGAAATAAAGCACGGCCTTGTGCCCCAGACCGAGGCGGAGCTCGCGGCAAAGAGCGAAGAGCTCGAACGAGTCCAGGGTGAAACCACCCTTTTGCGAGAAGAGGTCTCCGAAGAGGACATCGCACAGGTGGTGGCTTCCTGGACGGGGATTCCCGTCTCCAAGATGATGGCTTCGGACATGGAGAAGCTGCTCCACCTCGAGAAGACGCTGTCCCACCGGGTCGTCGGACAGGACTACGCGATTACCGCCGTTTCCGACGCCATCCGGCGAAACCGGAGCGGAATCGCCGACGAGAACCGCCCCCTCGGTACCTTTCTCTTTATCGGGCCCACCGGCGTCGGGAAGACGGAGCTCGCGAAGACCTTGGCGGACTACCTCTTCGACGACGAAAAGGCGCTAACCCGCATCGACATGAGCGAGTACATGGAGAAGTTCTCCGTCTCCCGGCTGATCGGGGCGCCCCCGGGGTACGTCGGCTACGACCAGGGGGGGCAGCTTACCGAGGTCGTCCGCCGTCGACCCTATTCCGTTGTACTCTTTGACGAGATCGAGAAGGCCCATCCGGATGTCTTTAACGTGCTCCTCCAGCTCTTGGACGAGGGGCGCCTCACCGACGGCCAGGGACGCAAGGTCGACTTCCGGAACGCAATCATCATTATGACCAGCAACCTCGGAAGCGACCTTATCCTCGGCGCCCCGGATATCGCGGTAATCGGCGACCAAATTCAAGGTCTGCTCCGGGCCACCTTTAAGCCGGAGTTCTTAAACCGATTGGACGAGGTGATTACCTTCAACCGCCTGGCGAAGGAGCAGATACTCAAAATCGTTTCCATCGAGCTCCGGCGCCTCGAGCGACGCCTCGGCGAGAGGCGCATAGAGCTTACGGTTACAGACGACGCGAAGGCCTTGATCGCCGACGCGGGTTTCGACCCCGCCTTCGGCGCCCGGCCGCTGAAGCGGGCCATCCAGAGCCTTCTGCAGAACCCGCTGTCGAAGCAGATTCTCGCGGGAAAGGTCAAAGAGGGGGACCGGGTGATCGTCGGGCGGAAGGGAGACGAGTTGGCCTTTAGCCGTAAGGCCGGCGCCTGAGCTATCGTCCAAGCCAAGAGACTAGTCGACGGTGCCCGCCGAGACCCGTAGAATACCTCCATGGCGAAACTCTGGGATAAGGGAAAAGAGACACGGAAGGTCGTCGAGCGCTTTACGGTCGGGAAGGACTACGTCTACGACCGGCGTCTGGTCCCGGCCGATTGCTTAGGGAGTATCGCCCAGGCCCGGCAGCTCGAACGACTGAAGATACTCTCCTCCGAGGAACGCGAACGGCTCGAGGCGGAGCTGCGCTCCATCGCGAAAGAGGCGGCGGCCGGGAGCTTCTCGGTGACGCCGGAAGACGAGGATTGCCACACCGCGATCGAGAACCGGCTGACCGAGCGGGTAGGGGAAGCCGGCAAGCGAATCCACGCCGGCCGCTCCCGGAACGACCAGTCGGCTACGGCCCTCCGGTTGTGGCTCCGGGAAGGTCTCTTGGACCTTATTTCGGAGGTCCTCGAGGTCGCTTCGGTTCTTACCCGGAGGGCAGGGGAGCTGCGGCATCTTCCGATGGTCGGCCGGACCCACCTTCAGCCGGCGATGCTCTCCTCGGTGGGGCTCTGGTGCGGCGCCTTCGCCGAAGAGCTCTTGGATAACACCGAGTTTCTTTTCTTGGTCTACGATCAGGTCGACCGTTCGCCCCTCGGGGCCGGGGCGAGCTACGGCGTGCCCCTCCCTTTGGAGCGGGAGTACACCGCCGCCCTCCTCGGGTTCCGCCGGGTCCATACGAACGTCCTCGCGAGCCAGAACGGCCGGGGGAAGCTCGAGGCCCTCGCCATCGACGCCTTCGACCATCTAATGGTAACCCTTAGCCGCTTTGCCGCCGACGTCATCCTCTACTCGCTGAAGGAGTTCGGTTATTTCGTCCTTCCGGAAGACATCGCCACGGGGTCGAGCATTATGCCGCAAAAGAGAAACCCCGATGTCCTCGAGCTGATCCGGGGGAAGGCCGCGGCCGTGGGTGGGATCGCCCAGGGCGCGAAGAGCCTCTTGCGGGGGCTGAACAGCGGGTACAGCAGGGATCTTCAGGAGACCAAGGCGATGGTCTTCGACGCCTTCGACCTTACCTCGGCGTCCCTCCGGGCCGCCGGGCTCGTCGCCCGGGATTTCTCGGTGGACCCGAAGGCGCTCCTCGCGCCCTTCGACCACGAGGTACTCTCCACCGACGACGTCTTCGCCCTCGTGGAGAAGGGGGCCCCCTTCCGGGACGCTTACCGTCAGGTGGCCGAGCGTCTCGAGGAGGTCCGCTCCGGCCGGGCGGTCCCGCCGGCGATTACCGAGGAAAGGCTCTTAAGCCTGCTCGAGAAGCGAACCGCCACCGGCTCTCCGGGGAACCTCCGACTCGACGAGCTTACCGGGCGGATCCAGGGTCTCGGGATAGCAGCGGAAGAGGGTCGGCAGCGCCACGACGGTG
>CAZTRQ010000133.1:1800-6294 GCA_964616245.1 uncultured Spirochaetaceae bacterium | reverse complement strand
GTTAGGTAGTCCCTGGAAGCGGTTACCGTTTCGAGAACAACATAGGTCATGGTGATAGCGAGAGCCATCAGCGGCCAGGTGAGAAAGGCACCGAAGACCAAAAGCTGCACCACGGCCCCCACAGCCGGTGCCGAGATCATCGCGAAGATGGCGACGAGTACTTGATCCCGGACCCGTTGGCGGTTCCGGTAGGCGACCACCACGAGATAGAGCATCTGCCCGTAAACTACCAACAGGATGACCCAGAGCCCGGGGCCCCTGGAGTAGACGTTTTCCCGACTCACCTCGAAAACGATCGGGTAGAAGAAGTTTAGAATCATCAAAGCCGTAGAAAGGATGATGATGTAGCTGTAGTAGCGTCTCCGCTTCAGACGCTCCGGCGAGCCGAAGATGCGGTAGTCGATGTAGGCGGCCCAGAGGCAGGGTACCAGAGGGTTGAGCGAGATAAAGATCCAATTGAAGGCGTAGTTGAGAATCCGGTTAGTCTCTCCGGGTTGACGGTCGAAGGACCAGGAGAGAACCTCCAGCAGAAGCACCACGAGATTTGCGAAGACCACGCGCCGGTAGAGCCGGGTCGCGTAACCCGAGCTGTCCCTCCTCCAGTGCATCACCGCCAGGACGGCCACAAGAAGCAACACGGCGTAGAAGTTGATGTCGTAGTGGAGGTAGGTCTGCAATTCCACGGCGGTAGTGTAGTTCGACCACCGAGATTCGGCTACCCTTGAGAATACGTCCGCCGAGTGGTAGCCTCGCGAAGGAGGTGCCATATGCTCCGAGTATCCTGTCTGTTCACCCTAATGGCTGCGATGGTCCCGGTATTTACCGTCGAGGCCGCGCCGGAAGACTATACGGAAATGCTCTTTACGGATCTCCACGGCGAGGTCTTCGCCACCTCTTCGGAGCTCGAGGCCCCCGGCTTCGGGGAGCTCGGAACCTACGGTGGCCACACGCTCTTCGACGCGAAGCGCTACACCGGCTGGTCCGAGGGGGCGCGGGGGTACGGGATTGGAGAGAGCATCTGGCTCCGGATTCCCCACGGGACCGACACTCTTGCCGTTATCAATGGGTTCGCTCGAACGCAGTCTCTTTTCTACCGAAACAGCCGTGTGCAGACCGCGAACGTATCGCTTCACCACGGCTTCTTTCCCGAGGGCATGGTTACCGAAGTTGGACCCCTCTACTTCGTCGAGCCCCTGGACGAGCGGCTCGTTCTGCGGTTTCAGGATCATTTCGATCTTCAGGAATTCTCCCTCCCCTTTCGTTGGGAAGAGGTGCCGGTAATCGAGAGCTACTGGCGGCAAGTGTATACCGGTCTCGCCGGCAGTCGGGGGCTTCCTCCCCGAATGGCCGACCACGCCTTCTTCCTCCGCCTGGAAATTCAGGAGGTCTACCGCGGCAGCAGTTGGGACGATACCTGTCTTACCGAGTTGCGCGCCTTCAACAAGAACCGCTTTCGGCCCACCCAGATCTTTGAGGCCGGGGGGACAGTCTACTACGATACGGCGAATACCCCGGGGCGCATTCTCGCTCAAAGCGATAGCCGGGTCTATCAGCTGATCGATAGCGATGCCACCAATCGGTGGGCACTTATCTACTCGGTTCCTCGGGAATCCGGCGGCCGGGTCGCCGGCGAATACCTCCTCTTCCAGGCCCCCTACCCGACCCCGGCGGAAGTCCCGGAGGTGGAGACAGCCCTCTCCTCCGGAGCCTTGCCCACAGGCTTCGTCCCAGGGCGCCGGACGCCGACTCTACGACTCGACAACGGAACGACGGTGGAGCTGCCGACCCGGAGATAGGCTCCCCGGGTCGCGGAAGCATTGACCGCCGCAGGAGGGCGGGGATATCCTTCCCGGGATGCAGATAAACGTCCACCGTTGGAAGGAGCTTTCCGAAGAACAGCGCAGCCGTTTGCTCGCGCGCTCCGAAAGCGACATAGAAGAGATAAAGCCGGCAGTTCAGACCATCGTAGACGACGTAGCAAAGCGGGGCGACGCTTCGCTCCGAGAGCTTACCCATCGCTACGACCACGCGGACGTATCCGATCTTCCCCTCCGGGTGCAGCCCGAAGAGATCGCCGTGGCCCGGGAGGGGCTGGACGCGGAGTTGCGGCTGGCCCTCGAAACCGCCGTCGGCAACGCGATGGAGTTTCACCGCCGGCAACGGCCGGAACCCTGGGTAAACTACCAGACCTCCGGGGGAATGCTCTTAGGAGAGCGATGGACCCCCATCGACTCTGTGGGTCTCTACGTCCCCCGGGGACGCGGAAGCTTTCCGTCGATGTTCTACATGCTCGCCGCCCCGGCAATCGCCGCAGCGGTGCCCCGAACGGTGGTCGTAACCCCGCCGATGCCAGACGGCAGCGTCGATCCGGCGTGCCTCTACGCTGCGGAGCTCCTCGGGATCGAGGAGATCTACCGTGTAGGGGGTGCTCAGGCGATTGCAGCCCTGGCTGTTGGAACGGAGTCGATCGACCCGGTCGTCAAAATTCTGGGCCCCGGTAGCCGTTACGTCGCCGCTGCGAAGCAGCTCCTCGCTTCCGTGGTGGATACGGGCACTCCCGCAGGCCCCACGGAGTCGATGATCCTCGCCGACGATTCCACCGACTCTTTTACCTGTGCTCTCGATTTGATGATAGAGGCCGAGCACGGCAGCGACTCCGCTGCCCTGCTGATTACCACCAGCGAATCTCTCGCGGAAGAGGTTGCAGCGCATATCGAGGAGATGGCACCCAAGGCCCCGGAGCCCCGGAGACAGTTTCTCGAGGACGTCTTCGCCGGATACGGCGGTATCCTCCTCTGCGAATCCCTCGCCGAGGGGGTCGACATCGTAAACCAATACGCCCCGGAGCATCTGCAACTGAGGGTTTCCGAACCCTACGCGACGATCGAGGGAATCAGGAACGCCGGCGAGATACTTATCGGCCGTTTTACGCCCTTTAGTATCGCCAACTACGCCACGGGGGCGAACTCGGTGCTTCCCACCGGGGGTGCTGCGCGGACCTATTCCCCGGTCTCGGTTCGGGATTTTATGAAGGTTACCTCCGTCATCCACCTCCACGAGGCAGGCTACCACCGCCTGGAAGACCATGTTATCCGCCTCGCGGACTACGAGGGTTTCTGGAGCCACGCCTGGTCCCTGAGACGCAGAAAGGATCCGGACGGCTCTCAGGAACACCTGGGCTCCTAGTCTATAGCCGTGACCGACCCGGAAATCCGGCTCAAAGAGCTCTTCGCCTACCTCGAGTCCTTCGTAAGTATCGAGCGCGGTGGGCTGACGACCCGGGTCTTTCGACTCGACCGCATGCGGCACCTTCTCGAGCTGACCGGACACCCCGATTCCGGACGCCCGACGATCCACCTCGCCGGCTCCAAGGGTAAGGGCTCAACGGCCACGATGGTCGCCTCGGTCCTTACCGAGCTCGGTTTCCGTGTCGGGGTCTATATGTCGCCCCACGTCCAAGACTACCGAGAACGCTTTTTCGTGGCCCGGCGGGAAACCGCGGCCGAAGACTACGTTTCGGTTCTCGAGGACGTCAGGCGCCTCGTCGAAGAGAGGATCCGCCCCCACCGACCGGAGGCGGAGCTTCCCACAGCCTTCGAGCTTCTCACCCTGGTGGGCTTTCTCCTCTTCGACCGGGAAGAGTGCGATTGGCAAGTCATCGAGACGGGCCTCGGGGGACGGCTCGACGCCACCAACGTAGTAACGCCGACGGTTACAATCCTTACCCCGATCGAGCTGGAGCACACCGAGTTCCTCGGTGAAACCATCCCGGAAATCGCCGGAGAAAAGGCGGGTATTATCAAGCCCGGCGCCCCGGTGGTAACCGGTAGGCAGCGTCCCGAAGCGATGGAGGTTTTTGCGACCCGGGCCCGGGAGGTAGGCGTTCCGCTCTTGGTCGCCGATCCCGATCGCTTCTTGAGAGAGGCCCCCTCCGGCGCATACACCCTCTCTCTGCCGAATGGCGAGCTGTCGCTAACCACCGGGATGCCGGGACGCCATCAGGCCGAGAATGCCCTCGTGGCCCTGACCGCTGTCCTCTCACAGTACCCCGACGCCGACTTCGACGCACTCCGCCGGGGAATCGAGGAGGCGCGACTTCCGGGCCGCTTCGAGCTCGTCTCCGAGAGGCCTCCAATCGTCCTCGACGGCGCTCACACTCCGGATTCCCTCGGACTCTTCCTCGACGAGGTACGTCGCCGGTTTCCAAGCATCGAGACGGTGGTGTTCGGACCGGTTGCCGGCAAACGCTACCGCGAGCTGGCACCCCTAATCGCCGGTATTGCGAAGACGGTAATCCTCTGCGACGGCCACCCTCAGCGCCGCGTCGACATGCCGGCCCTCACGCAAGAGCTCCGCAGTGCCCAGGCGAGCCTGCGCATCGTCCAGGCTCCGGGCGTCGAAGACGCCCTGGCCGAAGCGAGGCGGGGCGCCGGGGCGAGGGGCTTCGTCGTAACCGGCTCGTTCTACTTGGTCGGCGCCGCCCGGCGCCACCTG
>CAZTRQ010000133.1:0-1700 GCA_964616245.1 uncultured Spirochaetaceae bacterium | reverse complement strand
CTAAGTTCTAGGCACCATGGCTGACATTAACAAGCGTATTCACGTGATTACCGGAGACATTACCGAGCTCGAGGTAGATGCGATCGTCAACGCCGCCAACTCCTCGCTGATGGGCGGCGGTGGGGTCGACGGGGCGATTCACAGAGTGGGGGGGCCGGAGATTCTGAAGCAGTGCAAGGATATCCGTCGCCACGACTTCCCCAAGGGCGTCCCGACGGGCAAAGCGGTCATTACTACCGGCGGGGAGCTTCCCGCGCAGTACGTCATACACGCGGTCGGTCCGGTTTGGAACGGCGGTGACCAGAACGAGGAGGCCCTTCTGGAGGCGGCATACCGAAACTCCCTCGACGTTGCCGCCGGACGGGGCGTGTCGAGCATCGCGTTTCCCGCCATCTCGACTGGGGTCTACGGCTACCCGAAGGAGGAGGCGGCTCTGGTGGCGTACCGGGCGGTGGCGAAGCATCTACAGCGGAACACGGTGCCACGAGACGTCTTCTTCGTCTTCTTTTCCGATGCGGATCGGGAGCTGTTTATCAAGGCGTTGGAGGAATAGCGAAACCGGTGTCTCTGAACTGGAAAGAGATCGACCTTATACTGGCGGAGCTCGATCTCGTCGATGGGTTTATCACCAAGATAGTCCAGCCCGATTTCCAGAACCTCGCCTTCTTGATCAACCAGCACGGCACAAGATACTGGTTGCGTTTTTGTCTGACGCCGGGGGCGACTCGGCTTCACACGACGAACCAAAGGCCCGAAAAGCCGGCCAAGCACCAGCGCTTCGTTCAGTTATTGCGTTCGCGAATCCTCGGGGGGAAGATTACGGAAGTCGCCCAAATCGGAACCGAGCGGATCGTGCGCTTTTCGATCCAATCCGGGGGAGAGGAAACACTCCTCTACGCTCGACTCTGGTCGAACGCGGCCAACATTCTGGCAACCGACGCCGAGGGCACGATCCTCGACAGCTTCTACCGGCGCCCGAAGCGTGCAGAGGTAACCGGCCAACGCTTCGAGCCCCCGGAGGGCCGCCCGGCACCCGACAAGGTCTTCGAGGTCCGGGCGCACGAAGGAGCCGATTCCTTCAACCGGTTCATCGCAGAGCAGTACGGGGAGGCAGAACACTCGGCGGAGAGGGAGAAGCTGGTTGTCGACTTGCTCAAAGAGATTCGCCGGGAGCGTCAAAGGATACACCGGACCCTCGAAGGGATCGAAAAGCGCCGGAGCGAGCTCGAGGGCACCGAGCAGCTCAAGGAGTACGCCGACAGTATTATGGCGTCTGTGCACCAGATCGAGTCCCGGGACGGCTGGCTCGTGGTGCCGGACATCTACCACCCTGGGGAAACGATTACCCTCGAGTCTCAAGGAGACCGGAAGCCAATCGAGAAGGCTCAGGAGCTCTACGATCGCTACAAGCGGCAAAAAGAGACGGCGGCGGAACTCAAAGAAAACGAGACGCGGCTTCGGCATCGCCTGGAGGAAGTCGACGAGGAAGAGGAATGGATTCCCGACGCCGACCTCGAAGAGCTTAACGAGCGCGCGTCGGTTCGCCGGAATCAGAGCGAAGAGCCAGGCTCTCTGCTTCCCGGGATTCGCCTGGAATCCGGAGGTTTTACGCTCTTGATCGGAAGATCCTCCCAGGAGAGCGACCGGCTCTTGCGGCGGCATGTCCGGGGCAACGACTACTGGCTCCACGTCCGGGACCA
>CAZTRQ010000132.1:4538-6346 GCA_964616245.1 uncultured Spirochaetaceae bacterium | reverse complement strand
TGGAGGACGAAACGATGGACGAAATCTACAACCGCCGCAGTATTCGCGCCTACACCGACAAACCGATAGACACAGAAACCCTCGACGCCCTGGTCAAGGCCGGCATGAACGCCCCGAGCGCCAAGAATATTCGGCCCGTGCGCTACGTGATTATTCAGGAGCGTGCGGTGCTCGATGCCATCCCGAAGATTCATCGTTATGCGAAGATGCTCAACGAGGCGCCCGCGGCCATAGCGGTCTGCGCGGATATGTCAGAGGGAAGTTTCTCCGACTATTGGGTGCAGGACTGCGCCGCTGCAACGCAGAACATTTTGCTCGAAGCCACCTCCCGTGGGCTCGGGAGCTGCTGGCTGGGAATCCACCCGAGGGAGGAGCGAGAGAAGGGCCTGAGCGAGCTCCTCGGACTACCGCCTGAGGTTCGGCCTCTGTCCGTCGTCGCCCTCGGCTTTTCCGACGAACAGAAAGAGCCGAACGACTTCTTCGAGGCCGAGTGGGTCCACCGGGATAGGTGGTAGGCCGGGGACTACCACCGGTTTCGACTACTCTTCGAGAAGCAAGCCGATTTCTTCGGAAGTCAGCGTCCGGTTAAAGATGCGAACGTCGTCGAGACCGCCTGCGAAGTATCCGGTTTTAGAATCGAAAGCGCCTAGGTAGACGTCACCCGCCGCGAGGAGAGACCCCTCGTTTTTTCCACTCACGAGCGTGCCATTCACCCAGAGATCAAAGCTTCCATTTCCGGCGTCGTAGTTGACCACGATGTGGAACCAGCCACTCTGGGGCAATAGCGTCCGGGAGACCTGAAAGACCGTCGTCCCAGCGGCCCGGAAGACAAGATAATCTGCCACGTGAGTCTGCGCACTCACCGAATAGAGTGCGAAACCCGACTTGGCGTCGCCGCCGCTCTGGGCTACGAGGTAGCTCCCGCCGTCGGTGCTTGAGGGGCTCAGGGTCCAAAGGCTCAGTGCGAAGCCCTTCGAGTAATCGAGGAGGGGTGAGGTTCGACTCTCTACCGGGGCGTGGACGTACTGTCCTTCGCCGTTAAACGCGTGCCCGCCGCCTGTACTCCCGCTTCGACCGGCTATTGCTGTAGGTGGTGCCCCGCTTGGGTACCCCGTCCCGTCGTGAGCGTTTCCCGATTCGTCCTTGAATCCTGACTCACCCAAGGGCCAATGGGCTGCGGCATCCGCTGGGAATTGCACAGGCTCCGGCTCCGTCTCGAAGCTCTGACTCCCCTTCTCCATGTCGGTCGATCCGGCGGCGTTTACAGCCGTTACGACAACCGAGTAGCGGCGGTCGTAGTCCACACCCGCCGGCTCTCCGATGGGTACCTGCCACTGTGTGGCGGTGATGCCTGTCTTCTCGATGGTAGCATCGGACCGGTCGTTGGTAATCGTTACGGTGTAGCTCGCCGCATCGGCGGAAGGTCCCCAGTCGATGGTCACCGGTAGGGCAACCATCGGCAGGTCCCCCGTCGGACTTACGATGTCGAAGGAGCCGGGAGGGCTTAAGGTGCGGAAGTCGAAGGGGCCTGCCAGCCGGGTCTCTTCCGGATCATCATTATTGAACGCCTCGACCCACCAGTAGCGCTGAACACCGGTTGGCAAGTCGTCCAGGACAAGGTTTCGGGTTTGTGCGTTCGTGGTGCCTACCTGGGTGGCGTTGGCAAAGCTGCTTGTAGACCCGACGAAAACACGGTAGCCGGTAGCGTCGGCCGACTGCCCCCAGCTTAGGGTGATCGGGATTGTGAGACTAAAGCTGCCGTCGGCAGGGGAAAGAAGGCTAAAGGGTCCCGGCGCTGGGTTCGGGTC
>CAZTRQ010000132.1:0-4438 GCA_964616245.1 uncultured Spirochaetaceae bacterium | reverse complement strand
CGCCCCCGCCGACACCTGCGCCGCCGCAGGAAACCAGTAGAGCAATCAGAGCTGATAAGACAATCCAAAGTTCTCTCCGTCGACCAGTCATTGCGCCATCCCCCGGTAAGAATCCGTTTATTCTAACGTGTTCACTCAACAATATAGAACAAAACAATCCCCGGCGCCAGATTTTGAAATAATTCTTGCAACCGGTGGCGGGGGTCAGCTGCCTTAGTACTCTTCCTTGTCGATAGCGAGAAAGCCTTCGGGGAGCGGAAGAAGCATCCGCAAGTATCGGGCAAAGCCGTCTATGCCGGGGAAGAGTCCGGCGTAGTTTATGTTCATCCGGTGGAAGTTGAGAAAGGCCTCAAGGAGAAAACCCTCGTTGCACTCGATAGGAATTTTGAGGACGTTGGACTCGACCTCTCCGGAATCGACTACGGCTCGAAGGTTTTCCATAAAGGAGAGGCCGAGGTCCAGAGGCACCACGAAGCAGCCTTGCTGGATGACCAAGCGTTCGTTCAAGTTGAGCGGATTGACGTTGAGAACCGAAGGAAAGTGGCCGTTCAGGATAGCCTTGGTGATCTCCGGTCCTTTCATGTGGGGATCGCCGGCGAGCAGGGAACGAACCTCCTCCGGGGCCTGAGACTTGTAGCGCTTTTCAAGCCAGGATCTGTTTATGGCCCAGAGCGCCGCGGTGTCTCCGATCTTGGCATCGGCGATGGCGAAGAACACGCCGATAAAGAACGAATAGGTAAAGTCCAGAAGGCGCGTCGGACAGCCGTAGTGCTGCATAATCGAGAACCACTCGAGGTAATCGTCTCCTTCGGGAATGTGCATAGAAAAATGACGGAGCTGCCGCTTGAAGCGTCGCAGGAGGCCGAGCTCTTTCCGGGTCGTTTCCGAGAACTCGATGTTGTAGCCCTGCACCGCTCGCTCCAGGCTCGTCGCAAGCTCCCATTCGTAGAGTCCTTGCCCCCGGAAAATCCAGGTTCCCCACCCTTCGTCCCGTTGGTAGAGATCCCAAAGCTGCTGCCAGGTCGAAATCCGATCCGTCTCTCGATAGCCCTTGCCCGTCGACACGGCGGCTTAGGACGCCCCGCGGCGCGAGAGGTCGACAATTACCTTGGCAAGAAGCAGCAGAATCGGAGCCAGATGTAGAAGCAGATCGAATATGTCGAGGGGACGGGAAAGGGTCCCTTGTCTAAGCATCCGGAGCTTCTCGACTAAGTGCGGCTCGGGAACGAAGGGGGCGAAGCCGAGGAACACGGCCAGGCCTATTGCGATCGGATAGCTTATCGAATCAAGAAGTTGAACCATGTTTACAGACTACTTCCCTGTTCTCGGTCGCGCAAGATCGGTAGGCTCTTCTCATGGAAGACGATCGAGGATTACGCCAACGGATAGTCGAGTGGATAGACCGGGAAGGCGCCTTCGAGTTTTCCCGGTCCGGGGGGCCCGGGGGTCAGAACGTCAACAAGGTGAACACGCGCGCGACTCTGCGCCTCGACCTGGACTCCGCCCCGCTGACCCCGGAGGAGCGGGGGCTTCTCGAAACTCGCCTCGCGAACCGACTTTCCGATTCTCGAGAGCTTCTTATCCACTCCTCCCAAACCCGGAGCCAGCTCCGCAACCGGGAGATCGCGAAGGCCCGAGCGGAGGAGCTACTCTTAGAGGCCTTGAGGACCCCGAAGAAGAGAAAGCCCACCCAACCTGGGAAGGCGGCCGCCAGGCGTCGACTGGAGAACAAGAGACGCCAGGCCGCCAAGAAGGCCGACCGTCGACCGCCGGAGGTTTAGGCCCCGGGAGGATTGGGCCCGGCCGCGGCCACGGGCTACCCTTCCGGGGTCCAGGCTCCGTGGAACCCCGGATGAACCGGCTCCGGCAATGCGAGGGTCGCCACCGTTTCCAAGTTCTCCGCGTTAAGGATACGCAGGAAGCCCTTCGTCTTCTCGGGGTCGAAACCGAGGCAGAGCAACCACCCCGAATCCTCCGAAGCGCCGGCGCGGGGCTCCGCCACGAAAAACGGCTCCCCGACTACTTCCGGATAAAAGTCTCTGTAGGTCGTTATTCCGGTCCGGGTATCGACCTTCGCGATTCCATGAACCATCGTCACGGCACCCCGACCGGGCTTTTCGGCGACACCCCATACGAAGCGGTGCTTTCGTCCTCGGTAGGCGGGGTTGATGGTCGGAAGCTCCATAGGATAATCGCTGAGTCGGCGTACCGAGACGGTCCCGGTGTCGAGGTCGACGTCGAAGCGGGTCAGATACGCGTAGACCGGCTCGGAGATGTCTCCGGAGCCGAGGAGTGCGGCTACGTCTGCCGGCGAGGGAAACGCCGACATGCGGCAGGCGTCGAAGGTTACCCTGCCCTCGCCTTCCGACGAGGCGTACCCGTTCGGAAAATGGAAAACGTAGCACGCGTCCGTTTCCGCCGTCCGCGATGTCCCGTCGTCGGCGAAAACGCGAATAATCGCCGGGTCCCCTTCCCGGCCGAAGATGGACTGCGCCGGAGAGGCGAGCCCGAGGAAGGCCTTCCCAAGGTGGAAGGCTACCGGGACATCCAGAAAGACCCACTGGTTCTCGGCGGTCAAGACGAAATCGTGGATAAAGGTCAGCCGTGGAAGGATGACCTCCCGGGTCGTCGCCTCGTCGCCGGAAAGGGGCACACGGTGCAGAAGAAGGCGTTGCCGGAGCCCCGGAGAGAGACCGAAGTTGCCGATCCACCTGCCGTCCCCGGAGAGCTTGGGATGGGCGGAAAAGGGCCGTCCGTTCCCCATCAACTTCTCGACGAGGTGCTTCTCCCGGAGGAAGCCGTCGTTTTGCCAGAGGCCGCCGGACTCCAAGGTGACCGGGTCGAGGACGTAGGGGGAGCCCCCTTCCCAGAGGGCGAGAAGTCGGTCGCCGAGGGGAAGGACGCTGGTGTTGCCGGCGTTCTTAAAGTGAAACCGGAGCGCGTTCGCGGCGACACCGCCGGGGCGGTTGGTGCCGAAGCTGCGGTAGAGCATGCGCCCGGCCGCTGCCTCCGCGGCGAGCTCCGGGGTGTCAACCATTCGGTTGGTGTAGCGCACCTCGCCGCCGTCGAAGAAGAAACGCTGGACCATCCCATCGCCGTCAAAAAGGTGCCGGTAGGGCACGCCGTGGCAAACCATCTGTCCCGGCCCGTTCCGGAAGAGGACGCCGGTCAGCGCCGGGGGCAAACGCCCCTCTTCGACCGAAAGAGCGACGTCTACGTGCGCGGTTCTCTGCGTCGCGACCGCGCGGTTAAAGAGCTCGAGAGGCGATAGCATACGCCAAAAGTAAGGTATTCCGGCGGGACCGGATAGCCGCGTCGATTAAGAAGAAACGGCAAGCCGGCGGCGAAAGAGAAGGCCCAGGAGGGCCATCCCGATTCCGAAGAGGCAGATCGAAGCGAAACCCCATTCTTCCCCGAAGCCCTCGTGGGCAAGGGCGATGAGCCAGTTACTGAGCATCTGCATCGATATTCCGCCGGCCATGACGATGCCGATAATGCTGCTCCGCCGCCGAACGTAACGTCTGGAAACCACGGCGATTACCGTGGGAAAAAGCACCCCGATAAAGTAGCCCGACAGGGACGTGATAAACGGAGCGGCGTCGAGGAGAATACCGAGGAGAAAGAGCAGCACCGCCGCTGCCGGGCCCCATACGAGGGCGTTACCGTAGCCGCTCTTCTCGACGATATGCCCCCCGGTAAGCCGACCGACGGTAAAAGCCGCAAAGAAGAAGGAGAGGTAGGTTGCCGCCGCGGCGGGAGAGAAACCCCGGGCGGCGACGAGAAAGTTCGAGTGCCAGGTCGCCACCCCGACCTCAAAGCTGACGCCCAGGCCCAAGAGGAGGACAAAGAGCCAGAGGTCCTTCTCCCGGAAGGCCTCGGTCCACGATTCTTGGGTTGATTCGTCGGCGCTCGGGGGCTCGGCCTTCCGGGGCATCCGGGCCTTCCACGCCATCACCATAAAGGGCAGAACCAGGACGAGCATCGAGAGGTAGACGGTTTGCCACGGAAATCCGGCTCCGAGGAGAAGCGACGCGTACCCCGGGGAAAGCGACGCCCCGATGCCGAAGAACAGGTGGAGATAGCTCATCATCAGAGCAGTCTTGGTAAGGAAGAGGGCCCCACCGATCGCATTGAGGGCAACGTCCAAGAGGCCGAGACCGAGGTGAATGAGCAGGATGAGGACCGCAAAGGTTACGATGCCCGCGACGGTTGGTGCGAAGACCGAGGCGCCACCCATCAAGAGGTACCCCAGCGCAGCAAGGCGCCAGGCGCCGAAACGGTCGGCCAGGATTCCGCCGAAGAGAACCGACAGGGGATAGCCGAGACCGGCGACGAAGAGCACCAACCCGATGGTGCCGTAGGGCAACTCGAGGGAGAGTCGGATGGTCGGCAAGAGCGCGCCCCGGACGGCGTCGTAGAAACCGAGGGAGAGCATGCC